>JBBRFU010000098.1:0-14085 GCA_038241315.1 Acidimicrobiales bacterium | reverse complement strand
CCTGCCGGCGAGCGAACTGGTACCGGCCGCCCGTCCCGGTAGCGGGGAGACGAGCGGACCGAGGGCCAGGGACGGTGGCTCTGGCCGCGCCGATGGCACTGGCCGACAACAGGCGCGGGCGCCCCGTCCAGCGCGGTGCAGGGGGTCAGGAACCCCGGCCCCGGCCCGAGCGACCGGATGCTGGCGACAACCCGAGCGGCCCAACTCCCGCGCGGTCCAGCGGTTCCCGGCGCAGAACGCCCGAGGCCCGCCACCACCCGCGCCCCAGTTCCCGTGTGGCCCGAGCGCACCCACCCCGTAGGTTCCGGCCCATGACGTGGGGGGTGGTGGCGGCGGTGTGCGGGGCGGTGTTCCTGGCCACGGTGGTCCAGCAGGTCTCCGGCTTCGGGTTCGCGCTGCTGGCGGTGCCGTTGAGCTCGCTGGCCATCGGGCCCAAGGACGCGGTGGCGGTGGCCATGGCCGCCGGCTTCGTGTCGAGCGGCACCATGGCCTGGGGCCTGCGCGACCGGGTGCAGGTGCCGGAGCTGCGCCGCCTGCTGCTCGGGGCCGCCGTCGGGCTGCCGGTGGGGGCGGTCGGCCTGGCGCTCATCCCGGAGGACCCCTTGCGGGTCGGCCTGGCCGTGGTCGTCCTGGCCATGGTGGTCGTGCTGGGAGCGGGGTACCGGCGCCCGTCGACCCGGCCCGGCACGCAGGTGGCCGCCGGCGTGGCGTCGGGGCTGCTGAACGGCAGCCTCGGCACCGGTGGCCCACCGGTGATCGTGCTCCTGCAGGCGGCCGACACCGAGCAGCACCGGTTTCGGGCCACCACGACGTCGTTCTTCGCGACCTGCGACGTGGTCGCCATCCCCTTGATCGTGGTGTCCGGCGCCGCCTCCGCCACCGGGTGGTGGTGCGCGGCGGCGTCCCTGCCGGCGCTGTTCGTCGGCCACGTGATCGGCGCCCGCCTGGCCTACCTCATCGACCCGGGGCAGTTCCGACGCCTCGTCCTGGCCCTGCTGGTGGTGACCGCGATCGTCACCCTGGCCTCGGCGGTGGGCTGAGGCACCTCCGTCGCGTCGGGTCCTGGCCGGTCGGATCCAGCCGCCGTGCTGGACCGCGCCGGACCGCTGCTGGACGGGGCGCCCGCACCGGTTGTCGCCCAGTGCCGCCGCTGCGGCCGGACCCGCCGCCCCTGGCCCTCGGTCGCCCCGTCTCCCTGCTCCCGGGACGGGCGGCCGGTGTCAGGTCGCTCGTCGCCGGGACGCGCCGGGCTGGGACGGCCGGACCCGCCGCCCCTGGCCCTCGGTCGCCCGGTCTCCCTGCTTTCGGGACGGGCGGCTGGTACCAGGTCGCTCGTCACCGGGACGCGCGTCTAGGGGGCCACGCTGCCGTAGTCGGCGAAGCCGGACGGGTCGTGGCGGCCGAAGGTGCCCAGCTCGAAGAGGCCCCAGCCCTCCTGGCCGTCGAGCGTGGCCCGGGCCACGTGGTCGATCAGGCCGAACGGCACCATGCCGGCGACGGCCGGGTCGGTCAGGTCGAACGCGACGCCCTCCACCCAGTCGCGGCCCTTCCAGGCGCCGTGGGTCCAGGTGTCGCCCCCGTAGCCGGTGCCGGCGTTGAGGGCGACGTGGCCGAGCGTCTCGATCTCGAGCGTGAGCGGCGTCCCGTCGGGCTCGGTGAGGTGGATGGTGGCGCCCTCGGGCATCCGGGTCCCCGACGTGTAGTGCACGTCGATGCGCGGCCAGCCCAGCTGCTCGGGCCGCCGCCCGGAGGCGGCCGGCCAGATGCGCACGGCGTCGTTCAGCACGCGGTGGCCGTCGGGGTCCTCCTGCACGATCACCACCAGGGCGAAGTCGTCGAAGCGCAGCGGCACGTAGTTCCACCAGAAGCCCTCGATGGGCTCGGCGGCGGCGCGCCCGGGCCCGGCCGGCTCGCCGACCGGGCGGATGCCCCAGGAGCGGTCGCGGGTGCCGACCCAGGTGTCGGGCCGGACGTCGTGGGTGGTGCCGTCGACGCGCAGCTCGCCCTCCCAGGTGCCGACCTGGGCGAAGCGCTGGGCGTCGAGCACGACCTGGCTGCCGGTCTTCCAGAGGTGGTGCACCTCGTCGACGGCCGGGAAGGAGCCCTCCCAGGTGAGGTCGAACCCGACGCCGTGGTCGTCGCCGTCGCACACGAACCGCAGCTTCTGGAGCGGCTCGATGACCTCGAGCCGGAAGGGGCCGACGGCGGGGTTGAGCCGGTCCTGGTCGTCGAGGGCGTCCGACGCCCGCACGGTGAGCTGTCGGTCGCCGGTGCGCACGCTGACGTAGGCGTCGATGACCCCGAGGTTCGGGTACAGCCCGATGCCGAAGAGGGCGAACGGGTCGCCGGTGCGCCCGTGGGCGTTGAAGTAGTACCGGTCGTAGGCGTTGCGGTCCGAGGTGACCACCTCGGCCATGGAGAGCGGCGCCTGGTGGATGGGGTACTCGTCGAGCGGGTGGGGCACGGGTCCTCCGGCGGGTGGGCGGGGCGGCAGCGTGCCCTGAATCTGACGACCCGTCAAAAAGTGGCCGAGGCCACGCCGGGCTCGCCCCCGCAGGGCGCGACGTAGTCTCGCCCGGTGGACGACGCAGCCTTCTTCGACCTGGACCGCACCCTGCTCGTGGGCGCGAGCGGGCCGATGTTCAGCACCATGCTCAAGCACGTCGGCGTGCTGCCCGACCGATCGATCCCGGGCGAGGGCCTCGTCTTCAAGTTCTTCGACGTGGTGGGGGAGACGCTCCCGTCCATGCTCGTCACCCGCCAGATGGCCCGGGCCGCCTCGGGCTGGGACCGCGCGTTGGTGCAGGAGGCGGGGAGCCTGGCCGCCGAGCGGCTGGTGGAGGAGGTGCCGGGGTTCGCCAAGGCGCTGATCCGACGCCACCAGGAGGAGGGCCGCAAGGTCGTCCTGGCCACCACGTCGCCGTACGACCTGGTGAAGCCGCTCGCCGACGCCCTCGGCTTCGACGACGTGCTCGCCACCCGCTACGGCGAGGCGGGCGGCCGCTACAACGGCTCGGTGGACGGGTTCTTCGTCTGGGGCCCGGGGAAGCTCGCCGCGGTCCGCGACTGGGCCGGGCGCCACGGCGTCGACGTGTCCCGCAGCTACGCCTACTCCGACTCGATCTACGACCTCCCCCTCCTCTCGGCGGTGGCCCACCCCACGGCCATCAACCCCGATCCCCGCCTGCGGCTGGTGGCCGCCCTGCGCCGGTGGCCCACCCAGCACTTCGACGTGCCGGCCGGCGTCCCCAAGTGGGCCGGCATGGAGCCCCAGCGGATCGTGCAGCTGCTGGCCCGCCCGCAGCTGTTCCCGTGGGTGCGCTTCGACATCGCCGGCACCGAGCGCATCCCGGAGACGGGCCCGGCGATCATCGTCGGCAACCACCGCTCCTACTTCGACCCGCTGGCCCTCGGCATGGTCATGGCGCGGACGGGCCGCCCGGTGCGCTTCCTCGGCAAGAAGGAGGTGTTCGACGCCCCGGTGGTCGGCCAGATCAGCACCGCCCTCGGCGGCATCCGCGTCGAGCGGGGTTCGGGCTCCGACGAGCCCCTGGCCGCCGCCGCCGACGCGCTGGCGGCCGGCGAGGTGGTCGCCCTCATGCCCCAGGGCACGATCCCCCGGGGCCGGGCCTTTTTCGACCCGGACCTGAAGGGCCGCTGGGGCGCCGCCAAGCTCGCGGCCCAGACCCGCGCACCGGTGATCCCGATCGGCCTCTGGGGGACCGAGGAGGTCTGGCCCCGCAACGCCCGCACGCCGAACGTCCTGGCCCTCGGCCACCCGCCCACCGTGCGGGCCCGGGTCGGGCCGCCGGTCGAGCTCAAGTACCGGAGCGCCGACGCCGACACCAGGCGGATCATGGCGGCGCTGGTGGACCTCCTGCCGGCCGAGGCCCGGGAGCACCGGGACCCGACGCCCGAGGAGCTGGCCCGATCGCTGCCCGCCAGCTACCGGGGCGATCCGGACGCCGAGCTGGAGCGTCGGCCCGGACGGGACTGAGGCGCCGCCGCGGCGGGCCGGGTGCGGGGTGGGCTACTCGCCCAGGGACATCGGGTCGATGTCGCACTCGGCGAAGAGGTCGAACATCTTCGAGTAGTCCGGGGAGGTGGTGGCGGCGCCGAACTCGCGGAGGTAGGAGTCGGCGAGGCACTCCGCCTGGGTCGACGTGAGCCCCAGCGACTCGAAGCTGGTGGCCATCTGGTCGCGGATGGCGTCCTCGTCGATGCCCGGCGGCAGCGTCGGCACCGTGACGTCGGGGTCCTCCTCGGGCGCCGTCGTGGTGGTGTCCTCGTCGGGCTCGGTGGTGGTGGTGTCGTCGGGCTCGGTGGTGGTGGTCTCGTCGTCCCCACCGGCCTCGGTGGTCGTCGACTCGACCCCGGTGTCGGTGGGGCCGGTGGCGACGTCGTCGTTGGTGTCGACGCCGCAGCCGACGGCTCCGGCGAGCAGGGCCGCGGCGAGGAGGGCGCTGGGCAGGATTCGGGTGCGCGTGATCACCGGGCCACCCTAGGCGGCACCTGTCTCGCCGTGGGCTCGGCCGGTCAGCCGGGTTCGGTCGGCTCCGGCGGAGCCGCCTCGGCCGTCTCGGGCGCCGCGGCGTCGGTCGGCTCGGTCGGCGCCTGGTCCGTGGGCTCGTCCGCCACCGCGACGGCGTCCGGCTCCGACGTCGCCACGGCGTCCGGCTCCGGCTCAGACCGCGGCTTGGGCCCCGACTCCGACGCCGACTTCGGCTCGGCGTCCGCGTCCGGCTCGGCCACGGCGTCCGGCTCGGCGTCTGTTGCGGTGGCTGGTTCGGGCTCCGGTGGCGGTGGGGCCCAGGCGGGCGCGGCGCCGGTCTCGACGGCGACGACGGCAGCCAGCGCGTCCCGGTAGGCGGCGTCGGCGGCGGCCCGCTCCTCGGCGCTGACCCCCTCGCGGCCGCGCAGGCGCTTGACCGCGGCCGCGGCGGCGTCCTTGGCCGCCACGAGCTGCTGGGCCGCCTCGGCCTGCTGGCGGGCGTCGCGGGCGGCCCGCTTGGCGTCCCGCTCGCGCTGCTTGCCCTCACGGACGTAGGAGGCGAAGAGGGCCACGTTCGGGTCGATGCCGGGCGTGGCCGGGGCGGGCTCGCCGCCGGTGCCGCCCCCGTCGCCGCCGCCCGTGCCGTGCCGGCGCTTGCGGGCCATCAGCCCTGCACCGCCCGGGCCCGGATGATGTTGAGCGCCCCGCCGGCACGGAACCAGGCGATCTGCTCGTCGTTCATGGTGTGCAGGCCCTCGAACGGCACCGTGGTCCCGTCGGGCTTCACGATCTCGGCGTAGACCGGCTTGCCGGGCTCGAGGTCGGCCAGGCCGAGGAACGACAGCTTGTCGTCCTCCTCGATCTGGTCGTACACCGACGGGTCGGCGAAGGTCAGCGGCAGCACGCCCTGCTTCTTGAGGTTGGTCTCGTGGATGCGGGCGAAGCTGCGGACGAGGATCACCTTGGCGCCCCGGAAGCGGGGCTCCATGGCGGCGTGCTCGCGGGAGGACCCCTCGCCGTAGTTCTCGTCGCCCACCGCCACCCAGGACACGCCCTGCTCGTGCAGGTGCTTGGCGATGTCGGGGTAGGCGCGGGTCTCGCCGTCGATCGGGTCCTTGCCGGTGCCGTCGGCCTCGGTGAAGGCGTTGATCACGCCGGCGAACAGGTTGCCGGAGATGTTCTCCAGGTGGCCCCGGTACTTGAGCCACTTGCCGGCCATGGAGATGTGGTCGGTGGTGCACTTGCCGTGGGCCTTCAGGAGGAGCGGCAGGGCGATGAAGTCGTTGCCGTCCCAGGCCGGGAAGGGCTCCAGCAGCTGGAGGCGGTCCGACGTCGGCGACACGGCGACGTCGACGTCGGAGCGCTCGGCGGGCGGGGCCACGAAGGTGTCCTCGCCGGGGTCGAAGCCGGCCTCGGGGAGGGTGATGCCCACCGGCTCGTCGAGGTGGACCGCCTCGCCGTCGGCCGTGGTGAGGGTGTCGGTGACGGGGTTGAAGTCGAGCCGGCCGGCGAGGGCCATGGCGATGACCGTGTCGGGCGAGGTGACGAAGCTCAAGGTGTTGGCCGAGCCGTCGTTGCGCTTCGGGAAGTTGCGGTTGTACGAGTTGACGATCGTGTTGACCGTGGACGGGTCCATGTCGGGGCGGGACCACTGGCCGATGCAGGGGCCGCACGCGTTGGCCAGGACCTCGCCGCCGATGGCCTCGAGGTCGGCCAGGAGGCCGTCGCGCTCGATCGTGGCCCGCACCTGCTCGGACCCGGGGGTGATGAGCAGCTTGGTCTTGGCGCGGAGGCCCTTGGCCGAGGCCTGGCGGGCGATGGAGGCGGCCCGGGTGATGTCCTCGTAGGACGAGTTGGTGCACGATCCGATGAGGGTGGCGCTGATCTCCAGCGGCCACCCCTTCTCGGTGGCGGTGGCGCCGATCTCGGAGACCTTGTGGGCGTAGTCGGGGGAGTGGGGGCCGTTGATCAGCGGGGCCAGGGTGTCGAGGTCGATCTCGATCACCTGGTCGTAGAAGTCGGCCGGGTTCTCGTAGGCCTCGGGGTCGGGGCGGAGGTCGTCGCGGGCGCCCCGGGCGGCATCGGCGATGGCCTCGCGGCGGGTGGCCCGGAGGTAGGCGTCCATGGTGTCGTCGTAGGCGAACAGCGAGGTGGTGGCGCCGATCTCGGCGCCCATGTTGCAGATGGTGGCCTTGCCGGTGGCGGAGATGGTCTCGGCGCCGGCGCCGAAGTACTCGACGATGGCGCCGGTGCCGCCCTTGACGGTGAGGATCCGGGCCACCTCGAGGATGACGTCCTTGGCCGAGCTCCAGCCCGACAGCCGGCCGGTGAGGTGGACGCCGATGACCTTGGGGAAGCGCACGTTGAACGGGTAGCCGGTCATGACGTCGACGGCGTCGGCGCCGCCGACGCCGATGGCCACCATGGCGAGCCCACCCGCGTTGGGGGTGTGGCTGTCGGTGCCGATCATCATCCCGCCGGGGAACGCGTACTGCTCCAGCACCACCTGGTGGATGATGCCCGACCCCGGCTTCCAGAAGCCGATGCCGTACTTGGCCGAGACGCTCTCGAGGAAGTCGTAGACCTCGGCGTTGGTGTCGATGGCCACCCCGAGGTCGATGGAGGCGCCCACCTTGGCCTGGATCAGGTGGTCGCAGTGCACCGTGGAGGGGACCTGCACCTCGGGGAGGCCGGCGGTCATGAACTGGAGGAGGGCCATCTGGGCGGTGGCGTCCTGCATGGCGACCCGGTCCGGGTCGAAGTCGGTGTAGCTGACGCCCCGCTCGAGGCCGCCGCTCTCGACGTCTCGCAGGTGGTTGACCAGCACCTTCTCGGTGAGGGTGAGGGGCCGGCCCAGTCGCTCGCGGCCGGTGGCGACGCGGTCGGCGAGCGTGGCGTACACCGCTTCGACGAGCTCGATCGGGGTGGTTGCGGTCACGGCCATGGGGTCACCTCGGCGACTTGGGGTTCGGGGGTCGTCGGTGCGCTGCTTGCGCCGACGTTGGAAAGCATACAACTATGAGACAAGTGCGCACGATCCGCTACCGCGACATCGCCGACGACCTCCGGATGCGGGTGGAGGGGGGCGAGTTCACCGCGGGACGCCTGCTGCCGTCCGAGTCCGAGCTGTCGGGACACTACAGCGCCTCTCGCGTGACCATCCGCAAGGCGCTCGAGGCCCTCCGCTCCGAGGGGCTGGTCGACGCCCGCCAGGGGTTCGGCTGGTTCGTGTCCGGCGACACCGTGCGCCAGCCGCTCGTGCGCCTGGCCACCATCGAGGCCCAGCTGGAGGCCGAGGGCCGCCGCTCCGAGCGCCGCATCCTCGACTTCGCGTTCGTGCGGCCCCCGGCGCGGGTGCGGGCCACGCTCCACGTCGAGAAGGCCCTGAAGGTCCGCCGCGTCAACCTGGCCGACGGCGTGCCGTTCGCCCGGGTCACGGTCTGGTGCCCCGAGCACCTGGGGGCCGAGGTCAGCCGGGCCCAGGTGCAGGAGCAGTCGTTCTACGACCTCCTGCCGATCACCTTCGGCGGGGCCACCCAGACGATCGGCGCCGACGCCGCGGGCGCCGACGACGCCGAGCTCCTGCAGGTGCCCGTCGGCTCGCCCGTGCTGGTCTGCGAGCGCGTCACCTCCGACGTGGCGGGGGCCCCGGTGCTCATCGGCGAGTACGTGTTCCCCGCCCACCGCACCGAGTTCACCGTCGACCTGGCCCACCCCGAGGCCTCCATCGCCCCCAGCGGGCTCCGGCTGGTGGAGTAGACCGACGGCCATGGCCGCGGGTCCGGGTCCCCAGGGGTCACGGCCCCGGCTCGAGGTGTCGGACCTCGTGATCGCCTTCGATCCCCGGACCGGCGAGCGGCTCCCGGTGGCTCGCGACGAGGTGGTCGACCGGCTCCGGGCCGCCGGCGACCGTCGGGCCGCCCGCCTCGTGGCCCGCCTCCCGGTGGACGACCGGGGCCACCTCCAGGGGGCGGCGGTCGACGAGGTCCTGGTGCGCATGCACGTGCAGCTCCAGCGGCTCTGGGAGGAGCTGCGCCAGGCGCAGCACTCGGCCGCCCTGCTGCGGGCGGTGCTCGCCGCCGTCCGCGCCGGTGGCCCCGCACCGTCTCGCCGCCTGCGGGTGGTCGACGTGGGGTCGGGGCTGGGCTACTTCGTGCGCTGGGTGGCGGGGACGGGCGCGCTCGGCGCCGACGTCGACCTCATCGGCTGCGACCTCGATCCCGTCCTGGTGGTCGAGGCCCGCCGGTTGGCCGAGGCCGAGGGGCTGGCCTGCCACTTCGAGGTCGGCGACGCCCTCGCCCTGTCGGGCGGGGTCGACGTCTTCGTCTCGTCGGGCCTGCTGCACCACCTGTCGACGGACGAGCTGGCGCCGTTCTTCGCCGGCCAGGCGGCCGCGCCCGCCTTCCTGCACTGGGATCCCGTGCCCACCTACCTCGCCCCGCTCGGCGCGCGGATCTTCCACCGGGCCCGGATGCGCGACCCGCTGGCCCGCCACGACGGGGTGCGCTCGATCCAGCGGGCGCACCCGGACCGGGTGCTGCTCGATGCGGTGGCCCAGGGGGCCCCGGCGATGGCCACGGCGCTCTTCGGGTTGCCCAACCGCTGGCTGCCCGTGCTCGACGTGGTCCGGCCCGTGATCGGCCTCGACGCCCGCCTCGTCGGCTCGTTCGTGGACGCGCTCGGCCCGTCGGCGGCCCGCCTGGTCCCGGAGCGGGGCCCGTGGTGACCGCGGCGGTGGCCGGCGCGCTCGTCCTCCTGCTCGTGGCCGACGCCTCGCTCGTCGGCTACCGGGCGGTGTGCGGCTACTCGGCGTTCGTGGACCGGTCCGAGCTCGAGCACCACGCGGCGCGGGTCGGCGCCGCAGCGGGGGCGGCGGCGGCCGTGCTCCTGGCGTGCTGGTTCGGCGCGCTGCTCCTGGCGGCGGGAGATCCCGGGGCGCTGCTCGACGACCTGACCCGCTCGGGCGCCGCGTTGCTGACCGTGTACGCCGCCTTCGCCGCGCTCACGGGCGTGGCGCTGGCGGGCTGGTACGTGGCGCCGTCTCGGTGGGCCACGCTGGCGATGGTGACGATCCTGGGCCCGCTCACCCTCGTCCGCCCGCTCGTGCTCGTCGCCGGCGCCGCGGCCGCGGTCGCGAGCGCCGAGGACGCGGTGGCGCCGGTGGTCGCCAGCGTGGCGGTCGTCCTCGTCGCGGTCGTGGTCGAGACGATCGCGCTGCAGCGGTGGGGCGCCGCGTCGGCGACGGCCTTCCGCCCCGCCCAGGGCACCGCTCGCCCGGCTCCCTCCCTTGGGCGTCGCGCCTGACGAGGCATCACAATGGGGGGATGACGCGAGCAGCACGTCCGTCCGACGCGGTCGACCCGACCGGCAGGTGGTTCCTCGGGGCCGCCGCCCTCGGCGCCCTCAACACGGCCAACGCCCGCGCGCCGTTGGGTCGAGGTGGCCGCATCGGCACCGCCGGCTTCTTCCCCGGGTGGCTCACCTCCGAGCTGCCGCTCCACGCCGTGGCCTGGCAGGCCCTCGCCACGGCGGGGTTCGTCGGCCGGGGCGCGCTGCGGACGCCTGCCGGCTGGGTGGGCCTCGGCGTGTCCGCGGCCTCGTGGGCGTCGCTGGTACGGATCTGGAAGGAGTCGATGCTCGCCGGCGAGGTCTTCGACCACGCCCTGCGCGAGGGCCTGGGCGACGAGCTCGATGCCGGCACCGATCCCATGGTCCCCCGGCCGGTGGTGGAGATCACCCGCCGACGCATCGTGCAGGGGCCGCTCCAGAACCGGCGCAAGGGCTACGTCACGGGCGCGCCCCTGAGCTACGGCGACGCCGGTCGCCGCAACGAGCTCGACATCTGGAAGCGGCCCGACCTGCCGCGCGACGCCAAGGCGCCCGTGCTGGTGCAGGTCCACGGTGGCGGCTGGGTGGTCGGCACCAAGGAGCAGCAGGCCAACCCCCTCATGTCCCACCTCGCCGATCGGGGTTGGGTCTGCGTCGCCATCAACTACCGGCTGAGCCCCCGGGCCACCTGGCCCGACCACATCGTCGACGTGAAGCGGGCGCTGGCGTGGGTGAAGGCCAACATCGCCGACCACGGTGGCGATCCCGACTTCGTGTGCATCACCGGCGGGTCGGCCGGCGGTCACCTCTCCTCGCTGGCCGCGTTGTCCGCCAACGAGCCGGCGTTCCAGCCCGGGTTCGAGGAGGCCGACACCTCGGTGGCCGCCGCGGTGCCGTTCTACGGGGTCTACGACTGGACCAACCGCGACGGCACCGGGCTGGCGTCGATGGAGGACATGCTCGCCCGGCTGGTGCTCAAGTCGAAGCAGGCCGACGCCCCCGACGTCTGGGAGCAGGCCTCCACGATGAGCTGGGTCGGTCCCGACGCGCCGCCCTTCTTCGTGGTGCACGGGGCCAACGACACGCTCGTGCCCGTGGAGCAGGCCCGGTCGTTCGTGGCCATGCTGCGGGCCGAGTCCAAGAACCCCGTGGCCTACGCCGAGCTGCCCGGCGCCCAGCACGCCTTCGAGGTGTTCGACTCGCCCCGCACCCTCTACGCGGTCGGCGCCGTCGACCGGTTCCTCGAGGCCGTCCGGTTCCGTGCCGGTCACGTGGCCCACACCCCTGGTTGACCGGCGCCGGGTCCACCCGCGGGCGCCACGCCGACGGTCCGGTGGCCGGCGGGGTGACCCGCAGGGTGGTCGCCGAGGGCGGGTGCCCGGCTTCAGCCGAAGGCGATGAGCTCGAAGGTGGCGGCGAGGGCCACGCCGAGGGCGGGACCGGCGTCCTCGGCGTTCGTGCGGAGGAAGGCGGTGGGGTCCGCCGTGGAGCCCGGATCGAGCGCGTCGAGGTAGGCCCGGTGCTCGCGCAGGCTGGCGATGCCCCGGTCCAACGTGGCGGTGACGTCGGTGCCGTGGGTGGCCTGCGGTGAGCCGCTGAGGAGGGCGAAGCGCACGCTGGCCCACGGGTCGCCACCGGCGCCGGGGAACACCCACCGGTTGGCGGCGTCGCGCACGGCGTCGAGCAGGGCGAGGCCGGTGTTGCGGTGGTCCGCGTGGTTGAAGCTGGCGCCGCCCCACGAATCCCGGAGGTTGATCGACACCACCACCTCGGGCCGGTGCCGGCGGATGGCGGTGGCGAGATCTCGGCGCAGGGTGATCGACGCCTCCACGAGGCCGTCGGGGTGACCGAGGAACTCCACCACGTCGACGCCCACCACGGCGGCCGAGCGGCGCTCCTCCTCCTGGCGGACGCGGGCGCACTCGTCGGGTGCCAGGGAGTCGATGCCGGCCTCGCCCGACGTGACCAGGAGGTAGGCGATCTCCTTGCCCTGGTCGGTCCAGCGGGCGACGGCAGAGGCGGCGCCGTACTCGAGGTCGTCGGGGTGGGCCACCACGCACAACGCCCGCTCCCAGTCCTCGGGCACGGGTTCCAGCTCGGGCACGGTGGTCCTCCTCGGTCGGGTCCGCGCAGTCTGGCACCGGCCGAGGCCCGGTCGCTCGGCTCGCGGCGCGCGGGCGTCGTGGGACCGACGGCGCCACGTGGTAGGTCTGCCGGATGCCCGCAGCCCCCGAGCCCACCGGTCCCGTCGAGGTGGTCGCGCCCATGGCGGCCACGGTGGTCGCCCTCCCCGCCGCGGTGGGCCAGGTCGTGGAGGCGGGTGCGGTCGTCGCGGTCCTCGAGTCCATGAAGATGGAGCACCCCGTGCTCGCCGGTGCTGCCGGTCGGGTGGCCTCGGTGGCGGTGGCGGTGGACGCGGCGGTGGTCGCGGGCCAGGTGCTGGCCGTGCTCGTGCCGGTCGTGGGCGGCGATGTCGCACCGCCGGCCGCGGTGCCGTCCGCTGCGGCGGCGTCGAGCAGACCGGGCGGCGGCACCGGGCCGCGGGCCGACCTGGCCGAGCTGCACCGGCGGCGGGCCCTGCTGGCCGACGACGCCCGCCCGGAGGCGGTGGCCAAGCGCCACGCCCGGGGGCAGCGCACGGCGCGGGAGAACGTGGCCGACCTCTGCGACGAGGGCTCGTTCCAGGAGTACGGCGGCTTCGCGTTCGCCGCCCAGGAGGCGCGTCGCACCCGGGAGGACCTCCAGGCCCGCACGCCGGCCGACGGGCTCATCACGGGCGTCGGTCGGGTCAACAGCGACCTGGTGGGGGAGGAGCGGGCCCGCTGCGCGGTGGTGGCCTACGACTACACCGTCCTGGCCGGCACCCAGGGCCAGCGCAACCACCACAAGAAGGATCGCATCCTCGAGCTGGCCGAGCGGCTGCGCCTGCCGGTCGTGCTCTTCGCCGAGGGCGGCGGGGGCCGTCCCGGCGACACCGACGTGCCGGTGATCGCCGGCCTCGACACCCGGGCGTTCGAGTACTTCGCTCGGCTGTCGGGCCTGGTGCCCACCGTGGGCATCGCCGCCGGTCGCTGCTTCGCCGGCAACGCCGCCCTGCTCGGCTGCTGCGACGTGGTGATCGCCACCGCCGACGCCAACATCGGCATGGGCGGCCCCGCCATGATCGAGGGTGGCGGCCTCGGCGTCTTCCGGCCCGAGGACGTGGGGCCGATCGAGGTCCAGGTGGCCAACGGCGTGGTCGACGTGGCGGTGACCGACGAGGTCGAGGCCGTGGCGGTGGCCAAGCGGTACCTGTCGTACTTCCAGGGCCCGGTGGCGCCCGGGGTGGCGCCGGATCCCACCGCGCTGCGCGACGTGGTGCCCGAGCACCGCAAGACGGTCTACGACGTGCGGCGGGTGATCGCCGGCCTGGCCGACGAGGGCAGCGTGCTGGAGCTGCGCCGGGGCTTCGGCACCGGCATCGTCACCGCCCTGGCGCGCCTGGCGGGGCGCCCGGTGGGGGTGTTCGCCAACGACCCGGCGGTGCTCGGCGGGGCCATCGACGCCGAGGCGGCCGACAAGGCCGCCCGCTTCGTGCAGCTGTGCGACGCCCACGATGTCCCGCTGCTCTCGCTGTGCGACACGCCGGGCTTCCTGGTGGGCCCGGCGGCGGAGGAGACGGCCCAGGTGCGGCGGTTCTCGCGCTTGTTCGTCTCGGGCGCCTCGATCACCGTGCCGCTGGTGACGGTGGTGCTGCGCAAGGGCTACGGGCTGGGCGCCATGGCGATGGCCGGGGGCAGCTTCCGGGCGCCGGTCACCACCGTGTCGTGGCCCACGGGCGAGTTCGGCGGGATGGGCCTGGAGGGCGCGGTGAAGCTCGGCTTCCGCGCCGAGCTCGAGGCCATCGCCGACCCCGACGAGCGCCAGGACGCCTTCGACCACATGGTGGAGGCGGCCTACCGCCACGGGGAGGCGCTCAACATGGCCGCCCACCTCGAGATCGACGACGTGATCGACCCGGCCGAGACCCGCGACCGCGTCCTCGCCGCACTGGCCTCCGCCCCGCCCCCCGAGCCCCGCACCACCAAGAAGCGCCCCGGCATCGACCCCTGGTGAGCCCCGATCCGGCGCCGCGGTCGAGCGGGGTCAGCCGAGGCCGGCCACCAGGTGGTCGCGGAGGAAGGCGCCGAGGTCGTCGGGGTCGTCGAGGTCGACCGTGACGGCCGGGGTGGTGATCACGGAGACGATGATGCGCAGCACCCACTCGGCCACCCGTCGGGGGTCGA
>JBBRFU010000097.1:0-14158 GCA_038241315.1 Acidimicrobiales bacterium | reverse complement strand
GCCTGGCTCTCGTCGAAGGCGTCCTTGGCCTTGTCGATGAGCGTGAGGATGTCGCCCATCCCCAGGATCCGACCGGCGAGGCGGTCGGGGTGGAACAGGTCGAACTCGTCGAGTTTCTCCCCGGTGGAGGCGAAGGCGATGGGCTTGCCCACCACCTCCTTGACCGACAGGGCGGCGCCGCCCCGGGCATCGCCGTCGAGCTTGGTGAGGATGACGCCGTCGAGGGCCAGCGTCTGGTGGAAGTTCTCGGCGACGGTGACGGCGTCCTGGCCGGTCATGGCGTCGACCACGAGGAACGTGTAATCGGGCGAGGTGGCCTCGGAGATCCGGCGCACCTGCTCCATGAGCTCGGCGTCGATGGCCAGGCGGCCGGCGGTGTCGACGATGACCACGTCGCGGCCGAGCCGTCGGGCCTCGGCGATGCAGGCCTGCGCCACCTCGACCGGGTCGCCCTGTCCCGAGGCCACCACGTCGTCGGTGGCCGAGAAGACCGGCACGTCGACCTGGGCGGCCAGGGTGCGCAGCTGCTGCACGGCGGCGGGGCGCTGGAGGTCGGCGCCCACCAGCATGGGGTTCCGGCCCTGGGCCTTGAACCACCGGGCCAGCTTGGCCGAGTTGGTGGTCTTGCCGGAGCCCTGGAGGCCGGCCATGAGGACCACCGTGGGCGGCTTCGCCGCGTAGGTGATCCGGATGGTCTCGCCGCCCAGGGTGGCGATCAGCTCCTGGTGGACGATGTCGATGACCTGCTGGGCCGGATCCAGCGCGGCGTGCAGCTCGGCGCCGATGGCGCGCTCGCGGATCCGGGCCACCAGGCCCCGGACGACGGTGAAGTTGACGTCGGCTTCGAGCAGGGCGAGACGGATCTCGCGCAGCACCTCGTCGACATCGGCTTCGCCGAGGCGACCCTTGCCGCGAAGCTTCTTGAAGATCCCGTCGAAGCGGTCTGAGAGTGACTCGAACATGGCTGCTCGATGCTACCGGACGGACCGGCGGGTCCCGGTTCCCGGCCGCGTCGCCTTGACGGTGCGGGCAGCGACGCCTCTACTGACCGCACACATCGGACGCGTCCGAGCAGGGAACCACCGGGAGGGCGAGTTCATGGGGACAGCACGAGACGATCGACTGACGCGGCGCGGGCTGCTGTCCCGCCTCGGCGGCCTGGGCGGTGGGGCCGTGCTGGCCTCGGGCCTGGTGGCACCCCCGGCGGGCGCCGCGCCCCCCGGCGACGGGCTCCCGGCCGGCGACACCGTGGCGACCGGCACCCGGGCCACCCCGGCCGGGCTGGCACCGATCGCCTCGACGCCGCTCGAAGGCGTGTCCTACCGCTTCCTCACCCAGTTCGACTTCATGCCCGAGCGGGGCGCACGGGCCTTCAACGCGTCGGGGGGCTACGGGGTGCTCGACAGCACGATGTGGGCCTCGATGGACCTCCCGCCGGGCGCGGTGCTGTCGGACCTCGAGTGGTACACCGCCAACGCCACCGACGTCACCACCCGCGGCCGGGTCTGGCAGGCGGGCAGCGGGTCGTTGCCGGTCGTCGTGGCCGACGTCGTCGTCCGCGCGGGCACCACCGTCCACGCCACCCGCCGCGTGGTGCCCGGCACCTCGAGCGGCCCCTTCCCCCATGGCACCAAGCTGCAGCTGGGGATGCCCACCACCAGCGCCAACGTGGTGAACGGCGTCCGGGTGGGCTTCGCGGCCGGGGCCCTGTCCACCGTGCTGCTGCCCCTGCCCCAGCGGGTCTACGACTCCCGGATCGCACCGGACGTGTACATCCGGCCGGGCGAGACGCGCACCATCGACCTGAGCCGGGTCCTGCCGCGGGGCGCGGTGGGCGTCCTGTTGAACCTGAGCCTCACCGGGACCCAGGGCACGGGGACGCTCCGCATCGGGCCGGGGCTCCAGGTCCCGGCGGTCACCGCCGGGCAGTGGTCCTTCACCGGCGACAAGGCGACCACCTCGGTCACCACCCGGGTGTCGCGGTTCGCCTCGATCGCCCTCAAGAGCGTGGCCTCCACCGCCCCCACCCACGTGGTGCTGGACGTCGTCGGCTACCTCGTCTGACCGTGGGCCCCGGTCAGCCCCGAGCCACCGGCCGGTCGGGACGGGACGGACCGGGCGGACCGGCCCGATCCCGGCGCGGGCCCGGGGTCAGGCCGCCGGCGGGGCGGCGCTGGTGACCGTCGGGGCCCCGCCCGCGGTGCGGGCCTCCTCCAGGCGGGCCTGGAGCTGGGCCCGCAGCTGCGCGCCCCGCTGGGGGGCGATCAGCAGGCCGACGCCCACCCCGAGCAGGAGGAAGACCAGCCCCTTGAACCCGGACAGCTTCAAGAAGGCGATGGCGAGCTTGAAGGGGAGGAGGATCAGCGAGAACATCGAGGGTCTCCGGGGAGCAGGGGCGATCGGGCGCCGCCGAACCTAGCGCCCCGCCGTGCGGCGTCAGGCCGAGAAGAGGGCGTCGACGAACTCGTCGGGGTCGAAGTCGACCAGGTCGTCGACGGTCTCGCCCAGGCCCACCAGCTTCACCGGGATGCCCAGCTCGGAGTGGATGGCGAAGACGATGCCGCCCTTGGCCGAGCCGTCGAGCTTGGTGAGCACCACGCCCGTGACCTCGGTGGCCTCGGTGAACTGGCGGGCCTGCACGAGGCCGTTCTGGCCGGTGGTGGCGTCGAGGACGAGCAGGACCTCGGTGACGTGGCCGGGATCGCGGTCCGCCACGCGCCGCACCTTCCGCAGCTCCTCCATCAGGTTCGACTTGGTGTGCAGCCGCCCCGCGGTGTCGGCCAGCACCAGGTCGGCGCCCTTCGCGGCGGCCGACTCCACGGCGTCGAAGATGATGGCGCTCGGGTCGGCTCCCTCGGCGCCGCGGACGAGGTCGGCGCCGGCGCGGCCCGCCCAGGCCTCCAGCTGCTCGGCCGCCGCGGCCCGGAAGGTGTCGCCCGCCGCCATCACCACCTGGTGGCCGGCCATCACCTGGCGCTTGCCCAGCTTGCCGATGGTGGTGGTCTTGCCCACGCCGTTGACCCCCACGAACAGCCACACGTTGGTGCGGCCCTCGTCCAGGCGGAGGCTCCGGTCGGTGACCTGGAGCCGCTGCTTCATCTCGGCCTTGAGCGCGGCCACGAGCTGATCGCCGGTCTCCAGCCCCTCCTCCTTGACCCGGGCCCGCAGGTCGTCGAGGAGCTGGGTGGCCGGTCCGACGCCGAGGTCGGCGCGGATGAGGGCCTCCTCCAGCTCGTCCCAGGTCTCCTCGTCGATGGTGGTCCGGCCGAGGAAGCCGGCGAAGGTGGCCCGGGCCCGGGCGAGGCGGTCCCGGAAGGAGGGGCGGCGCCCGACGGGCTCCGGCTCCGGGACGACCTCGATCGGCACCTCTTCGATGACGGGCCGGTCGAGCAGATCGGCCTCGTCGACCGCCACCGCGCCCGTCCCGCGGTCGACCTCGACGGGCGGTCGGGGCGGGGCCAGCACCCCGCCCGTGGCCGGCGGCTCCAGCTCCGGGCCGCGCGTCCGGCTGCGGCTGACGACGAGGTACGCCCCGCCGGCCACGAGGAGCACGGCGGCGAGGACGGCGAGGATGATGACGAGGTCCATGGGACCCCGAGCCTACCGAGGCGGTCGGGCCCGCTCCCCGGGCGTCACCCGCCGGGGCGGCTGCCGATCGCCTCGGCGGCGGCGAGGGTGACCTCGACCGTCCGCTCCTCGCCGTCGCGGAGGAGGGTGAGGGTCACCTGGTCGCCCGGCGCCTTGGTCCGCACCGCCGCGGCCAGGTCGACCATCGACGAGACGTCGCGATCGTCGACGGCGGTGACCACGTCCTCGTCGGTGACGCCCGCCTCGTCGGCCGGCGATCCCGGCTCGACCTCGGTGATCGCCGCGCCCGCCCGGTCGCCCGTGGCGTCGGCGCCGCCCACGCCCAGGAACCCGGCCTCGGTGGACTCCCCCGCCACGATCTTGTCGGCGACCGCCTTCGCGATGTCGACGGGGATGGCGAAGCCCACCCCCACGTTCCCGCTGGACTGGGCGTTCCCCGTGATGATCGAGTCGTTGATGCCGATCACCCGGCCCTGCCGGTCGGCGAGCGCGCCGCCGGAGTTGCCCGAGTTGATCGGGGCGTCGGTCTGGATGGCCGGGATGACCCCGCCCGGCGTCTCGGTGGACCGGCCGACGGCGCTGACGATGCCGGCGGTGACGGTCTGGTCGAGCCCGAAGGGGCTCCCGATGGCGATCGCCGTCTGGCCGACCTGGAGCTCGACCCCGGTGGCGAGCTCGGCGACCGGGAGGTCGTCGGACCCCTCGATGCGGACCACGGCGACGTCGGTGCTGTCGTCGGTGCCGAGGACCTCGCCCTCCTGCCGGCTGCCGTCGGCCATCCGGACGGTGACCGAGGTGGCGTCGGCGACGACGTGGGCAGCCGTGAGCACGAGGCCGTCGGCGTCGTAGACGAAGCCCGACCCGAGGCCGGTGCCGGTCTCGATCTGCACCACGGCCGGCCCGAGGGCCTCGGCCACCGCCGCGGCCGGCTCGACCGCGTCGGGGTCCACCGGGCCCGGCTCGGCGGCGATGGGCTCGCTCGACGCGGCGGTGGCGTCGGCGGTGGTCACCGGACCGTCGTCGTCGGCCAGCTCACGTCCGACGAGGACCCCACCCACACCAGCGGTGAAGACGGCGACGACGGCGAGGGCGGCGAGCCCCGCCCGGCCGCGGGGGGCGCGTGATGGCGTCGGCGGCGGCCCGGGCGACGCGGCACCGGGCGGGACGGACCTGGTCGAGCCCGGCCAGGGTGCGGCGGGCGGGCCGGGGTGGAGCGGTTCGGGCGGGCGGACCGATGCGGGCGCGGGCTCCCAGGGCGAGGCGCCCACAGGAGGTGGCCAGCTGCCCGCCGGGCGGGGGGGATCGAATCGTTGGTCTTCCACGCCGTCGACGCTACGGAGCCGTCCCGAAAGGGTCGGTAAACGATCGCTGTGCGACACCTGTGAGCCGCCCGGGCCGTGCGGTGAGGGCTCGGGACCGCAGCGGTGGACCGGTACCCGCGCTCTGGTGCCCGGCGACGGACGGGGCGCGGGATCACGCGCCCCCGGTCAGCCCCTCGCTCACCTGGTAGGCGCCGAGCAGGGTCAACAGCACCACGAGGATGGTGGCCTTGTTGTCGAGCAGCCAGACCTCGAGGCCCTCGAGCGGCGCCCGGCTCCGCTCCCCCGCCACCAGGGCGTACAGGACGAGGACCACGACGCTCGAGGACGCCAGCAGGCCGAAGGCGACGACGGCGAGGACCGCGCTGGGGCCGGTCAGATCGTCGTGCTGCGCGATCGAGAGCCCCGAGCTGATCGACAGCGGCAGGTTCTTGAGGTTCAGGACCACCAGCGCGAACCCGGTGGCGAAGGCGCCCGAGGGGCCGAGCTCGGCGACCTTCGAGAAGAGGGCCGGGGTCGGCGCGTCGACGCCGGGGCGGGGACGACCGCGCCAGGTCTTGACGGCCAACCCGAGGAACAGGCCGCCGAGCAAGGCCTGGAGCACGTTCACCCCCGTGTCGTACGCACCGTCGTCCTCCACGGCCTCACCGGCGAGGAGGACGACCGCGCCGGTGACCAGGCACGCGCCGAGGAACCACCCGAGCGCGAACGCCGGCCCGTTGGCACGCCCCCGGGGCGAGGCCAGGACGAGCACGATGAAGACGACGGGGACCGGGCTGAGCGCGATCGCGATCGCCGGGGTGATGGCGCTCCCGATGGCCTCGATCACGACCGCCCCCGAGCTGCGGTGGTCGGCCTCGGGTCGTGGATCACCGGTCGGCCGCCGAGCGCCGCCGCGACGGTCGGGTCGCCACGCGTGAGCACCCGCGCGTCGCCGGGCAGGTCGGCCTCGACCCGTCGGACCGCAGGGCGGTGAGCCGGGTGTCCAGGCCCCCGAGGTCCGCATCGCACGCGACCATCCTGCCCGCCGGTGCCGGCCGGCGCGGGCCTCCCCGCTCGCGGGGGTCGCTCCCACCGATGCGAGGCGGCCGGTTCCCGGGCCTCAGGGGATCGGGGCCGGCTGCTCCGGGCCGTCGGCCGCGGGCAGCCGGATCGTGAACACCGATCCGCCCGCTGCCGAGGGCGCCAGCTGGATCGTCCCGCGGTGGTCCCGGACGATCTGGTCCACGATGGCCAGCCCGAGGCCGCTGCGCCCGTCCTCGCGCGCCGCGTTGTGGTCGCCGCGCCAGAAGCGCTGGAAGACCAAGTCGCGCTGGTCCTCCGGGATGCCCGGTCCCTCGTCGGCCACCGAGGCGCGCACCCAGGCGTCCTCGGGCGCCCCCTCCACGGCGATCGTGGAGCCGGCGGGAGCCAGGCGGACCGCGTTGGTGAGGAGGTTGGCGACCGCCCGACGGAGGGCCACCCGATCGCCCAGCACCGCCAGCCCCGGCTCGGCGGCGACCGAGATGGTGAGCTCGCGGAGGCGGGCGGGCGCCCGGAACTCCTCGGAGACCTCGTGCAGGACCGTGGCCAGGTCGAGGCGGCCGACCTCGTGGGCGGGGGCCCCGCGCCGGGCGTAGAGCAGCAGGTCGTCGACCAACCGGGACATCCGCTCCGCCGAGCGACCCACCAGCTCGGCCGTGTGGCGCAGGTCGGCGGCATCGGCGTCGGGGTCGGCGAGGGCCACGTCGAGGTTGGTGCGGATGACGGCGAGGGGGTTCCGGAGCTCGTGCGACGTCTCCTGGATGAACCGGCGCTGCCCCTCGAAGGCGTCGTCGAGGCGGGCCAACATGGCGTCGAAGGTGTCGGCCAGCTCGCGCAGCTCGTCGGGCGGG
The DNA here is from genome assembly GCA_038241315.1 of Acidimicrobiales bacterium. Lineage (GTDB taxonomy): Bacteria > Actinomycetota > Acidimicrobiia > Acidimicrobiales > Iamiaceae > Aquihabitans. The sequence goes on along the minus strand of JBBRFU010000097.1, from coordinate 7,377 downwards.
CCGCGCAGGGCGATGCGCCGCGAGAGGTCGGTGGCCTGGATGTCGCGCGCCACCGACGTGATCCGCCCGATGGGGGCCAGGACCCGCCCCGCGACGGCCCACCCCACCCCCAGGCTGGCGAGGAACAGCAGGACCAGCGCAGAGGTGGAGTAGGTGCGCAGGAGGCCCAGCGCCCGGTCGTTGGCGAGCGCCTCCACCGAGCGGTACTCGGCGCGGATCTGGGTGGGCGTGAGCCGGATCCCGCCAGGCACCTGCTCGACGGTGGTGACCTCGCGGTTGACGTACACCTTCTCCTCGTGGAGCCGGGTGGCGATCAGCGCGTAGATGCCGGCCACCATGAACGCGGCCAGCCCGAACAGGACGAGCGAGTAGAGCGCCGTCAGCCGGAACCGGACCGAGCCCACCCAGTCGGGCAGGGCGTCGGCCAGCTGCACCAGGCGCCGAGAGGGCCGCGACAGCGGGATGTCGTCGGCCCGCCAGGCGTCACGGCCGTCGGGGCCGGCCGGGTTCGGGACCGGCCCGCCCCCGTCAGCCATCGGCCGGGCCCGGGCCCTCGGCCGGCGGAACGAGCAGGTCCGGGCGCAGCCGGTAGCCGGCCCCGATCACCGTCTCGATCGGCGGCTCGGCGTCATCGTCACGGGTGACCTTGCGCCGCAGGGTGCCCACCGTGACCCGGACCGTGTTCGTGAGCGGGTCGGCGTTCTCGTCCCACACGTGGTCGAGCAGCCGCTCCTGGCTCAGCACCTCGCCGGCGTGCGCCATGAAGTACCGCAGCAGCGAGAACTCCTTCGCGGTCAGGTCGAGCAGCCGGCCGCGGCGGGCCGCCTCGAACCGGGCCGTGTCGAGCTCCAACTCGCCCACCACGAGGCGCGCACCCGACCGGCCGGCGTCGCGCCGCAGCAGGCTCCGGACGCGGGCGGAGAGCTCGGTGAAGGCGAACGGCTTGACGAGGTAGTCGTCGGCGCCCTCGTCGAGGCCCGACACCCGCTCCCCCACCGCGTCGCGCGCCGTCACCATGAGCACCCGGGGTGCCGGCTCCTCGGCGCTCGGGGCGAGGAGCGGATCGGTGCGGATGCGGCGGGCCAGGTCGACCCCGTCGGTGTCGGGGAGGTTGAGGTCGAGGGTGACGAGGTCGTACGCCTGCACCTGGAGGCGATCGACGGCGCCCCGCCCGTCGACGGCCACGTCGACCGCGTACCCCTCCCGACGGAGCCCGGTGGCGATCGCCTCGGCCAGCTCGACCTCGTCCTCCACCACCAGGATGCGCATCCCCCGACGGTACCGGTGCCTGCCGAAACGGTGGGTAAGGCCGCTCGGCGCGGCCCGCGACCGCCGCCGCCGCCGATCCCACCCGGGTGACCTTTACGCTGTCCTTCGCGCCCCGCTGCTCGGCTGACCGGGCGACGACCACTCGAGGAGCCCATTCCATGCCCGAACTGCCGACGAGCTCCCCGGACACCGCCGGGGCCGCCGAGCGCCTCGAGCAGACGCTGTTCGAGGTCAAGAAGGTCATCGTGGGCCAGGACCGCGTGGTCGAGCGCCTCCTCGTCTGCTTGCTGGCCAAGGGCCACGCGCTCCTCGAGGGCGTCCCCGGCCTGGCGAAGACGCTCGCCGCCGAGACCATCGCCGTGGTGGTGGGCGGATCGTTCACCCGCATCCAGTTCACCCCCGACCTGCTCCCGGCCGACGTCATGGGCACCCGCATCTACCGCTCCAGCACCGAGACCTTCGACGTGGAGCTCGGCCCCGTCTTCGCCAACTTCGTGCTGGCCGACGAGATCAACCGGGCGCCCGCCAAGGTGCAGTCGGCGCTGCTCGAGGTGATGGCCGAGCACCAGGTGTCGATCGGCGGCACCAGCTACCCGGTGCCCGAGCCCTTCCTCGTGCTCGCCACCCAGAACCCCATCGAGCAGGAGGGCGTGTACCCCCTCCCCGAGGCCCAGCGCGACCGCTTCCTGATGAAGATCGTCGTCGACTACCCCACCCCTGCCGAGGAGGTGGAGATCGTCCAGCGCATGGGGGTCCGCCCGCCCGAGCCGCGCGAGGCCCTGTCCATCGGTGCCCTCGCCGAGCTGCAGGAGGCCGCCGAGCAGATCTTCGTGGCCCGCGAGGTGGTCGACTACGCGGTCAGCCTGGTGCTGGCCACCCGTGAGCCCGAGCGCTTCGGCCTGGCCGAGCTGCGCGAGTTCATCTCGTTCGGCGCCAGCCCGCGCGCCAGCCTCGGCCTGGTCGCCGCGGGTCGGGCGCTGGCGCTCATGCGGGGTCGGGGCTACGTGCTCCCCCAGGACGTCTACGACGTGGCCCCCGACATCTTCCGGCACCGCCTCGTCCTCTCCTACGAGGCGCTGGCGCGCGACGTCTCCGTCGACGACGTGCTCGGGCGCCTGCTCTCCACCGTGCCCGCCCCCCGGGTGGCGCCGTCGCAGGACCCCTCGGCCCACGGCGCCGGGCGCGGCCTGGTACCGGCAGCCCCGGCCCCCGCACCGTGGGTCCCGCCGACGGTGGAGCCGGTCGCCGCGCCGTCCTGGAGCACGCACCACGACCCGGCCGGCCCGGTCGAGCCGGCCCCCGACGACGCCCCCGCCGCAGCCCCCTCCCGCTGGGGCCGGCGCCCGCCGCCCGACGAGGCCACGGGCACCGATGACCGCCCCTGGACCGGCCCCGGCCGCTGACCATGGCCGCCCCCACGAACGTCCCGCCCCGCGCCGCCCACACCGGCCCCGACGAGGTCCTCCGCCGCCTCGACCTCGCCGTCGCCCACAAGCTCGACGGGCTGCTCCACGGCGACTACCAGGGCCTGGTGCCCGGCCACGGCTCCGAACTGGGCGAGACGCGCGGCTACCAGGCCGGGGACGACGTGCGCCGCATCGACTGGAACGTCACCGCCCGGTTCCAGGAGCCCTACGTCCGCGACACCATCGCCGACCGCGAGCTCGAGACCTGGGCCCTGGTCGATGTCGGCCCCTCCATGGACTTCGGCACCGCCTACTGCGAGAAGCGCGACCTCGCCGTGTCGGCGGCGGCGGCGGTGGGCTTCCTCACGTCGAGGACCGGCAACCGCTTCGGCGCCCTCCTCGCCGGCCCCGGCGAACCGGTGGTGGTGCCGGCTCGCGGCGGTCGCACCCACCTCATGTCCACGCTCCACCGCCTGGTGGCCGCCCCCCGGCTGGCCGAGGGCCAGGTCGACCTGGGGCTCGCCCTCGGTCGACTGGCGGCCACCGCCCGCCGACGCGGGATGGCCGTCGTGGTCTCGGACTTCCTCCCCGACCCGGCGTCGTGGTCCCGCCCCCTGCGTCAGGTGGCCACCCGCCACGAGACCATCGCCATCGAGGTCGTGGACCCTCGGGAGCTCTCGCTCCCCGACGTCGGCGTCCTGAGCCTCGTCGACCCCCGCACGGGACGCACCCGGGAGGTCGGCACCGCGTCGAAGAAGCTGCGCGCCCGCTACGAGGAGGCCGCCACCCAGCAACGGGCCGCCATCGCCGAGGCCATCCGCAGCGCCGGCGTGGACCACCTCGTGCTCCGCACCGACCGAGACTGGCTGCTCGACGTCGTCCGCTTCGTGGCCGACCGGCGGTCCCGGGTCCACGCCCGCCGCTCCGGCTGGAGCACCCGGTGACGGCCGCCCTGTTCGGCATCGACTTCCTGGCCCCGGGGCGCCTGTGGCTGCTCATCGGCGTCGCCGTGCTCGCCGCGAGCTACCTGCTCCAGCAGAAGCGGCGCCGCAGCTTCGCGGTCCGCTTCACCAACCTCGCCCTGCTCGACTCCGTGGCCCCGAAGCGCCCGGGCTGGCGGCGCCACCTGCCGGCGCTGCTGCTGCTCCTCGCCCTCGCCGGCATGGTGGGCGCCTTCGCCGAACCGGCCCGCCGCGAGCGGGTGCCGCGGGAGCGGGCCACCATCATCGTGGCGATCGACACCTCGCTGTCGATGGAGGCCACCGACGTGGCGCCCAACCGGCTCGAGGCGGCCCAGGTGGCGGCCAAGCGCTTCATCGAGCTCCTCCCCGACCGCATCAACGTCGGGTTGGTCACCTTCAACGGCGTGGCCCAGATCAAGGTGCCACCCACCCAGGAGCGAGACGAGCTCCTCGCCGCCATCGACCAGCTCCGCCTCGGCGAGCGCACCGCCATCGGTGAAGCGATCTACGCCTCGCTCGAGGCCATCCGCTCCGCGCCGGCCGCCGAGGGCGACGGGCCCGACGCCGAGCCCGTCCCGGCCCGGATCGTGCTCATGAGCGACGGCTCCACCACCGTCGGCCGGCCCGACGCCCAGGCCTCGGCCGCGGCCAAGAAGGCCGAGGTGCCGATCTCCACCATCGCCTTCGGCACGCCCGAGGGCGTGATCGAGATCGAGGGCCAGCCCGGCCCGGTCTCGGTGGCGGTCAACCCGGGCGCCCTGGAGAAGATCGCCAACGACACCGACGGCACCGCGTTCACCGCCGCCACCGGCGAGGAGCTCACCGCCGTCTACGAGGACATCGGCTCCTCGGTGGGCTACACCACCGAGCAGCGCGACATCACCGGCCGCTTCGTGGGCGCCTCCCTCGCCGTCCTGTTCGTCGCCGCCGTCCTCTCCCAGCTCTGGTTCAGCCGCCTCCCCTAGCGGCGCCGAGCCGCCGGCGCCAGCCATCGTTGCGGGCTGCCCCGTTCCCGATCAGTCCCACGATCGCGTGCGTCCCACCCCCAACCGTCCGACCCGAGCGCCCGACCGTCGCCATGCTTGGCGCCAGGACCTGCCTCGCTCACGCGCGAAACCGGTCACGAGGTGACCGGTTTCTGTCGGCACGATGATGGCATGACCACCTCGACCACCCCGACTGCTTCGACCACCCCGACCACCCCGACCACCGACCGCCTCGCCGACCCTCGGCCGATCCTCGACCGGGCCATCGCTGCTGCTGGCGCCGTTGTCGCGGGTGTCCGGCCCGACCAGCTCACCAGCCGGACGCCGTGCCCGGAGATGGACGTGCGCGCCATGCTCGGCCACCTCGTCGCCGTGCTCGACCGCATCGCCGCGCTCGGCAGCGGTGACGATCCCTTCTCCGTGACCGAGACCCTGGCGCCCGACGACGCCTGGCTCGACGCGTGGGCGACAGCGGCCGCTCGCGCCGCAGCGGCGTGGCGCGACGATGCCGCGCTCGACCGACCGATGGCGTTGCCGTGGATCCAGGGCAGCGGCGCGGAGGTGCTCACGTCGTACTTCTCCGAGCTGACCGTCCACTCGTGGGACCTCGCGACGGCCACCGGCCAGCAGCCCCGCTGGGACGACGTCGTCCTCACCGCGGCGATCGAGGCCCGTCCGATCCTCCCTGCGGAGAACCGCCGAGCGGTCTTCGAGGGGATCTCCGCCGCCATGGGCCTCGACGAGGTCGCCATCCCGTTCGCCGAAGCCGTCCCTGTCGCCGTCGACGCCTCCGCGATCGACCGCCTCGTCGCATGGAACGGCCGGGATCCCCGTCGCTGATCCCCGACCGCTGCACCGGCCGGACCAGCTCGACGACGCTGCTGTCCCGGCGGACCCGGTGACCTCGCCGAGGAGCCGGCCGTCCCGGGGTGTCGACTCCCCCGTCGTGGTCTCGGCGCGATCCATGACCGTCGGGCCGGCGGGCTGACACGATGGGGTCATGGCAGACCTCACAACTCGTGCTCAGCAGCTTCTCGACCTTCACCATTCGGGCACCACGTTGGTGCTCCCGACGGTGTGGGACGCCTGGTCGGCGAACGCGGTCGTGGCCGCCGGGTTCCCGGCGCTGACGATCGGCAGCCACCCCCTCGCCGATTCGCGCGGGCAGGGCGACAACGAGGCGATGTCGCTCGATGACGCCCTCGACGGGATCCGGCGCATCACCGCCGCGGTCGACGTGCCCGTGAGCGCCGACATGGAGTCCGGTTACGACACCGCCGCTGCCGAGCTCGTCGAACGGGTCCTCGACGCCGGCGCCGTCGGCATCAACATCGAAGACACCGTCCACAGCGAGAAGCGTCTGCGCTCGGTCGCCGAACACGCCGACTACATCGGGGCCCTTCGGTCAGCGGCCGACGCCGCCGGCGTCCCACTCGTGATCAACGCTCGCACCGACGTCCTGCTGGGTCGAACCGAGGTGTTCGACGACCCCCTCGCCGAAGCGATCCGCCGCCTGCGGGCGTGCGAGGACGCCGGCGCCCGGTGCGTCTACCCGGTGAAGGCACCCGATGCCGCGGCGGTGCGGACCCTGCTCGAGGAGCTCACGGGACCGATCAACGTCATCGCCCACCCCGTCGACGGCTCCGCGGCCGGCTCCCTCGACGACCTGCGGACCCTGGGCGTGCACCGGGTGTCGTTCGGTCCGTTCCTCCAGATGACCCTGACCGGGTCGATCACCGAGCTCGTCGCACCCTGGGCCCCCTGAGCGCCGCGCCGCCGGTCGCAGGGGGAGGTCGTCCTCGACGGAACGCCGACGAGGGACAGCCACGTCGAGCACTGTGGTCGACGGTCTGCGACACCGGTGCGGCGTGCTATCGCTCCACGTGCTCGGCGAGGTTGGCGAGGGACGAGGCGATGCCGGCGACGTGGTCCTCGGCGGAGATCCCGTCGGGGACACCCTCGGCGATGATGTCGACGCGAGTGCCCCGCTCGTGGGGCGAGACCTTCCAGGTCATGGTCATCGTGCCGGCGAACGCTTCGTCGTCGGACTCGAAGTCGACGGCCTGGACCACGCGAACGCCTTCGACGACCTCGACGAATCGGGCCTCGACGACGTCGGTGTCGGCCGTCGCCTTGCCCGGCGAACCCGAGGCATCGAGGTAGGTGAGGATCAGCCGATACCCACCGCCGGGTCGGGCGTCGAAGTGCTCGAACCGCCCGATCATGCCGTGGGGTGGGAGCCAGGCGAGGAGCGCTTCCGGCTGGACCAGCGCGGCGTAGACGGCCACCGTCGGCGCCTCGATCGTGCGTGATCCTCGATCCGTCCGGGTGATGCGGCCTCCTCGGGACGAGCGTCGCCGACGCCTCAGCGGCTGAAGGGCGGCTGGTACCGCGGCTGGTAGAGCTGCACGGGGCCGGCAGCCGGGACGATGAACGTGGTGACGAGGCCGTACCCCATGTCCCGGACGTCGTCGGTGAACTCCACGCCCTTGGCGGTCAACTCGGCGATGGTCGCTTCGATGTCGTCGCAGAGGAACGAGATGTCGTGATGCGGGGGTGTCGCCCACGCCTCTCCGTCGTCACTCCGGCTGGGATGGACGCCCATCTCGGTCGGCGGGGTCTCGAAGATCAGCCAGCCACCGCCAGCGTCGATCGAGGACCAGCCGAGCACGTCCCGCAGGAAGGCCCGGGTGGCGTCTGCGTCATCGGAGTAGAGGATCGTGTGGACACCGCTGATCATGTGCCGAACGTACC
>JBBRFU010000096.1:0-14436 GCA_038241315.1 Acidimicrobiales bacterium | reverse complement strand
CGGTAGGCCTTGTGGCTGCCACCGGCGTGGCAGTCGGCCGAGATGATCGTGTAGCGGTCGGTGTCGACGGTGGTCGACGGGTCTTCGGTGAGCGTCACGGTGGGGTCATCCCTCCAGGTCGGCGGACAGGCGTTGGGTGGTGTCGACGTACTCCTCGACCATCTCCTGGATGACCGCCTTGGAGCTGCGCACCTGGTTCATCCGGCTGACGATCTGGCCGACGGGCATGCCCACCAGCTCGCGGGGCGGCTTCGAGCCCATCTTCTGGGTGGCGTAGGAGTTGAGGATGAACTGCAGGGGCATCGGCAGGGTCCCGGGCGACCCCGGTGCCTCCCACGCGTCGGTCCAGGCGGTGCGCAGCTGGCGGGCCGGCTTGCCGGTGTAGGCCCGGGACCGCACGGTGTCGGTGGAGGTGGCGGCGAGGAGCTTCTCGGTGACGGTGGTGGACGAGCCGTTCTCGGCGACGGTCAGCCAGATCGAGCCGGTCCACACGCCGGCGGCGCCCAGGGCCATGCCGGCCGCCATCTGCCGACCGGTGCCGACGCCGCCGGCGGCCAGCACGGGCACCGGCGCCACGGCGTCGACCACGTCGGGGACCAGCACCATGGTGGAGACCTCGCCGGTGTGGCCGCCGGCCTCGTAGCCCTGGGCGATGATGATGTCGACGCCGAGCTGCACGTCGCGGACCGCCTGCTCCACCCGCCCGATGAGCGCCGCCACCTTGACGCCCTGGGCGTGGGCCTGGTCGATGGCCGCCTTGGGCGGCGGGCCGAGGGCGCTGGCCAGCAGGGCGATCGGGTGGGCCAGGGCGATCTCGATCTGGGGGGCGCCGGTGGCGGCGGTCCACCCCAGCACGCCGGCGCCGAGGCCCGCGCCGGACTCCAGCTCGCCCTCGTTGGCGCTGACGTCGACGCCGTGGTCGGCGAGGATCTTGTCGACGTAGTCCCAGTGGTCCTGGGAGATGTGGGCCCGGAGCTGGGCCCCGATGTCGCTCACGTCGTCGATGCCGGCGTCGCGGTCCACCGTCTTCACCGGCATCACCACGTCGACGCCGTAGGGCCGGCCGCCGACGTGCTCGTCGATCCAGGTCAGCTCCATCTCGAGCTCCTCGGGCGAGAAGGCGAGGGCGCCGAGCACGCCCATCCCGCCGGCGTTGGTCACCGCCGCCACCACGTCGCGGCAGTGGGAGAAGGCGAAGATGGGGTACTCGATCCCGAACATCTCGGTGAGCTGGTTGTTCATGCGGGTTCCTTGCGGGTCGGGGCGGCCGGGGCCACCGGCCGGGGCGGGGTCACGCGGGTGCCTCGACGGCGAGGCGGGCCCGCTGGTAGTCGGGCTTGCCGCTGGGCTGGCGGGGCATCTCGTCCACGAGGTGCAGCTCGCGGGGGGCCTTGTAGCGGGCGAGCTTCGTGTGGCAGAACTCGGCCAGCTCCTCGAGGGTGGGGGCCTCGCCGGGGCGGGGCTCCACCAGGGCGGCCACCCGCTGGCCCCAGCGCTCGTCGTCGACGCCGATCACGAGGGCGTCGAACACCTTGGGGTGGGCCTTGAGGGCCGACTCCACCTCTTCGGGGAAGATCTTCTCGCCGCCCGAGTTGATGCACTGCGACCCGCGGCCCAGCAGGGTCATGGTGCCGTCGAGCTCCAGGCGGGCCAGGTCCCCGGGCACGGCGTGGCGCACGCCCGCCACCTCGAGGAAGGTGGCGGCGGTCTTGGCCGGGTCCTTGTAGTAGCCGATGGGCACGTTGCCGCCCCGGGCCAGGCGCCCGACCTCGCCCGGCTGCACCGGCTGGTCGTCGATGCCGATGATCGTCGAGTCGGGGCCGAGGGGCACGTTGATGAGCCCGCCGCCCTCGCCCGGGGCCGCCGCCGTCTTGCCCTTCTCCACCAGGCGCATGCCGTTGAAGCCGCCTTCGGAGGAGCCCACGGCCTCGCTGATGAAGAGGTCGGGCAGCAGCTCGAAGAGCTGGTCCTTGACGACGGGGGAGAACACCGCGGCGGTGGAGCTGATGGCCACCAGCGCCGAGGTGTCGTAGTGGCGCTCCTGCAACGCGTCGATGAGGGGTCGGGCCATGGCGTCGCCGGTGATGGTGATGACGGCGATCCGGTAGCGCTCGACGGCGTCCCACACGAGGTGGGGATCGAAGTGGGGGAGCAAGACGTTGGTGATCCCCTTGAACAGCCCGCCGAGGGTGCCCCACTGGGCGGCGCCGTGCATGAGGGGGGCCAGCACCAGGCCGGTGGGCGGGACCGCCTCGGCGGCCACCCGGGCGAGCTGGTGCTCGTCGGTGATCCGCTCGCCCGTGAGGAAGTCGATGCCGCCGCCGAGGGCGCGCCACACGTCCTCGTGGCGCCACACCACGCCCTTGGGCAGGCCCGTGGTGCCGCCGGTGTAGAGGATGTAGAGGTCACCGTCGTCGCGGGGCCCGAAGTCGCGCTCGGGCGACGCCGCGGCCAGCGCCTCCTCGTAGGGGACCGCACCGGTGGGCGTGGGGTCGGTGGTGCCGTCGTCGATCTCCACCAGGTGGCGCAGCTTCGGCAACCGCTCCCGCACGGCGGCGATGCGGGGGCCGAACGAGGCCTGGTAGACCGCGGCCACCACATCCGCGTTGTCGAACAGGTAGACCAGCTCGTCCTCCACGTAGCGGTAGTTCACGTTGATGGGGACGGCTCGCAGCTTGTAGGCCGCCAACATGGTCTCGACGTACTCGAGGCTGTTGTGCGAGTAGATGGCCACGTGGTCGCGCTCGCCGATGCCCTGCGCCGCCAGGTGGTGCGCCAGGCGGTTGGCGCGTGCCTCGAGCTCGGCGAAGGTGAGCTGGCGGTCACCGCAGATCAGCGCCGTGCGATCCGGCACCGCATCGACGGTGTGTTCGGTGAGGTCGGCCAGGTTGAACGCCATGATCGAAGTAGAACACGTTCTCGCGGGCTCTGCCATCGATCGCGCGAGGCCCTGCCGCGACAGGAGGGATCGGGACCCGTGGCGGTGAAAAGGAGAATGTGTTCTACTGCCGACGTGTTCTCGGGGGGAGCGGTGCGGGCACCAGGTCGACGGGCGCGTGCCCGGTCCGGCCCCGCCTACGGTGGCGCGCCGGAGCCCCTCGCTCCGGGGACCGCCCGGCCCACGAGACCCACCCGACCCACCCGACTCACCTGGGCCACCAGGACCCGAACCGCTCCCCGGAGGATGCCGTGACCGACCAGATCCCGCTCGTCGACTACCTGGTGCTCGGTGACCGACCCCACCTGGTGGCCAACGAGTGCACCGGCTGCGGCGCCCGCTTCTTCGACCGGCGCAACGCCTGCGCCTCGTGCGGCGCCCGGGACTTCGCTCCGGCCACCATCGACACCGAGGGCGTGGTGCGGGCCTTCACCATCGTGAGCTTCGCCGCCCCCGGCGTCCCGGTCCCGTTCGTCGCCGGCCTCATCGACTGCGGCGGCACCAGCGTGCGCGCCAACCTGGTGAACGTGGAGCCCGACGACCAGCACGTCACGCTGGGCATGCGGGTGCGCCTCACCACCTCGGTGATGGGCACCGACGCCGCGGGCACCGAGGCCGTCACCTTCGGGTTCGAGCCGATCGACCCCACCGGGGACGAGGCCGCCGCGTGACCACCACGACCGACCACCAGCACCGGACCGACGGCAACGAGGGGAACCGATCATGAGCGGCGACGACATCTGGATCCTCGGCATCCACATGACCAAGTTCGGCAAGCACGCCGACAAGGACATCATCGACCTGGCGTCGGAGGCGGCGCTGGGCGCCCTGGCCGACGGCGGGGTCACGATCCAGCAGATGGGCGTGCTGGCCGCGGGCAACCTCATGCAGGCCAGCGCCGGGGTGGGCCAGCAGCTCCAGAAGCAGATCGGCCAGACCGGCATCCCGGTCTTCAACGTCGCCAACGCCTGCGCCACCGGCGCCACCGCGCTGCGCACGGCGATCATGGCCGTGAAGGCGGGGGAGTGCGACATGGGCCTGGCGGTGGGCGTGGAGAAGCTCTCCGGCGCCGGCCTGCTGACCGGCGGGGCCCGGCGGCCCGACAGCGACACGTGGGAGCCTTCGGGCCGGCTCGGGGCGGTGGCGTCCACCGACGGGCGCATCGGCACCGAGATCATGCCGGGCGTCTTCGCCCAGATCGGCATGGAGTACGGCCACCGCTACGGCGGCACCAGCTTCGAGCTCTTCGCCCGCATCAGCGAGAAGAACCACGCCCACTCCACCCTCAACCCCCTCGCCGCGTACTCGAAGCGCTTCACGCTCGAGGAGATCATGGGCGACATCATGATCGCGTACCCCAACACCCGGCCCATGTGCTCGGCCAACTGCGACGGTGCCGCGGCGGCCGTGGTGATCAGCGACGCCGCCCTCCAGAAGCTCTCGCTCGAGCAGCGGCGGCGCGCCGTGAAGGTGTCGGCCTCCGTGCTCACCAGCGACCCCTACACCGAGGGGTGCCAGGTGCTCCCCGACGTGAGCACCCTGACCCGCAACGCCGCCACCCAGGCCTACGAGCAGGCCGGCATCGGGCCGCAGGACCTCGACCTGGTGGAGCTGCACGACTGCTTCGCCACCGCCGAGCTGGTCCACTACGACAACCTGCAGCTCTGCGAGCCGGGCGGCGCGGTGGACCTGTTCGAGTCGGGTGCCACCTGGCGCGACGGCGACGTCCCCGTGAACGTCTCCGGTGGCCTCCAGAGCAAGGGCCACCCCATCGCCGCCACCGGCATCGCCAACATCTGGGAGGTGGCCCACCACCTCCGCGGCGAGGCCGGCGACCGCCAGATCGAGCACGCCAAGGTGGGCCTGGCCCACGTCATCGGCCTCGGCAGCGCCTGCGGCGTCCACATCCTCGAGAAGTCGGCCCTCTGAGCCCGGCCCGGCGTCGCGGGCCGGCGCCGGGCGGTGTGACCAGGAGCATCGCGGTTCCGGAGCCGGGTGGCAGTAGCATGGGTGAGGTCGGGGACCCTGTTGGCGACCTGCTGTCTGCTCGCATTCGCCTGGTGGCCGCAACACCCGAACCGAACACCGCTCCTGGCCGATCCCTGATCGGGTAGGAGCAACGGGCCGCCTCATCGACGGGCGGCCACGCCGGCCACCACGGGTCGGCGTGCACCACCAGCAAACGAGGACGATTTGAAGCCCAAGGACGACGTACTGGTCATGGAAGGAACTGCGGACGAGGCCCTCAAGGGCGGCCACTTCCGCATCTCCCTCGACAACGGGCACCAGGTGCTCGGCCACCTCGGTGGGCGGCTCCGCCGCAACCGCATCCGCATCCTCCCGGGAGACCGGGTGCAGGTGGAGCTCTCCACCTACGACCTCAAGCGCGGACGCATCACCTACCGCTACAAGTAGCCCCGGTCCCGCCGGGCCGGCCCCCGCCGGCCGGTGCCACCGAACGAACGAAGAGGCCGGCTCCCGAGCCGGCCTTTTCCCGTTGCGGCGTCACCCCGTGGTGTCGACCTGGGGCCGGTCGGGCTTCGGCGTGGCCTTCGGGCCGCCCGACGCCTTGCGGGGCGGGGTGGGAGCCTTCGCCCCCGCGGGTTTGGCCGGTGCGCCCTTCGCCGGAGCCGCGGCCTTCGTCGGGGTCGTCGCCGTGGGTCGGGCGGCCGGCACCGGAGCCGGGTCCGCCCGCACGGCATCGACGAGGCGGTCGGTCTGGGCCTGCTGCTCCCACGAGAGGCGGGCCAGCCAGAAGCGCAGGAACTGGGCCAGGGAGTAGCGCAGGAACAGCGCCCCGCCCACCACCGCGAAGACCAGGCCCATGATGGCGACCACCTGGGCGTCGCGCTGCTGGAGGGCGTTGAGGGTGTCGTGGCTCATGACGTAGGCCACGGGCATCAGGACCACCCCGAGGGCCATGAGGGCACCGCCGGCACGCAGCAGCAGGCGGTCGCGGCCGCTGGCGGGGTCGGGCAGGGACATCTCGGCGATCTCCGCCTTGAACGCCTCGACTCGCTGGGGTTGATCGATCATCGGTGGCTCCTTATCCGCCCAGGTAGGCCTGGGAGAGGCTGGCTTCGAGGTCTCGCGGTCGGCCGGTCTGGACGATGCGACCCTGCACCATCACCGCGGCGTCGTCGGCGACGTCCATGACGATGCGGGCGAACTGCTCCACGAGCAGGATCGACGTGCCCTCGGCCGCCACCTGGGCGACGACCTCGTAGAGCTGGTCGACGATGATGGGCGCCAGGCCCATCGACAGCTCGTCGAGGACGAGCAGGGCCGGCGCGGTGGCGAGGCCCCGGGCCATGGCCAGCATCTGCTGCTGGCCGCCCGACAGGGTGCCGGCGGTCTGGGCCATGAACCGGCCCAGCTGCGGGAAGCGGGCCGCGGCCTGCTCCTCGACGTCGGCCATCGACGGTCCGCGGTGCGTCATCATCCAGAGGTTCTCGCGCACGGTGAGGTTCGGGAAGATCCCGCGGCCCTCGGGGATGAGGCAGAGGCCACGCCGGGCGAGGTCGTCGGGCCGAGCCCCGTTCACCCGCCGCCCGGCCACCATGATGTCGCCGGCCGACGCCGGGTGGAGCCCGGCCAGGACCTTCAAGGTGGTGGACTTCCCGGCGCCGTTGGGGCCGAGGACGGCCACCACCCGCCCCGGGTGGACCACCAGGTCGACGCCGTGGAGCACGTCGATGCCGTCGTAGCCGGCGCGCAGGCCGCGCAGCTCGAGCAGGGGCTCGGGGCCGGGCTCGCCGCCGACGCCGCCGACGCCGGTGGCGCCCACCGACGGCACGGTGGTCACGGTGCCACCGCCCGGCTGGTGCCGAGGTAGGCGTCGAGCACCGCGGGATCGGCCTGGACGGAGGCCGGGTCGCCCGTGGCGATCAGGTGGCCGAGGTCGAGCACGTACACCCGGTCGCAGACGTGCATCACCAGCGCCATGTCGTGCTCCACCAGCACCACGGCGGCACCGTCGTCGGCGAGCTGGCGCAGCAGCGTGCCGAAGCGCTCCGTCTCCTGCTCGTCCTGGCCCGAGGCCGGCTCGTCGAGCAGGAGCACGCTGGGCCGAGCGGCGAGGGCCCGCCCCAGCTCGACCAGGCGACCCTGGCCGGTGGGCAGGCTGGTCACCCGGTCGTCGGCCACCGCGCCGAGCCCGACCCGCTCGATGATCTCGGAGGTGATGGCGGCGCAGTCGCTGCGGTCGCGCGACCACCGCTTGCGGATGTCGGCGGCCACCCGGATGTTCTCCCGCACCGTGAGCATCGAGAACAGCTCGAGCTGCTGGAAGGTCCGGGCCAGGCCCATCCGGGCCCGCTGGTGGAGGCGCACGGCCGTGACGTCGCGCCCGTCGAGGTGGACCTTGCCGCCCGTGGGCGTGAGGAGCCCGGTGATGACGTTGAACATGGTGGTCTTGCCGGCACCGTTGGGCCCGATGAGCCCGGTGATGGCGCCGGCCTCGGCCGCCAGCGATGCCCGGTCGAGCACCTGGTGGCCCCCGAACCGCATGGTGACCTCGTGGACCTCAAGGGCGGCCATGGACCACCTCCTCGGCGTCGATCCTGGACCGGCCGTTGGTGCCGACGGTGGTGGCGCCCGGCCCCGGGTCGGCCCGGCGGGTGCGGACCGCCGTGGCCCCGGTGCGCAGCGGACCGATGGGCGGGAGCCCGTCGGCGGCGAACACCTCGTCGAGCCGGGCGAGGTGGGGGGCCGTCCACGGGGAGGTGACCCCGACCCAGTCGAGGTCGTCGGCGTCGGCGGCGACCGGCGCAGCGGTCGCGCCGTCAGGGCGGGCCCGGCGCCCGGCGACCACGTTGGCGCCGAGGAAGATCGCTCCCACCAGCAGCGCGAAGGGCCAGTTGGCGTAGACGTCGGCCAGGCGGGCCGCGTAGGCGACGACCATGGCGACGGCCATCGCCCCGAGCACGAGCGGGTCGTGGCGCAGCGGCTTCACCCCGTCTCGCATGAGGGGGACCACCCCGCTCGGATTGCGGCCCAGCCCGATGCCGGTGAGGCCGGGCGACACCGCGTTGATCTTGGCGATCGCCGGCCCGAGCGAGGAGGTGAGAGGGATGACGCCGTAGAGACCGATGCCGGCGAAGAGCGCACCGCCCACCAGCCCGGCGCCGCCGACCACCACCAACATGAAGAGCGGAAGACCGCTCACCAGGTTGAAGCGCTCGGCCGAGACGGTGCCCAGCTGCATGCCGTAGAGCGCCCCGCCGAGGCCGGCGATGCCCGCCGAGAGCATGAAGACGGCGACGCGGGGCCACACCAGGTTGAGCCCGAGCGTGGCGCAGGCCGCCTCGCTGTCGCGCATGGCCACGAGCTGGCGGCCGAACGAGGTCCACCGCACCCCGGCCACGACGAGCGCCGCCAACGAGAAGGCCACCGCCGAGAGCATGAGGCGCGAGCCAGGGCTGGCGAAGGTGTAGCCGAAGAGCTCCAGCGGGTCGATGTCGGTGGAGCTGAGCTCGAACAGGCTGATGTGGAGGGGCCCGAGGTCGAAGTCGGGGAGGACGAAGATCCACCGGTCGAGGGCCACCGCGAAGGCGGCGGTGGCCAACGCGAGGTAGATGCCGGACAGGTGGCGGAGGGGCAGGGCCACCAGCCCGCCCACGATCGCGGTCACGCCGATGGCGAGGACGAGGCCCATCGGCGTGCCGCCGCCGCCGTGGTGGGCGGCGAGGATGGCGCCGATGCCGCCGAAGCTCAGCTGGGCCAGCGAGATCTGGCCGGCGTAGCCCACCAGCGGCACCAGGGAGAGGGCGACGATCGCGAGCGGGAAGATCTGGCCGTAGGTCAAGACGCTGCTCGGGTCGAGCGTGGTCACCATGACCGCCGCGCCCGCCACCACCGCCGCGGCGAGCATCGCCATGCCGGCGGGCGACGGTGCGGGGAAGTGCTCCCGGAGCTGGCTGCGGGTCCGCAGCCGGGGGTTGGGCATCACCAGCAGCACGATGAACAGCACGATCACCGCGGCAGCGGGGCGGAGCCCGGCCAGGTACTGGTTCTCGCCCGGCAGGTAGCCGAACAGGTAGCCCTCGGTGAGCCCGAGGACGATGGCGCCGACGAACGTCATCGGCAACGATCGGAGCCGGCCGAAGATGGCTGCGGCGTAGGCGTTCACGATGAGCAGCGAGAGCGAGCCCGGGTCGAGGCTGAGCGACGGGGCGATGAGGATGCCGCCGATGGCAGCGAGCGAGGCGCCGATCGCCCAGCTGTAGAGGCCCACCCGGTCGGGGCGGGCGCCGTTCAGGAGGGCGAGGTTTCGGTCGTCGACGTTGGCCCGCATGGAGACGCCGATGCGGGTGCGGTAGAGCAGGAACCGCAGGCCGATGGCCACCACCACGGCCGTGGCGATGGTGATGGCCTGGTGGTAGGTGATGGTGGTGACCCCGAGGTCGAGGCGCTCGCCCTTGAAGAACAGGCTCATCGGCCGGCTCACGCCCGGCTCCCAGATGAGGTTGGCCAGGCCGATCATGGCCACCAGCAGGCTGATCGAGACCACCAGCTTGGTGGCCTCGCTCGTGCCCACCAGCCCGCGCATGATCACCCGCTCCAGGAGGAGGCCGAAGGCGGGGCCCAGCACGCCGAGCACCACGAACAGCGCCACCGGCGTGGGCCAGCCCCAGTCGAAGCGCAGCTGCCAGTAGGTGTAGGCGGCCAGCATCCCGATGGCGCCGTGGGCGAAGTTGAAGATGCCGGTGGTGGTGTAGGTGAGCACGAGCCCGCTCGCGATGACGGCGTAGATGGCCGCCAGGCTCAGGCCGACGATGGTGAAGATGAGGAACTGTTCCAACGCTGCTCCGGAGGGCTCGATGCTCGGTGCGGGGCTCGGTCGGGTGCGGCTACTCCAGGTCGTCCATGCTCTTGCCGACGCTCTCGAGGGTGGCGCCCTCGCCGTAGTCGCCCTCGAGGGCGACGATGCTGTCGTCGGCGCAGCGGAACAGCCCCTCGTTCCGCTCGAAGTCGTCGGGCACCTCGAAGCCCTCGGCGGTTGCCTCCACCACGATCCCGCACCGCGAGGCCTGGCCGGAGCTGGGGTCGGTCTCGGCGTGGAGCCCGCCGCCGGTCCACGCGGTGGTGCCCTGGGCCGCCTCGAACACGCAGGTGCGGGTGACGTCGGAGCCGCACGACTTCACCGCGGTGGCGAAGAGGAGGAACGCCGAGAACGCGTTGATGCCGAGCAGGGCGTCGCTCTTGCCGTCGGGCAGGTACTGGGCGAAGAGCTCCTCGTACTGCTTGGTGGCGGGGTTCTCGTCGGCCTGGAAGAACGGCACGACGGCGGAGTACATGAAGACGTCGTGGACGGCGCTGCCGCCGAGGTCGATGAACTTGGCGTCGAGGTGGTTGGCACCCACCACCGCCCAGTCGAGCTCGTAGTCGATGTCGTCGATGGCCTGGAGGAGCTTGGACATGTTCTCGGGCTCACCGGTGTAGACGAGGCCCTTGGCGCCCTCGTTCTGGAGGGCCTGGGCGAACGGCGTCCAGCTCGACTCGCCGCCGGAGTTGTACTGCGACTGGTAGGTCACCTTCCAGCCCAGCGACTTCACGGCCTCCTGGTTCTGCTTGTCGACGAGGACCGTGGACGCCACGTTGCCGGTGATGAAGCCGACGTCCTCCACCGAGTCGGGGTAGCGCTCCTCGAGGTACTGGAAGACGGCGACCGGGGTCTCGTCGAGGGCCGAGGGGAGCGGCGGAGCGGCCAGCTCGGAGCCGCGAGCCTTGGCCGACACCTGGTAGCCGGGGATCTCGGGCAGGACGCAACCGAGCCGCTCGTCCTGGCCGGTGTCGTCGAAGACGCCGCCGCCGCCCACCAGCATGAAGTCGTCCTGGCAGGCCTCGGTGATGCGCTGCTTGTACTCGGTGAGCTTGGCGTCTCGCTCCACCACCTCGAGGGTGCGACCGTTGATGCCGCCGGCCTCGTTGCACCAGGCGGCGAAGACCTCGGCCGCATCGAAGAGCTCCTGGTTCAGCCCGGCGCGGCCCACGAAGCCGGGGTCGGAGATGGTGCCCACCTGGATCGAGTCGTCGGTGACGCCCTGGGCGGTGGCGCCCGCGGCGTCGCCGGGGCCACAGACCGCCTCGAGGTCGCCGAAGTCGCCGGCGCCCGACCCCCCTTCCGGGGCGGTGGTGGACCCGCCGCCCGACGGCTCGGTGCCGGGTGACCCGCCGGTCTCCACCGCGTCGTCGGAGCGGGTGCAGGCTCCCGCGAGCAGCGACAGGGAGGCCAGCAGGCCCACGGCGACGAGGCCTGGTCGGCGCTGCCGACCCTGTCGAGCACCGTTGCGCTGGATCGCTGTCATCCGAGCCGTTCCCCCTCGTTGCGTGACGAGCGTCACCGTAGCGGGATCCGTCGGGCGATGTGGGCCGGAGTGGAACGCGTTCTCGTTTGTCCGGTTCACCCGTGCGTCTGGCCCGACGCAGCGACCGGCGGCGCGTCACTCGCGGTGGGACACCACCAGCAGGGGGCAGGGGGCGTGCCGGAGGAGGCGGTCGTCGGTGGCGCCGTGCAGGAGGCGGTCGAACCAGCCGCGCTCGTTGGAGCCGAGCACGAGGAGGTCGGGGTGCTCGGCCTCCACCAGGCGCACGAGGGCGCGATCGACCGACTCGTCGCTCTCCACCACGCGGGCCTCGGCCACCCGCTCGGCCAGCTCGTCGATCGTGCGCTGGAGGGCGTGGTGCCCGGCGGCGACGGCCTGCTCCCACTCGCGGTCCGCCTCCTCGGGGGTGAGGAGGGGGCCCTCGATGCCACCGGCGTCGGCCTCGACGTCGGTGCGGGCCGGCACGATGGTCACCAGCTCGATCCGGGCGTCGGGGTGCAGGAGGCGCAGGGCCTCGCGCGCCGCGCCGATCGAGGTGGCGGTGCCGTCGGTGGCGATCATGACCTTCACGGGAGCTCCAGGGGTGGGGCGGCGGGGATGTCGCGACACCTACCCGTGCGCCGGGCCCACCCGCGGCACCCTCGTCGGGCGGGCCGTCGGGGACCGTCGGCGGCGGGTAGCCGCCCGGCCAGCGGGTAGTGGTCGGCCACCAGACCCGACCCGCCACGGAGGCCCCCATGACCCGACGTCAGCTCCTCGAGGTCCCCCAGCAGGTGGCCGGCACCGACCTCCGCCCGGTGGTGGCCCTGATCCCGGTGGCCGCCCACGACGAGACCGGTGGCGCCACGACCCGCGACGCGGCCGAGGGCGGCCGGGAGGGCTCGCTCGTCAAGGGCGCGCTCGCCGCCGCGCTGGTGGGCCACGTGGCCCTCGCCGGCGCCGCCCTCAAGGACGCCCTGGCGCGCCCCGACATCGTGTGGGACACCGCCGGCATCGCGAAGCAGGCCACGGTCGCCAAGATCGCCCTGCTGCCGATGATGGGCAGCGCCGCCTACACCAAGGACGTGAAGCCCAAGCTCGAGGTCGCCGCGAGCGCCCTGGCCCTCCAGGGCGGCTGAGGCGGGCGCCCGGTCAGGGCGCGAGGAAGTGCCGGGAGATCCCCGGGTACCAGGTGTCGACCTCGATCGCCTGCTCCCGCATGCCGATGGCCTCGCACACCCGGGCCGACGGTTCGTTGTCCGGGTACAGGAGCGCATGGATGCGGGGAAGCCCCGCGTCGAGGCCCGCCCGCAGCAGCGCGCCGGCCGCCTCGCGGGCGTAGCCCCGGCCCCAGCTGTCGGGGTGGAGGTGCCAGCCGATCTCCAGCTCGGTCTCGGCGGGGTCGCTGCCGGCGGTGGTGAGCAGCACGGTGCCGGCCACCACGCCGGTGGCCACCACCTCCACCGCCCAGAAGCCGATGGGCCCCTCGCCGGGTGAGCGGGTGCGGTACCGCTCGATCCGGTCGAGGGCCTCGGCCCGGTCGGCCATGAGCGTCGGGTGGTCCTGGTCGTCGTCGATCCAGCGCATCACCTCCACCCGGCTCTGGATGTCGAGGAGGCGATCGGCCTCGTCGTCCCGCCAGGGACGCAGCCGGGTCCGCTCGGTGCGCAGGTCCATCGCCCGAGCCTCCCACGCGCACCCGGTTCAGCCGGCCCGGAAAAGGCCGCCCCGCGACGCGGCGTAGGGTCCGGCCGGGCCGGCAGGAGCGCCGCCCCGGATCGAAGGGGACGAGATGGGCACCAACCAGCGTTCGCAGGTGGCGATGACCGATGACGAGGTCGCCACCTACCTCGAGCAGAGCCGCACCGCCACGTTCGCCACCATCGGGCCCATGGGCACGCCCCACCTGGTGGCCATGTGGTACGCCGTCCTCGACGGGCAGATCTGGGTGGAGACCAAGGCCCGCTCGCAGAAGGCCGTGAACCTCGGCCGCGACCCGCGGGTCACCGTGTCGATCGAGGACGGCCTCACCTACGACGAGCTGCGCGGCGTCTCCCTCGAGGGCGTGGGCGTGATCATCGACGACCCCGAGGTGCTCTGGAACGTCGGCGTCAGCGTGTGGGAGCGCTACACCGGCCCCTACACCGAGGAGTTCAAGCCGTTCGTGGAGCTCATGCTCCAGAAGCGGGTTGCGGTGCGCATCGACGTGGAGCGGGTGCGGTCGTGGGACCACCGCAAGCTGGGGATGGACCCCATCGAGCTCGGCGGCTCCACCGCCGGGTTCGTGGGGCGCCGGCCACCGGCCTGAGCCCCTCGGCGCTCAGGTGCCCTGGCCGCGGTGGCGGTCGAGGGTCCGCCGCTCCCGCTTCGTGGGACGCCCGGCACCGCGCGCTCGCTCGAACACCGGCGGGGTGGTGGCGCGATCGGGCACCGGCGGGCTGTGGTCCACGAAGCAGGTGGCGGCCACGGGCGCCCCGACGCGCTTGTCGATGACCCGGACCACCTCGAGGATGCGGTCGCGCTGGTCGAGCCGGGCCTCCACCCGGTCGCCCACCTGGACCTTGGTGGCGGGCTTCGCCGGCTTCCCGTTCACCTGCACGTGCCCGCCGTTGCAGGCGTCGGAGGCGGCAGACCGCGTCTTGTAGAGGCGAACCGCCCAGGTCCACTTGTCCACCCGGGTCGCGTCCACCGGGCCATCGTCGCGCGGCCGCCTGATCGAGGTGCCGGCGCGGCCGTCAGGGCGCCGGTTCGGCGCTGCCGGGTTCGAGCTCGAGCTCGAACCACACGACCTTGCCGTCGTTGATCGGGGTGACGCCCCAGGACCGGGCCAGCTCCTCGACGAGCCACATCCCGAACCCACCTGGGGCGCTCAGGTCCCGAGGCTCGACCACCGGCTGACGGGGGTCGTGGTCGAGGACCTCGACCCGGGCCCGTGCGCCCTGGCGGCGCACCCGCACCTCCACCCACTCGGCGTCGGTGTGCACCACGGCGTTGGTGACCACCTCGCTGGTGAGCAGGGGCAGGGCCTCGTGCGGGCGCACGCCCCACCGTCGCACGGCATCGTCGACGAAGGCGCGGGCCCGAGCGATGCTGATCACGTCGGCGGGCAGCTGGAGGCTGGTGTCGGACACCTGGTCGCCCGTGGTCATGGTCCCCTGCTACCCAGCCCGCGGCGCCTCACCACCCCGGGGG
>JBBRFU010000095.1:0-14689 GCA_038241315.1 Acidimicrobiales bacterium | reverse complement strand
GGAACGGGACCGCCGGCGGGGGACCCCACCGACGGTCCGCCGCCGCCCCCCCCGCCCCCGCCCCCACCCCCCCCCGCCCCGGCCCCGGCCGGGTCCCCGCCGCCCCTGCCGGGCGCCGGTGGGCCCGCGGCGCCGCCCCCGCTGCCGGGCTCGGCGGCCCCCGTCGCCCCACCGCCGCTCCCCGGCGCTCCCGCGGCCGAGGCCCCGGGCCCGCTGCCCGACGAGGACGCGCTCGACGAGCGGGCCGCCTTCCAGGTCACCGAGCAGACTCGCACCTATCCCTGCCGGCAGTGCGGCGACTCGCTCGTCTTCGACATCGCCCAGCAGAAGCTGGCCTGTCCCAGCTGCGGGTTCAGCACCGAGATCGACCTCACGGGCCTCGACGCCCCCGAGGAGCGCGACCTGCGCCGGACCATCACCGAGCTCCGTTCGCTCCGGGGGTCCGGCGCACCGGCCCAGCCGGTGGGCGAGAAGGAGATCGTCTGCCAGAGCTGCGGCGGCCACACCACCTTCTCGGGCACCCTCACCGCCATCCGCTGCCCGTACTGCGCCACCCCGATCCAGCGAGACGACATCCACGACGCCCCGGCCCGGCTGGCCGTCGACGGCGTGCTGCCGTTCCAGGTCGACCAGAAGACGGCCCGCGCCGGGCTCGAGGCGTGGATCAACGGCCGGTGGTTCGCGCCCACCGAGTTCAAGAAGTACAAGGAGACCGGCGCCTTCTCCAGCGTCTACGCGGCCTACTTCACCTACGACGCGGAGACGGCCACCCGCTACGAGGGCCAGCGGGGCGACAACTACACGGTCACGGTCGGCTCGGGCGACAACCGCCGCACCGAGACCCGCATCCGGTGGCGCTCGGCCTCGGGCATCGTCGGCAACAGCTTCGACGACGTCACCGTGCTGGCCAACGACGGCTTCGACGACGAGCGGGTGAAGGAGCTGGAGCCGTGGCCCACCCAGGGCGCGGCCCCGTTCTCCCCGCAGTTCGTGGCCGGCCACCTCTGCCGCACCTACGACCACGACGCCGAGGCGTGCCTGGCGCCGGCGCAGGCCGAGATGGAGGAGGGCATCGAGGCCACCATCCGGGCCGACATCGGCGGCGACCACCAGCGCATCTCGCACAAGCAGACCGCCTGGAACTCGCTCACGTTCAAGCACCTGCTGCTGCCGATCTGGCTGCTCACCGTGATCTACGAGGGCAAGCCCTTCCAGGTGTTCATCAACGGCGTCACCGGTGAGGTCCAGGGCCAGCGGCCGTGGAGCAAGGTGAAGATCGGCCTCGCCATCGCGGCGGCCGTCATCGTGTTGATCATCATCTTGATCCTCTACTCCTCCAGCCGGTCGGGCAGCCCGAGCGGGGCCGGCTGACATGGGGGTCGTGGTCGCCGTCTTCGCCGTGGTGGTCCTCCTCGCCGTGGCCGGCCTGGTGCTCGCGGGCGTGCTGGCCCTCCGCGGGCGGTCGTCGTTCGAGCGCGACAGCCGGCTGGCGCCCCACCTCGCCACCTCGGCCCCCACCAGCTGGGCCGGGTCGCACGACCCCGAGGCCCGGTTGCACCGGCGCCTCCGCGACGCCGTCACCGCCCTCACGGCCAACCAGGCGTTCGACCACGACGGCAACCTCCTCGACCTGCGGGTGGAGCTCGAGCACCAGGCGGTCGCCCTCGACGAGCAGCTGGTGGCCACCGCGGCCCTCCCGCTCCACGTCCGGGCCGAGCCGCTGGAGCGGATCGCCGGCGCGGTGGAGGCCCTGGAGCGGGCCGTCGCCGAGCTGGCCGGCACCTCGGCGGCCGAGGTCGCCGTCCGCCTCGACCGGGCCGTCGAGGATCTGCGCACGCGGACGGGGTTGGTGGCGCAGGCCCGGGCCGCGCTCGACGCCCTCGACCCGCCGGGCCTCGGCGAGGTCCCGCCGACGGCGACGCCCGGCTCCCCGGCGGGCGGCGCCACCGCCCCGCCGACCCCGGCGCTGCCCGAGGACCCGACGCCGCGGGATCAGCCCGGGACCTGACCGCCGCTCAGCGCTTGGCGGGGCGCAGGCCGTCGGCGACGGCGGCCTCGGCGCTCGGGTAGCAGCGATCCGGCGTGGTGCGCTCGTAGGCGGCCATGCCCGGGAGGTGGAAGATCCCGCTGCGGAGCTTGGCCTTCACCGGGTAGCCGTCGGGGCAGGACCCGTCGACCGGGGCCTGCCAGCTCGCGCCGGGGCCGGGCTCGACCAGGAGGCTCGGGCCGGCCGCGGGGGTCGGGTCGGCCAGGAGGCTCGGGTCGGCCACGGGGGTCGGGTCGGCCGAGACGCTCGGCTCGGCCACGGGGGTGAGGACGGCCTGGTGGGTCGGGTCGGCCAGGTCGGGCCGCGTGGGGGTCTCGCTCGCGCCGGCGGCCAGGGTGGCCGTGGGCAGGGAGGCGACGGAGGCGACCGGCTGCTCGAAGACGCGGGCCCGGTCGGGGGTGGTCACCGCGGGCGGGGGGTCGGCGACGGGCGCCAGTGACCGGCGCCCGTCGTCGACGCTGGGGTGGCGCGAGACGTCGGGTGCGGGCTTGGCCCGCCCGACGCCGAGGGCTCGGGCCACGGCCACCCCCACCACGCAGAGGAGGAGGAGGAGGGTGCGGAGGCGCCGGTCCGACATGACCGAGACCCTACAAGCGGGCACGAGGGGCCCGGGGTTGCCCTCTTCCCACCCATACCCCTATTGTTCACCAGACCAGTAGGAAAGGACATCAATGCGCAAGCTGATCGTGTTGGGGATCGTCGGGCTGATCGCCCAGCTCATCGACGGCGCGCTGGGGATGGCCTACGGGGTCACCTCGTCGTCGCTCATGCTGGCCGCCGGGCTCGCGCCGGCGGCGGCGTCGGCCTCGGTGCACCTGGCCGAGATCGGCACCACCCTGGCATCGGGGGCGGCCCACTGGCGGTTCGGCAACATCGACTGGCGCATCGTCTGGCGGCTGGGCTTCCCCGGCGCGGTGGGCGCCTTCCTCGGCGCCACGTTCCTGTCGGGCCTGAGCACCGATGCGGCCACGCCCTGGATGGCCGGCATCCTCATCGCCCTCGGCCTCTACGTCCTCCTGCGCTTCACCTTCGGCACGCTCACCGATCGCACCGGCCACCCGCCGCTGCGAGCCCGCTTCCTCAGCTCCCTCGGCCTCTTCGCCGGCTTCATCGACGCCACGGGTGGCGGCGGGTGGGGCCCCGTGGCCACGCCCACCCTGCTCGTCTCGGGCCGCGTGGAGCCCCGCAAGGTGATCGGCTCGGTCGACACCAGCGAGTTCCTCGTGGCCCTGTCGGCCAGCCTCGGCTTCCTCATCGGCATCGGCAACGAGGGCGTCCGCCTCGACTACGTGCTGGCCCTGCTGGCGGGCGGCCTGATCGCCGCGCCGATCGCCGCCCACCTCGTGCGGATCCTCCCGGCGCAGCTGCTGGGCTCGCTGGTCGGCGGCTTCATCGTGCTCACCAACGCCCGCACGATCCTGCGCACGTTCGAGGTCACGGGCGGCGCCGCCGCCGGGACGTACGTGACCATCGTGGTGCTCTGGGCGGCGGCCGTGGCCTGGTCGCTGCGCTCGCACCGGCGGACCCGCGACGCCGCCGACGAGCCCGGCGCCTCGGCCGACGCCGAGACCACCGTGCCCGTGACGGCCTCCTGATCCCGGGTCAGGCGGTGACGTGCGTCGGCTCCGCCGACCGGGGGGCGGCGTCGGTGGGGCGGTCCTCGGCGGCGTCGGCGATCTTGTGGGCCATGCGGGCGAAGATCAGCTTGTGGAACGGCACCAGCGTGTACCAGTAGAGGCGTCCGAGCAGGCCACGGGGGTAGAAGATGGCCTGCTGGTCGAGCCGGGTGCCGCCCTCGTCGGTGGGGGCCAGCTCCCACTGCAGCCAGGCCTCGCCGGGCAGCTTCATCTCGGCCCGGAGGCGCACCAGGGCGTCGGGCTCCACCGCCTCCACCCGCCAGAAGTCCACCGAGTCGCCCACCCACAGGTCGTCGGGGTGGCGCCGACCGCGCCGCATCCCCACGCCCCCCACGAGCTTGTCCACCCAGCCGCGCACGTTCCACAGGAACGGGGTGACGTACCAGCCGCGGTTCCCGCCGATGCCCGCCACCGTGGCGTACACCGCGGCGGGCGGTGCCGACGTCGTCACGGTCTGGGCGTCGACGAGGAGGCTGCCGCCGGCCCAGTCCGGGTCGGTGGGGAGGGGGTCGGCCGGTGACCGGCCCGGCAGGTTGGCGTCGGACCAGCGCGTGGCCACCTGGAGGTCCGAGGAGCGTTGGAGCGCCAGGTCGACCGCGTCACGGAACGAGAGCAGGTCGGCGGGGCGCGGGGCGTCGGCGGGCGGCTCGTGCACCACGACCACCTCGTTGATGAGGCTCTCCACGAGGGGGCGGGCCAGGCCGGTGGGCAGGGGCGTCACCAGGCCCACCCAGCGCGACGACAGCGACGGGCTGAGCACCGGGACCACCACGATGCGCCGACGGGCCAGGCCGGCCGCCTCGGCGTAGGTCTGCATCATCTCGCGGTAGGTCGACACGTCGGGGCCGCCCACCTCGTACACGTGGTCCTCGCGGTCGATCGTGCCGCCGGCGTCCGGCGGCCCGATCGCGGCCACCAGCCAGGCGAGGACGTCGCGGATGGAGATCGGCTGGCACCGGTTGTCCACCCACTTCGGCGTGGTCATCACGGGGAGGACCTCCACCAGGTAGCGCAGCATCTCGAAGCTGGCCGACCCGGACCCGATGATGATGGCGGCGCGCAGCTCGGTGACCGGCACCGGCCCGTCGGCCAGCACCCGACCCACCTCGTGGCGGCTCTGGAGGTGGCGGGACAGCTTCGGGTCGTCGTCTCGCCCGAGCCCACCCAGGTAGACGATCCGCTGAACGCCGGCGTCGGTGCACGCGTCGCGGAAGGTGGCGGCCGCCTTGCGGTCCTCCTCGTCGAAGGCGGCCTTGCCGCCCATCGAGTGGACGAGGACGTAGGCCGCCTCGATCCCCTGGAGGGCGCGGTCGAGGGTGGCCCGGTCGGTGACGTCGCCCTCGGCCACGTCGACCTGGTCCCGCCACACCTGGTCGTCGAGCTTCGACGGCGTGCGGGCCAGGCAGCGGACGCGATGGCCGGCCTCGAGCAGCTCGGGCACCAACCGCCCGCCGATGTAGCCGGACGCACCCGTGACGAGGACCTGTGCCATGCCCGCTTCCTACCCCCACCCGCCCGGCGGGACCAGGCCGTCCGTCACCTCACCGCTGCCGGTCACCACCACGGCGCCCATCCCGAGCCGGGTCGGGACGTGGTCGTTGGGGGCGGCCGGGTCTCAGCCCCCGACGGGGGCGGTGGTGGGGAACCAGGTGGGGCGGGTGGCCTCGTAGGTGGTGATGTCGTCGGCGTGACGGAGGGTGATCCCGATGTCGTCGAGGCCCTCGAGGAACCGGTGCTGCACCGAGGCATCGAGGGGGAAGTCGACGGAGAGCCCGAGGGCGGGGACCTCGAGGGTCCGGCGCTCCACGTCGATGGTGAGCTCGAGGGTGGGATCGGCCTCGACGGCCCGCAGGAGCTGCTCGCCCACCTCGGGCGTGACCACCACCGGCACCAGCCCGTTCTTGGTGCTGTTGTTGCGGAAGATGTCACCGAAGCGGGGGCACACCACGGCCTGGAACCCGTACTGCTGGATGGCCCAGACGGCGTGCTCGCGCGACGAGCCGGTGCCGAAGTTGGGGCCGGCGACCAAGATGGTGGCGCCGGCGTACTGCTCCTGGTTCAGGACGAAGTCGCGGTCGTCGCGCCACTCGGCGAAGAGGCCCTTCTCGAAGCCGGTGCGCTCCACCTGCTTGAGCCAGTCGGACGGGATGATCTGGTCGGTGTCGACGTCGGAGCGGTCGAGCGGGACGGCGGTGCCGGTGACGATGCGGACGGGTTCCATGGGGTTCCTCGCGGTGGCGGAGTGGTGGGGCGTGGGCTGGGCGGAGGGCTAGAGGTCGTCGGGCGTGGCGAAGTGGCCGGCGATGGCGGTGGCGGCGGCCACCGCGGGCGAGACCAGGTGGGTGCGCCCACCCCGGCCCTGGCGGCCCTCGAAGTTGCGGTTGCTGGTGGAGGCGCAGCGCTCACCGACCGCCAGCTTGTCGGGGTTCATGGCCAGGCACATGGAGCAACCCGGATCGCGCCAGTCGAACCCGGCGGCGGTGAGGACCCGGTCGATCCCCTCGGCCTCGGCCTGCCGCTTCACGGCCCAGGAGCCCGGGACCACGAGGGTGCGCAGGCCCGACGAGACCCGTCGGCCCTCGGCCACCGCGGCGACGGCCCGCAGGTCCTCGATGCGGCCGTTGGTGCACGAGCCGATGAAGACCGTGTCGACGCCGACGTCCTTGAGCGGCGTGCCGGCGGTGAGGCCCATGTACTCGAGGGCGCGCTCGGCGGCGTCGCGCTCGGCCGGGTCGGCGATCGCCGAGGGGTCGGGGACGGCGCCGGTGATGGGGGAGACCTGGCCCGGGTTGGTGCCCCAGGAGACGTGCGGGAAGATCTCGGCGGCGTCGAGCACCACCTCCTTGTCGAAGGTGGCGTCGTCGTCGGTGCGCAGCGTCTCCCAGTAGGCGACGGCCTCGTCCCAGGCGGCGCCGGTGGGGGCGTGGGCGCGACCGCGGAGGTAGTCGACCGTGGTCTGGTCGGGGGCGATCAGCCCGGCCTTGGCGCCGGCCTCGATCGACATGTTGCAGACCGTCATGCGGCCCTCCATGGACAGGGCCCGGATGGCCGAGCCCCGGTACTCGGCCACGTGGCCGATGCCGCCGCCGGTGCCGATGCGGCCGAGGATGGCGAGGATGACGTCCTTGGCCGTGCTGCCGAGCGGGAGGTCGCCGTCGACGGTGATGGCCAGGGTCTTGCCGGCCGGCTGGGGGAGGGTCTGGGTGGCGAGGACGTGCTCGACCTCGCTGGTGCCGATGCCGAACGCCAGTGCGCCGAACGCCCCGTGGGTGGAGGTGTGCGAGTCGCCGCAGACGATGGTCATGCCCGGCATCGTGTAGCCCTGCTCCGGCCCGATGATGTGCACGATGCCCTGGCCCGGGGTGTTCATCGGGTGGAGCGTGATGCCGAACTCGGCGCAGTTGTCGCGCAGGGTCTGCACCTGCTTGCGGGACACCGGGTCCGCGATCTCGAGGTGCGTGTCCTGGGTGGGCACGTTGTGGTCCTCGGTGGCGAGGGTGAGCTCCGGGTGGCGCACGGTCCGACCGGCGAGCCGGATGCCGTCGAAGGCCTGCGGGCTCGTCACCTCGTGCACGAGGTGGAGGTCGATGAAGAGGAGGTCGGGCTCGCCGGCCCGACGGGACACGACGTGGGCGTCCCACACCTTCTGGCTGAGGGTCTTCGGTGCGGTCATGGGTTCCTACCTGCGGCACGGGGATCGGCGGGCGACTTGCATCGTCTCACGATGTGAGACCATCATGTCATCTTGTGGGACAGAGCGTAGGGCGGGTCGGCGTGCTGGACAAGTCGGTGGCCGTGCTGGAGGCGGTCGCGGCCGCCCCGGGCGGGGCCTCGCTGGCCGACCTGGTGGCCGCCACCGGCATCTCCCGGGCCACCGCCCACCGACTGGCCGTGGCCCTCGAGGACCACGGGCTCCTGCGGCGCACGGACGACGGCCGGTTCGCGCTGGGGCTGCGCCTGGTGGGGCTGGGCCACGCCGCCGAGGCCGGCTGGCCCCTCGCCGAGGCGGCCCGCCCCACGCTGGTGGCGCTCCGCGAGGAGACCGGCGAGAGCGTCCAGCTGTACGTGCGACAGGGGCGCCACCGGGTCTGCGTGGTCTCGCTGGAATCGCCCCACGAGCTGCGCACCATCGTGGCCGAGGGTGCCCTGCTGCCCCTCGACGTCGGCTCGGCCGGTCGGTTGCTCGCGGGCGGACCGGCGCCCGAGGGGTGGGTCGCCAGCGTGGAGGAGCGGGCGCCCGGCGTGGCGTCGGTGAGCGCCGCCGTCGTCGACGACCGGTCGGGGTCCGTCCTCGCCGCCGTGGGGATCTCCGGCCCGCTCGGGCGGCTGGGGGCCGACCCCGGCGCCCGCTTCGGCCCGGCCGTCGCCGACGCCGCCCGACGCATCGCCGCCGCCCTCGCCGCGGTGCGGGGCTCGGCCACCGCGCCTGGTCAGGCCACCGCGTCCGGGCCGGTCAGGTCGGGGCGGTGACGGCGGCGAGGGCGTCCGCCAGGGCGGGGACGTAGGCGTCGGCCCGGGTCACCACGGCGTCGTGGGGGCCGTCGACCTCGAAGCGCGATGCGTGGGGGATGGCGGCCGCCAACCGGTGCTGGTTGCGGGTGGGCACGGTCCGATCCCGGGTGGTCACGATCACCGCGGCGGGCACGGCCACCTCGCCGATCCAGGCGTTGGACCGGAACCGGCCCACCGACCGCATGGCCGTGAGGAGCCCGGCCGGGTCGGCCCGCTCCAGCTCCGAGCGCATCCACGCGCCACGGGGGTCGTCGGCGACGCGCCGCTCGACCCGCTTGCGCAGGAGGGAGTCGGCCGGCCCGGAGAAGGTCTCCGCGAGGTGCGCCAGCGGGGTGTACGAGCGGTACCAGAGGTCCGACACCGGGCCGCCCTGGAAGTGGCGGGCCGTGGCGCACAGCACCAGCCCGTCCACCCGGTGGCCGTGGCGCCGCCAGAGGAGCTGGGCGATGGCGCCGCCCATGGAGTAGCCGACCGCCACGGCCTGCTCGACGCCCACGACGTCGAGCAGCGCGGCCACGTCGTCGGCGCAGTCGCTCAGCCGCACCGTGCCGCCGGGCGGGCGGATGCCCCGGCCGTGGCCCCGGTGGTCGATGGTCAGGACCCGGTACCGCTCGGCGAGGGTCGGGTAGGCCGCGAACCAGTTGAGGTCGGCGGTGACCGCCCAGCCGTGGAGCAGCACGAGGGTCGGTGCGCCGGGATCGTGGGCCGGCGGGCCGCTGTCGCGCACGAAGGTGGCCCCGCGGCCCGGGAGCTCGACCGTGCCCCCCGGCGGCAGCCACGGCGTGCCCCGCACCGAGTCGGCCAGGGCCGCGTCGGCGGTGGGCGGGCCGGTGGGCTCGGGCCCGTGCTGCGGGGGAGGGGTCACGGTCGTCTCTCGGCTCGGGTCACCCTGGGGTTCGGTGCAGGAGGGGGCGGCGGATGACGGGTGGACCGGCGGCCCGGGTGGCGGGGCGGTCGCCGGTCCGGTCGGTGGCGGCGCCCCGGTGCCCGCCGCACCGATCAGAGGCCGACGGTGACGATCTCGACCTTGAGCTTGGCGCCGGTGGGGGTCTCGTACTCGACCACGTCGCCGACCTTGTGGCCCACCAGGGCGACGCCCAGGGCGGACCCGGGTGACATGACCTCGACGCCCTCGGTGCGCTCCTCGATGGAGCCGAGCAGGTAGCGCTCCACGTCGTCGTCGCCCTCGTAGCGCAGCCCGACGATGGCCCCGGCCTGGACCTCGGTGGTCTCGCCGCCCTCCACGATCACGCCGTTCTCGAGCAGGTTGGCGAGGTGGAGGATGCGGCCGGCCATCTTGCCCTGCTCCTCCTTGGCGGCGTGGTAGTCGCCGTTCTCGGAGAGGTCGCCGAGCTCACGGGCGGTCTCGATCTTGCGGGCGATGTCGATCTTCCCTCGGGTGACCAGGTCGTCGTGCTCCGCCTTGATCCGGTCGTAGGCAGCCTGGGAGAGGGGGATGCTGTCAGCCATCCGTCGATGATAGGGCCGCACCCCCCGGCGGTCGACGGTCGCGGCCGCCGGTCCACCGGTGGTCAGAGGAGCGGGCGCTTCCCGGTGGCGCCGGCGGTCACGGCGGCCGCGCCGGCCGCCACGAGCCAGAACAGCGCGGCGATCGGGTTGTCGCCCAGGCTCGTCCGGACCACCTCGACGGCGAGGTCGAACCCCTGCCACAGCGGCAGGGAGATGCCGGTGTCGGCGATGGTGATCGATCGCTGGACGAAGTACTCGGCCACCGCGAGGGCCACCAGGGTGGAGCCGGCGGCCAGGGCGGCCGGGCCCACGCCGCTCCGCCGGGCGCCGATGAGCACGCCGTGGCCGACGATGACGCCGACGAGGACCGCGCCGTAGACGAACACCCGCTCGGTGGCGGCCACCACGGCCCACCACAGGGTGCCGGCCACGACGGCGGCGGCGAGGCCGACGAGGAGCCCCTCGGCCAGGCGGGTGGCGGCGGGGGCGCGGACGACGCCGAGGGCGAGCGGCCCGGTCTGGGGAGCCGGCGGCCCACCGCCCCAGGTGCCGGCGCCCGTGGGCCCCGGCGGGGCCACCGACGGGGGCGGGGGCAGGGCGCCCGAGGCGCGGGCGGCGCAGGTGGCGCACCACTCGGGGTGGCGCTGGTCGGCCGCGACGGCGGGCAGGGTGGCGCCGCAACGGACGCAGGTGGTGGGGTTCATCGGGTTCGGATCATGGGAGGAGCCTCCGCTCGGCACCGGGCCTCGCCACCCATCGGCGGGGGCGCCCGGCAGTTGAGGCCCCCGAGCGTCTCGGGCCTACACTGGAGGCCATGTCCTGCCCCCGAGTGGTGACCGCCATCGGGTAGCGCACGCCGATCCCGGTGTGCGCTCACGGCCGTCCACTTCGGTGGGCGGCTTTGTCGTTGTCGGCGCCGTCCGGGTCCCCGGTCGGCGCCCTGATCGAGGTGGGCCCGACGGCCCGAGGAACGGAGCACGAGCGTGGCGCACCACATCGCAGTCATCGGCGGCGACGGCATCGGCCCCGAGGTGGTGGCCGAGGCCCTCAAGGTCGTGCGCGCCGCGGGGGTGGAGCTCGACACCACCGAGTTCGACCTCGGCGGTGCCCGCTACCTGGCCGACGGCACGGTGCTGCCCGACGACACCCTCGACGAGCTGCGCGCCTTCGACGCCATCCTCCTGGGCGCGGTGGGCACGCCCGACGTGCCCCCGGGGGTCATCGAGCGGGGCCTGCTGCTGAAGATGCGCTTCGCGCTCGACCAGTACGTCAACCAGCGCCCCTTCACGCAGGCCGAGCGGGGCCTCGACTTCGTGGTCATCCGGGAGAACACCGAGGGCACCTACGCGGGCGAGGGCGGCTTCCTCCGCAAGGGCACGCCGCAGGAGATCGCCACCCAGGGCTCGGTGAACACCCGCCACGGCGTGGAGCGGGTGGTGCGCTACGCCTTCGAGCTGGCGGCCTCGCGCCCCCGCAAGCACCTCACCCTCGTGCACAAGACCAACGTGCTCACCTTCTCCGGCGACCTGTGGCAGCGGACCTTCGACGACGTGGCCGCCGAGTACCCCCACGTGGCCACCGCGTACAACCACGTCGACGCGGCCTGCATCTACTTCGTGCAGGACCCGCAGCGCTACGACGTCATCGTCACCGACAACCTCTTCGGCGACATCCTCACCGACCTCGGTGGCGCCGTCAGCGGCGGCATCGGCTTCGCGGCGTCGGGCAACCTCGACCCCACCCGCCAGGCGCCGTCGATGTTCGAGCCGGTGCACGGCTCGGCCCCCGACATCGCCGGCCAGGCCAAGGCCAACCCGATCGCCGCGGTGCTCTCGGCCGCGATGATGCTCGACCTGTTGGACGAGGGCGACGCGGCCGACAGGATCCGCAAGGCCTGCGCCGCCGTCACCGACCTCACCGCCTCCACCCCCGAGATCGGCGACGCGATAGTCGCCCGCCTCTGACCCGCCCGAGGGGCCACGATGTGGTCCCGCCCCCGACCCACCTGTCGACCCCGTGCCGCGGGACCGACCTCCACCGCTAGGGACCCACGATGCCGATCACCCCCACCGAGAAGATCTGGATGAACGGCGAGCTCGTCGCCTGGGAGGACGCCAAGATCCACGTCCTCACCCACACGCTGCACTACGGCACCGGGGTGTTCGAGGGCGTGCGGGCCTACGAGACCGCCCAGGGCCCGGCGGTGTTCCGGCTCACCGACCACATGGAGCGGCTCCACGCCTCGGCGCGGATCCTCATGATGGACCTGCCGTACTCGGTGGAGGAGCTGGTCCAGGCCACCAAGGACGTGGTGGCGGCCAGCGGCCTCGCCAGCTGCTACATCCGGCCCATCGCGTACTACGGCTACGGCGAGATGGGCCTCAGCACCATCCCGTGCTCGGTCGACGTGGCCATCGCCTGCTGGCCGTGGGGTGCCTACCTCGGCGACGACGCCCTCACCGCCGGCGTCCGGCTCAAGACCTCCTCGTGGACCCGCCTCGACCACAACACCATGCCGCCGGCGGCCAAGACCACCGGCAACTACGTGAACTCCTCGCTGGCCAAGGTGGAGGCCGTCAAGGCCGGCTACGACGAGGCCCTCATGCTCAACCCCCAGGGCTTCGTGAGCGAGTGCACCGGCGAGAACGTCTTCGTGGCCCGCAAGGGCCGGTTCCTCAGCCCGCCGCTGGCGGCCGGCGCCCTCGAGGGCATCACCCAGGACTCCGTGATGACCATCGCCAAGGACCTCGGCATCGAGTGCGTGCTGTCGAACCTGGCCCGCTCCGACGTCTACCTCGCCGACGAGATGTTCCTGTGCGGCACGGCGGCCGAGGTGTCGGCGGTGAACTCGGTCGACGACCGCCCCATCGCCTGTCCCGGTCCCATGACCACGGCCATCGCCACGGAGTACCACAAGGCCATCAGGGGCGAGACCGACCGCTACAAGGACTGGGTCGAACATGTCCGCTGATCGCAAGGCCGATCGCAAGGACGTGCGGCCCGACGGCGCCCCCGAGGTCACCCCGATGGTGCCCCGGGACCCGGGCCTCCCCGAGGCCGTCGAGATCTTCGACACCACCCTGCGCGACGGCGCCCAGCTGGAGGGCATCTCGCTCACCGTCGACGACAAGCTCCGGATCGCCGATGAGCTCGACGACCTCGGCGTGCACTTCATCGAGGGCGGCTGGCCGGGCGCCAACCCCAAGGACATCGAGTTCTTCGACCGGGCGGCGCGCGAGCTCCGCTTCGAGCGGTCCACCCTCGTGGCCTTCGGCTCCACCCGCCGACCCCGGGGCAAGGTCGACGACGACCCCACGCTCCGGAACCTCCTCGACGCCGGCACCTCGGCGGTCTGCATCGTGGGGAAGAGCTCCGACTACCACGTCACCGAGGCGCTGCGGACCTCCCTCGACGAGGGCGAGGCCATGGTGGCCGACTCCGTCCGCTTCCTCTCCGACGCCGGCGTGCGGGTCCTGTTCGACGCCGAGCACTTCTTCGACGGGTGGCGTGAGAACCCGGAGTTCAGCCTCCGCGTCCTCGAGGCCGCCGCCGAGCAGGGCGCCGAGACGCTCGTGCTGTGCGACACCAACGGCGGCACCCTCCCGCACGAGGTGGAGGCCGTGGTGCGCGAGATCACCGGGCACTTCCGCGACGACGTGAAGATCGCCGTGCACCTCCACGACGACACGGGCTGCGGCGTCGCCAACGCCCTCGCCGGCGTGCGGGGCGGCGCCACGCAGGTGCAGGGCACGATGAACGGCTACGGCGAGCGCACCGGCAACTGCAACCTCACCACCATCATCCCGAACCTCACGCTCAAGATGGGCGTGCGCACCCTCCCCGAGGGCCGCCTCTCCCGGCTCACCTCGGCGTCGCACCGCATCGCCGAGATCGTGAACATGACCCCCGACCCGCAGGCCCCGTACGTGGGTTCGTCGGCGTTCGCCCACAAGGCCGGGCTCCACGTCTCCGCCATCGCCCGCCGCAAGGACGCCTACGAGCACGTCGACCCCGACTCGGTGGGCAACGGCACCCGCTTCGTGGTGTCGGAGATGGCCGGCAAGGCCACGCTCGACCTGAAGGCCCGCGAGATCGGCATCGACCTCGACGGCCCCACCACCACCCACGTCATCGACGAGCTCAAGCGGCTCGAGCACGAGGGCTACCACTTCGAGGCCGCCGACGGCTCCCTCGAGCTGCTGATGCGGCGGGCCGCCGGGTGGGAGCAGGACTACTTCACCCTCGAGTCGTACCGGGTCATCGTCAGCGAGGCCGACGAGGTCCGCCACGACACCGAGGCCATCGTGAAGCTGCTGGTGGGCGGGGAGCGCATCGGCCGCATCGGCGAGGGCAACGGGCCGGTCAACGCCCTCGACGCCGCGGTCCGCGAGGCCATCGGCAGCCGGTACCCGCAGCTCGCCAAGGTCCACCTCACCGACTTCAAGGTGCGGGTGCTCGACACCGCGAAGGGCACGGGCGCGGTCACCCGGGTGCTCATCGACTCCACCAACGGCAAGCGCACCTGGTCCACCATCGGGGTCAGCGAGAACATCATCCAGGCCTCGTGGCAGGCCCTGGAGGACTCGCTCGTCTACGGGTTGCTGCACACCGAGGCGTAGGTCTCGTCACTCGTTCGCTGCGCTCACTCCGTTCCTCGAGCGGTCGGACGGCCTGACGGCCGGCGCCTTCGCTGGAACGGCGGCGGAGCCGCCGTTCCAGGCTGGGGGGCGCCGCAAGCTCTGCCCCCCAGACCCCCCGGGCTCGCTTCGCTCGGAACCCCACCCCTGCCCCCTCGATCCACTCGGGCTTGCTTCGCTCAGACCCCCGAACCTCCGGGATCGTTCGGCGCGAAACCCCTAACCGGGCGTGGTCGGGGGTGTGAGGCCGGCGAGAACGGGCGAGTAGCGTCGGGGCTCGTATGGCTGCGCCGGAGTTCGTTCCCACCAAGCCCACCGACCGTCCCCGCGTCTACACCTCGCCGCCCCGCTACGGCGACGAGTGGCAGGCCGTCCGGCCGGGCGAG
>JBBRFU010000094.1:0-14763 GCA_038241315.1 Acidimicrobiales bacterium | reverse complement strand
GACCGGAAGGCGTCGAGGCGCTGGTCGACGGCCGCGTTGAGGAACATGGCCAGGATCGTGGGCGCCGGCCCGTTGATGGTCATCGACACCGACGTCGACGGGTCGCACAGGTCGAACCCGTCGAAGAGCACCTTCATGTCGTCGAGGGTGGCGATGGAGACGCCGGCGTTGCCGACCTTGCCGTAGATGTCGGGGCGACGGTCGGGGTCGAACCCGTAGAGCGTGACGGAGTCGAACGCGGTGGACAGGCGGGTGGCGGGCTGACCCTCCGACAGGAGGTGGAAGCGCGTGTTGGTGCGGAAGGCGTCGCCCTCGCCGGCGAACATGCGCGCCGGGCGCTCGCCGTCGCGCTTGAAGGGGAACACGCCGGCGGTGAAGGGGTAGCGGCCCGGCAGGTTCTCCTCCATGAGGAACCGCAGGAGCTCACCGTGGTCGGTGAGGCGGGGCAGGGCCACCCGGGGGATCTTCGAGCCCGACAGCGACTCCTTGGTGAGCTGGGTGGTGAGGTCGCGCCCGCGCACCTGCGTGACGTGCTCGTCGCCCGAGTAGGCCTCGACGGTGGCGGGCCAGTCCTCGAGCAGGGCCCGCGCCTCGGCGCCGAGGCGGTGGTCGGCGGCGGCCTCGAGCTCGGGGAGCTTGGCGGCCGCGGCGTCGCCACCGGTGGCCTCCACCAGCTCGCGCACGGCCCGGACCTGTTGGAGCTCGCGGGCCACGGCGGCCTGCTCGACCACGGTGGCGTGGTGGGCGCGCACGGCCTCGGCCACCTCGGCCAGGTAGCGAGCCCGGGCGGGCGGGACGATGGCGGTGTCGGCCGAGGAGACCTTGGTGTCCACCCGGGCGAGGTGACCGCCGCTCGCCGGGTCGGGCAGGCCCAGCCCGTGGAGGCGGTCGCGGAGCTCCTGGTAGAGGGCGGTGACGCCGTCGTCGTTGAAGCGGGAGGCGACGGTGCCGTACACCGGCATCTCGTCGGGTGACGTGTGGAACTGCTCGGTGTTGCGCACCAGCTGCCGCCGCACGTCGCGCAGGGCGTCCTCACCGCCGCGCCGATCGAACTTGTTGATCGCCACCACGTCGGCGAAGTCGAGCATGTCGATCTTCTCGAGCTGGCTGGCGGCCCCGAACTCGGGGGTCATGACGTAGAGCGAGAGGTCGACGTGGTCCACGATGGCGGCGTCGCCCTGGCCGATGCCCGGCGTCTCGATGATGACCAGGTCGGCGCCCCACGCCTTGGCGGCGGCCACGATGTGGTCGGTGCCCTCGGGCACCACGGTGCCGGCGGTTCGGGTGGCGAGGCTGCGGAAGTACACGCAGCCGGGGTCGATCGAGTTCATCCGGATGCGGTCGCCCAGGAGGGCGCCGCCCCCCTTGCGGCGGGTGGGGTCCACCGCGATCACCGCGATCTTGAGCTTGTCCTCGTGGTCGAGCCGGAAGCGGCGGACCAGCTCGTCGGTGAGCGACGACTTGCCGGAGCCGCCGGTGCCCGTGATGCCGAGCACCGGGACCCGTCGCTGATCGGCGGCCTGGCGGACCTCGGCGAGCTGGGCCTCGGGCAGCCGGCCGGCCTCCACCGCGGTGATGACCCGGGCGAGGGTGGCGCTGTCGCCGGTGAAGAGGGCGTCGAGGCTCGCCGGCAGCGTGGCGGCCAGGTCCACATCCGCGCTGCGGACGAGCGAGTTGATCATGCCCGGCAGGCCCATGGTCTGGCCGTCGTGGGGGGAGAAGATGCGGCTCACCCCGTAGGCCTGGAGCTCGTCGATCTCGGCCTTGACGATCACGCCGCCACCGCCACCGAACACCTGGACGTGGCCGGCGCCGCGCTCGCGGAGCAGGTCCACCAGGTAGCGGAAGTACTCCACGTGGCCACCCTGGTAGGAGCTGACCGCCACCCCCTGCACGTCCTCGTGCACGCAGGCGGTCACGACCTCGTCGACCGAGCGGTTGTGGCCGAGGTGGATGACCTCCACCCCCTGGCTCTGCAGGATGCGCCGCATGATGTTGATCGAGGCGTCGTGGCCGTCGAACAGGCTGGCGGCGGTGACGAACCGGACGGGGTGGGCGGGGCGGTGGAGCTCGGTCACGGCGGAGGGTTCCCGGTGGAGGCGGCAGGCCCGGTCCTCGACGGGACCGGGGGAGGGTGGCGCACCACCCGCACGTCCCTGGGCTCGAGACGGCAGGCGATGCGACGTCGACAGATTAGTTGGACATCCAACCATCTGTCCACCGACCTTCGGAACACCGAGCGACTAGGCTCGGGGCATGGCGCGGCCCCTCCCCTTCGACCCCATCGCCGAAGCCGCCCGCCAGTGGGACCAGCGCTGGAGCGGCACCGAGGCCATGGCCGCCGCCACCTCGATCATGCGGGCGCAGCAGATCGTGCTGGCCCGGGTGGACGAGGCCCTCAAGCCGTGGTCGCTCACCTTCGCCCGCTACGAGCTGCTGGTGCTGCTCACGTTCTCCAAGGAGGGCGTCCTGCCCCTGGGGAAGATGGGCGACCGCCTCATGCTCCACCAGGCCAGCGTGACGAACCTGGTGGACCGCCTCGAGCAGCAGGGCTACGTCCGCCGCGTCCCCCACCCCACCGACCGTCGCACCACCCTGGCCGAGCTCACCACCGAGGGCCGCGCCATCGTCGGCGACGCCACCGAGGCCGTGCTCCACGCATCCCTCGGTGTGGCCGAGCTCACCACCGAGGACCAGCGCGACCTCCACCGCATCCTGGAGAAGCTCCGCGCCGGCGCCGGCGACTACGAGACCTGAGCCCCCGGCGCCCGCCGACGCGGACCTGGGCGGTGACGGTCGAGCTACGGCGAGGGCGGTCGGTCAGCGGGACAGAACGGCCTTCGCCGCCTCGGCACGGGCGACGACGCGTTGCCACTCGGGCGAGTCGAGCTGTGCCGTGGTCTTCGGCCCTCCGGGGCTGGCTCGCAGGAATGCGTCGAGCGCCGCAGTGAGCGGCACCATCGCATCCACCTCGTCCTGGTCGCGGAGCACCAGGCCGATCTCACGGACAGGGTCAGCGGCGACGACCGTGTCGTCGTAGAGCACGTGGACGACGAGGTCGAAGCTTTCGCTCCCCTCCTCGGGCTCGAAAACGGTCCAGCACCGTCGTTGGAGCTGTCGGTCAGCCAGGGCATCGACCGCCAGCTCCACCTCGGTGCGCATACCTCGGTTGCGGATCACGGACCGGCCGATCGACCAGCGGACCACTCGAACGGACAGTGGAATTCCGGCGGTTGCTGGGGAACAGGGTCATAGCGCCGCCACTCCGCCGGCTCCATCGACGCCGTCGAACGCATCCGAACCAGGTCGTCCCACGCCACGCCGGGTGGGCGAGCGAGGAAGTCGACGAAGGTGGTGAAGCCGGTCCGAGCCGCGACGCCGCCATCGAAGTCCAGGACCAGCTGGCACCAGTCACCGGGCTCGGCCACCTGGCGCGCCAGATCGCGAACCCACGTCGGCGCGGCATTGGGTGACGGTTGGATCTCCTCGATCGCAGCCACCGGCAACCGGGGCCGAAGGCCGTGCGAGGGGTGGACCGGGAGTTGCGGGACGGGCTCCCAGGACTCGAGGAGCACGAAGTCGATCCACTGCCCAACGAGCACCTGGGCAGGCCAGACCGAGACGTGCGGATTGCGCGACTCCTCGATGTCGCTGAGCTGCGCACCAAGCCGGTCGGGAAGTACGCCGACCTCGTCGTCGGGATGAGACGAACCGTCGACCCGCCGAAACGCCTGCTTCCACGGTCGTGACATCGGCTGCTCGATCTCGAAGGGTGCGCTCGCCGTGATGATCTCGAGCAGCCCGCGTCGCGGCACTGCCGAGAGGCTAGGACCTGCGCTCGACCGCGCCGCTCTCGATACGACCCGCTCGCCGGCAGAGCATCCAGCAAGGACCACCGAGCAGCGGGAGGAGGCGCACCGCGTCCCGAACCGCATCCTGGAGAACCTCCGCGCCGGCGCCAGCGGCTACGAGACCTGAGCGCTCCCGCGGGCCGCCCCGGCAGGCGACGACCGCGCCCACGGCGAGGTCGGGCGGGTCAGCGGGACGACGAGGTCAGGTCCGGGCGGTGGCTTCCAGCATCGGGACGAGATCGGTCGCCGAGGGCATGAGGCGCAGCTCCTGGGCCAGGGACGCGGCGGCGGACCGGCACCCGTCGTCGGCCAGCACGTGATCGAGCGCCGACCCCAGCGACGCTGCGGTGCGCTCGTCCTCCTCGCAGACCGACGCCGCACCGGCTGAGGCGATCGCATCGGCGTTCTCCCATTGATCGGCGAAGATCGGCACCACGACCTGGGGGACCCGGCGCTGGCGGCGCCCAGCATCGTCCCGGCTCCGGCGTGCGAGACCGCCACCGAGACCCGCCCGAGCACCTGGGCCTGCGGGACGTAGCGCTCGACGCGGACGTTGCCGGGCAGCGGACCGAAGGCCTCGACCTCGGCGTGGGCGCCAGTGGTCACCAGCGCATCGAGGTCGCGATGACTGATCACCTCGAGCAGCGCGGGCCAGGGCGCGGCGGCTGCGGTCCGCTCGGTGCCGAACGTGACGTACACGGCCGGTCGTGTGGTCCCCATCGACACCAACCACGACGGCGGCTCGGCGGACGACGGAGCCTCGACCGGCTCCGGCCGCAACCGCTCGAACGGCCACGGCGGATCGGCGTGGAGCCCCTCGGGGAACGGGTGCAGGTAGCGGTCCCCGGCCAACCCGGCGCCGGGCGGCAGGTTCAGCCCGAGGCTCGACCACCACGCCGCGAGCTCGCCGGCGATCGTGGGGATCGCCTGGGCCGGCGGGGAGCCGCTGAACGCAACGACCACGTGCGGGATGCCGCGCTCGACGGCGAGCGGGACGACCCCGAGCTCGGCCATCTCGTGGACGACCAGGTCCGGGCGGAAGGCGTCGACCACGAGCCGGAGGTCCGCCGCCATGGCCGGCGCGGCCGCCGCCGCGAAGAACCCGGCGAACAGGTGCCCCCGACGTTGGCGTGGCGGCAGGGCCATGATCCGCGGAAGGCGATCGGCCACCGTCGCCCGACGTCGGGCGACGTCCAGCCCGGCCGGGTCGACCGCGAAGCCCAGCCCGGCGACCGCCTCGCACGCCTCGGCCGCGATCGCCCAGCGGACCTCGTGACCGGCGTCGCGCAACGCCGAGGCCACCGGGACCAGCGGGCCCAGGTGGCCCCGGCCCGGCGTCGAGGTGACGAGTACCCGCACCGGGCGAGTCTGTCACCCACGCGTGCCGGCGGCCCACGACGACCCACGGGCTGCCGGGCCCGTCAGCCCGTCAGCCCGTCAGCCCGTCAGCCCGGTCAGCCCGGTCAGCCCGTCAGCCCGTCAGCAGCGTCGGCGGTGCCAGGTGGCGAGGGAGGACAGGGCGTCCTGCTCGGGCTCGGTCAGGGGCTGGGGGCCGTCGACGCGGGTGACGACGGCGCGGCGGGCGACCCCGGCGTCGTCGGCGAGGGGCGAGTCGGTGTCGGCCTCGCCGAGGAGGGCCAGGGAGAGGCCGGCGACGGCGCCCCGGTCGAGGACCAGGGCACCGTCGGAGGCGATCCAGCGATCGGGCGAGCGGCCGCCCAGGCCGAGCACGGCGCAGAGGGCGTCGTCGGCGACCTGCTGGTGGGCCGCCCGCTCGGCCGGGGACTCGTCCATCTCCCGGTAGAGGCGCACGAGGGCGTAGACCGCGAAGGCGCCGACGAGCACCACGGCGGCGAGGGCCACGACCACCCCGGCCGAGCGGCTCCGGGGGTGGGTCACGCGAACGGGTCCCGCCCCCAGTTGCACCCGTCGTTGCCGAGCGCGTGGGTGTGCCAGTCGTAGCCGAAGGTGCCCCAGCCGGCGTCGATCTTCACGGCCAGACATCGACTTCGGGTGCGGGTGGAGAGGAGCTCCTGGCGCATCTCGGTGTACTGGCTGTCGTCGGTGGCGCCGTGCCAGCGATCGCGGGCGAAGCCGCTCAGCTCGCCGGCGGCGGTGCGGAGGATCTGGGCGACCGCCTTGGACTTCTGCCAGGCGGTCCCGGCCGTGACGTCGTAGGCGACGATCAGCGCCCGGGTGGCGTGCCGATAGATGATCACGTCGGCCGACTGGAGGCCGGGGTTGACGCGGATCATGCCGCCCTTCTCGAACGACCAGCAGCCGGTGAGGAGGGAGAGGGACAGGCCGAGGGCCAGGCCCAGGTGGACCAGGCGAGGACGTCGCCGGTCGGTGTGGTGGGCGAGCGGTGCCATGTCAGGACCCCCTCGTGTCGGCGGCGGCCCGGAGGATCTCCTGGCGGGCGCCGAGGAGGTCGTCGACGGCGTGGTCGGCCGAGCGGACGATGAGCACCCGCTCGCCGTCGGGGTGGTCGAGCAGGACGACCTCGTCGTCGGGCACCGCGGCCCCCGACCAGGTGCCCGGCGCCACGGGGACCAGGTCCTTCAGCAGGCCGGCGAGGGCATCGGCGCGACCGGGTGCCACCCGCACGTCGAGCGAGGGGCCCGACGGGTCGGTCAGCCGGAGGGCCGTGACGCCCTCCGGGAGCGTCCCTTCCCGGTCGGGGGCCAGGGCGGCGGAGGCGGCCGGCGTGGTGGCCACGAAGCGCCACCCGGCCGGGAGGGTGTCGAGGGTGAAGGCGGCGTCGGCCACCCGGGCGGGGTCGGCTCCGGCGCGGGCGCCGATCAGCCGGTGCACGCCGTGGCGGGTGACCCGGAGCTGGGCCATCCCGTCGGCCGGGCGGCGCAGGCGGCCCTGCGGCGCGTCCTCGGTGGCGATGGCGTCGAAGTCACGGGCGCCGTCGTCGGTGAGGGCCTGGACCCAGAAGACGTCGGCGGCCGACGGGCCGGTGATGAGGGTGCCCATCGGGGTCGGCTCGGACTCCACCGCGGTGCCGACCTCGGCCGGCACCGCGTGCAGGTCGGTCAGCGGGCGCCGATCGACGGTCGGCGCCTCGCCGGAGGGCCCGCCGGTGCCGGCGGCGCTGGCCGCGCCCACTGCCACGGGCTCGACATCCGGGGCGCCGCAGGCGCCCAGGACGATCGCCGCGGCTGCGGCGGCCGGGAGCGCGCGGCTCCACGGTCGACCGGCGTCGGGCCGGCCGCCTCCGGACGGCGGCGCGCCTGCGCCCCGTCGGTGTGCTCGTGTGTCCACCGTTTGCCTCCTGTGAGGTTCGTCGGGCCTCGGCCCGAGCGTCCGCCACGCAGGAGGTTGCTACTCATGAATAGCGTTGTCAAGGGACACGGGCGCGCCCGTGCTCCGGCCGCCTCCACGCCGGCGTCGGCGGCGCCCTCCGCCCCGGCACGTCGGCACCCTGCCGGGCCCTCCGGTTCGAGCCCTCCCGATTCGAGCCCCCCGGTTCGAGCCCCCAGTTCAGGCGGTCCGGTTCAGGCGGTCCAGTTCAGGCGGTCCAGTTCAGGCGGTCCGGTTCAGGCGGTCCGGTTCAGGCCCTCCCGGTTCAGCCCTCCCGGTTCAGCCCTCGCGACGCAGACGCTTTGGGACCCGGCCGTCCGAGTCCGGGCCCTCGCGGGCGTCAGAGCCCGCTGGCTGTGTCGGGCGCCGTCGGGGCGCCGTCCAGCTCGGCCAGCACGGCCTCGGTGTCGGCGCCGAGGGGGCGGCCGGCCCACCGGAGGCGGCCCGGGGTGGCCGAGAGGCGGGCCACCAGGCCCTGCATCGGGGTGCCG
Source organism: Acidimicrobiales bacterium (assembly GCA_038241315.1). Classification (GTDB taxonomy): domain Bacteria; phylum Actinomycetota; class Acidimicrobiia; order Acidimicrobiales; family Iamiaceae; genus Aquihabitans. The sequence goes on along the minus strand of JBBRFU010000094.1, from coordinate 7,112 downwards.
TCGACCTCGGCCACCAGGCCGCGCGCCACGGCGTGGGGGTCGGCCGCCAGCTGGTCCATCGTGTACACCGGCGCGGCCGCGGCGTGGGCCGCCTCGAAGCGGGCCAGGACCTCCTCGATCGGGCGGGCGGCGCACCACTCGGCCACCCGGGCGTCGACCTCGTCGCGGTGGGCGATGCGGCCGGCGAAGTCGGCGAAGCGCGGGTCGTCGGCCAAGCCCACCAGCTCCATCACCCGCACGGCCACCGTCTCGGCGCTGGTGGAGATCGCCACCCACGCGCCGTCGGCGCAGCGGTAGGTGCCGCGGGGCACCGAGTAGGGGATGCCCGATCCGAGGCGGGGCTGGAGCTCGCCGCGGGTGGCCCAGACGCTCATCAGCGGGCCCATGAGCTGGAACAGCGACTCCAACAGGTTCACGTCGACCACCTGGCCGGTGCCCGAGTGGAGGGCGACCATGGTGGCGAAGGCCGCCACCAGCGCGGTGACCTCGTCGGTCAGGGCGATCGGCGGGAGGAGCGGGGCGCCGTCGGGCTCGCCGTTGATGGCAGCGAAGCCCGAGAGGGCCTCGGCCAGCGTGGCGAACCCGGGGCGCCCGGCGTAGGGGCCGTCCTGGCCGAAGCCGCTCACCCGGGTGATCACCAGGCGGGGGTTGGCGGCGATGAGGTCGTCGGGGGCCAGCCCGAGGCGCTCGAGGGTGCCGGGCCGGAAGTTCTCCACCAGCACGTCGGCGGTTGCGAGGAGCCGGCGCAGGCTGGCCAGGTCGGCGGCGTCCTTCAGGTCCAGCACGACGGTGCGCTTGTTGCGGCCGGCGAGCTTCCACCACAGCGTCACGTCGTCGGCCGGGTCCACCCAGCCCATGGCCCGGGTGGTGTCGCCCGTGCCCGGGCGCTCGACCTTGATCACGTCGGCGCCGAAGTCGGCCAGGTAGCGGGCGCACCCGGGCCCGGCCACCACGGTGGACAGGTCGACCACCCGCAGGTCGTGCAGGGGCCCGTCGGCCGCGGTGGGCCGTGACACGGGACCCGGCGACGGCGGGTGGGGCGCGGCCCCCGGGGTGGGAGGGGCCTGGTCCTCGGGGTCGGTCACGGTCGGCCGAGCACGTGGGTGAGCGGCAGCGACGCGGCGCGGCCCGTGAGCAGGCGGAGGATGGTGGCCAGGTCCTCGCCGTCGGCCAGGTCGAGCAGGACGTGGAGCGCCACGCGGCTCGAGGCGGTGGGGGCCACCGTGGGCAGGTCGATCGCCGCGGCCAGGTCGAGGCCGTGGACCACCAGCTCGACCACCCGCGTGGCGAGGTACTGGTCGAGCGCCATCACGCCCACCATCAGGTGCATCGGGTGCTGGGGCGCCAGGGTGGCCACGGCCCGCTCGGCCTCGGCGGCGAGGCGGTCGGTGGCCGCCACCCAGTCGGCCTCGTCGCCGGCCTCCCGCTTGGCCCGGGCGGCGATGTGCACGTGGGGGGTCTCCTCGCGGAGCACGGTGCGGAAGTAGGCGGCGGCGGAGTAGATCGGCGTGTCGTCGACCACGTCGGCGTCGGCGTACTGGAGGATGGTCTTGTAGGCCCGGTCGGTGTGGGCCACCAGTTCCCGGACGGACCACTCCCCCAGCGCGGCCCGGTCCCACCGGTGGTCATCGACCGCGCCCACCACCGATCGCCACCACTGGCTCGCGTAGCGGAACGCGGCGGCCACCTCGTGGTGCTCGAAGATGTGGTCGGCCACGGTCGGCTCCTCAGGGGTCGGGCGCGGCGGCGCACGTGGGGGTCTCCCCAGTCCAGCCGCTCGGGTCGGGGGTCACGACATCGGCCCCGCCGGCCGGCCGGTTCGGCGGCCCGACGCGATCAGCCCGCCGCCCGGGCCGGGATCACGAAGCAGCGGTCGGCCAGCTCGCCGAACGCGTAGTCGTGGTAGAGGCCGGCGTACATGTGGCGGGTCTGCTCGGTCCAGGCCAGGGCCTCGGGCGTGGAGATGCGGTGCTCCACCTGCACGATGCCGCCCTCGTGCACCCGGTACTCGGCCCAGGCGCCGGGGTAGTCCTTCACGCACGCCACCTCCACCCACGGCACGTCGCCGGTGGCGGCGAAGCGTCGGACCCGGTTCCGGTGGGTGTGGCCGGCGAAGTAGGCCCGCACCGCCGGCCGCCGCGCCACCACCTCGAGGAGGGCCTCGGAGGCGGTCACGTCGATGCCGAAGGTGCGGTCGGCCTTCTCCCGGGACGAGCGGTCGCCCAGGTGGTGGTGGCCGAAGACCAGCACGGGCCGGTCCGCCCGCGAGGCGAGCTCGTCGAGCTGCTCCAGCTGCTCGGCGGTGACGGTGCCGGCCACCTCGCCGTCGATCGAGGTGTCGAGCACCACGAGCGACGCACCCGGGAGGGTGACCTCCTGGAACGGCTCGGCGGCGTACGGCGCCCGGTTGTAGGACTCGTGGTTGCCCCGCACCACGGTGAGGCGGTCGCCGAACGCCGGCTCGTAGGCGGCGCGGAAGGCGTCGTACTCGGCCTCGGTGCCGTTGGAGGTGAGGTCGCCCTTCACGATCACCGCATCGGGGCCCAGCGCCGCCATCTCCGCCACCGCCCCGTGGTTCATCACCTCGGGGTACGGCGCCTCACCAGGTCCGGAGCGGAACACCGGCCCGACGTCGGTGCCGTCGGTCACCCCGCACAGCACCTCACCGAAGTGCACGTCGTTGACGGTGGCGAAGGTGGCGAGGCGCTCGCCCGGCTCGGGGAGGGTGCGGAACGAGAAGCCGTCGAGCTCGTACGCCGTGTCGGGCACGAGGCCCTCGTGGCGGTGCACCTGGCGACCGCGGTGGACGACCGCCAGGTCGGGGCCGACCGTGGTGAGCTCCGCCGCCGGCGGGTGGGCCCCGATGGCCGCCACCCAGTCGACGACCGGATCGTCGACCGGGCCCTCGTCGCCGGGGGAGGCTGGAGCGGGCACGGGACCGACCCTATCGACGGCTCGGAGGGCTCCGGCACCTGCCAGGATCGTCGGCGACCCATGACCGCCACCGCGCCCAGCCCGCCCGTGCTGCTCCTCGACGGAGCGATCCCCGACGCGGGCCCCGACCTCCCGCCGGGGTGGCGGGCCCGAGCCGGCTTCGAGCTCCCGACCTCGCCGTGGGACCTGTCGGCGCGCCGCTGGGTCTGCGTCGGCACGATCGCCGACGCCGAGGCGGCGGGCGCCGCCATCGAGGCCGTCACCCGGGGGGTCGGGCTCGCAGTGGTGGTGCAGGTGGTCGGCGACCTGCGCCACCGCACGCTGGAGGACCTCCACCGGCTGGGCGCCGTCGAGGCCCCGACCCGGGCCGTGGGCCACCCGGCCGGCCTCCTCGACGAGGAGCAGCGCCTCCTGCTCGAGGCCCTGGCCGGCGGGGCCACGGTGACCGAGGCCGCCCGGCGGCTCCACGTGTCGCGCCGCACGGCCAACCGCCGGCTGACCGACATCCGCGAGCGCCTCGGCGTGCGCTCGACCGCCGAGGCGATCAACCGCTGGACGAACCCGGGCGGGACGAGCCCGGGCTGACCGGCTCCGTCCTCGGCCCCACCCTCGGCCCTGCTCCGACGGTGGTGGAGGACGGGCGCCGGCTGCCGGGCAGCGGTGAAGGCACCGGACAGGGTGCTCCCGTTCGCCCTCCCCCGAAGGCCCTGTCCGGTGCGACGACAACCCTACGGAGCCGGCTCCTCGGGGGTCATCCCCAATGTGTGCCAGGTTCGCACCTGGGCTGCCGCGGTGCGGCGGTTCGAGGCGCCCAACCGGCGGACGGCCGTGCGGATCAGGCTGTCGACAGTGGAGCGCGACACGCGCAGCTCGGCGGCGATCGCCGCCGACGTGAGGCCGTCGGCCACGCGGAGCAGGACCTCCTCCTCCCGGGCGGTCAGGCCGGCCACCCCGCTCCCCCGCGTCGAGCTCCGCACCACGCCGAGGGCCCGGAGAGACCGCCGGCACCGGGCGGCGAGGTCCGCCAGCTGGAGCCGGTCGGCGAGCTGCTCGACGTCGCCCAGCCGGCGCACCGCCTCGTCGAGGCCCGCCAGGCGGGCGGCTTCGCCGGCGGCCCACGCGCTGCGCACCTGGCTGCGACGGTCGTGACCGTCCCACGCGGCGGCGGCCGCGTCGAAGTGGCCGACGGCCTCGGCGGGCCGACCACCGGTGACGGCCACCAGGCCGTGCCACTCGTGCGGTGCCCCCTGCCAGGCCGGCACCACCGCCGCGGGCGGTGGGCCGGCGACCGGCTCGCCCCGGTCCCAGCGGGCGTGGGCACCCACCAGCCGGGCGTTCACCGCCGCGGGGTAGTCCCCGACGCCGAGTCCCTCGGCCGCCGCCGCGGCCGCCTGCGCGTCGTCGCTCCGGCCCGCCGACCACGCCGCCTCGGCGCGGACCCACGCGGCCACCGAGGCGAGCTGCGGATCGGCGGTCGCCGGGGCGATCGTGGCCAGCACCTCGGCCGCCTCGTGGTGGCGGCCGAGGTCGGCGTAGGCCAGGGCCAGGGCCGCCTGGGCGTAGGTCCGGTTCCGAAACATCGCCTCGTCGCGCAGGAGCGGTGCCCAGCGGTCGATGGTGCGCTGGCGGTCGTCGCCGGCCAGCACGGCGAGGAGGGCCCCGTAGGCGGTCGTGGACAACCAGGCCGCCTCGTAGCCGGGCTCGGGACCGGAGCGGTGGAGCTGCTCGGCCTGGGCCACGGCATCGTCGATGTGGCCCGCGATCCACTCGCCCAGCACGAGGCTCTCGAGGGCGGCGGCCCGGAGGGCGTGGTCGCCCGTCGCCTCCGCGTCGCGCACCACCTGGCGGTAGAGCTCGGCCCACCCGGGTCGGCCCGAGGTGAGCAGCACGCTGCCGAGCCGGTAGCGGGCGAAGCCGACCTCGGCCCCGATCTCCTCGGCCAGCGCCACCGCCTCCCGGGCCCGCTCGAGGGCGGGCCGACCGTCGAGGCCCACCCGCGTGTCGAGGAAGGTCGAGCCGGCCAGCACCAGCACCTCGAGCGCGGTCCGGCTGCCCCGCAGGTCGTCCATGGCGGCGGCGATCTGCTCCGCGAAGGGCCCGGGCCGGCCGCCCAGCCACGCGGCCTGGGCGGCCACCGCCCGCATCCCTCCCCGCTCGAGCGGGGCCAGGTCCGCCACGCCCTCGACGGTGCAGAGGTCGTAGGCCCGGTCGTGCTGGCCGATGGCGTTCAGCGACCGCCCGGCGGCCATCCTCGTGGCGGGGTCGAGGTCGCCCGGCGGGGCGCAGGCCACGGCCAGCACGAGGAGCTCGGCGTGCATCCGTCGATCGGCGTCGGTCGCCGCCGCCAGCGCCCGCGCCCGTGCCCCCACCCGGTCACCGGCCCCGGCCAGCAGGAAGGCCCCTTCGGCCGGGCCGACCGCGGCGGCCAGCTCCCGTCGGAGCTCACCGGCGTGCGACCCCAGCTCCTCGACGACCGCCTCGGCCAGGAGGGCGTGGTGGATGCCGATGTCGCCTCCCCGCCGCGTGGCCAGGCCCGCGTCGACGAGCGCATCGGCCCCCGGCCCGAGGAGGGCGGCTGGCGCGGGTCGACCGAGGACGCTCAGGCGCCGCATGGCCACCCGCACCTCCTCCGGGTGCTCGGCCAACCGGGCCTGCAGGGCCCGGATGAGCGTCGGGGACGGCTCGCGACCGCCCGCCAGCTCGCGCAGCAGGAGCGGGTTGCCGCCCGCCCGGACCAGGACCTGCTCGCGCCGCTCGCCGTCGAGGCCCGGGTGGGCGTCGTCGAGCACCCGGCGACTGGCCTCGGCGGCGAGCGGGCCGAGCGCCAGGCGCTCGAACCCGGCGGCGGCCAGACAGGCCTCGGCGTAGACGGAGCCCGGGTCGCCCGTGCGGACCGTGACCAGCAGCGGCAGCCGGCCGACCAGCCGGGCCGCCACCGCCAGCGACAGGTCGTCGGCCCACTGCAGGTCGTCGAGCAGGATCGGGGTGTCGAGGTGGAGCACCTGGGCCGCCACCAGGTCGGGGTCGTCCCGGACGGCCTCGCCGAGCAGCCGCCGGAACAGCAGCAGCGGCGACCAGCGCAGGGTGGCCAGCGCGCCCGACTCACGGTGATCGCCCCGGGACCCGAGCACGTCGCGGCACAACGTCGTCTTGCCCACGCCCGCCGGCCCCGCCACCACCACCGCTGCGCCCCGCGCCAGCGCGTCGGTGAGCGCGGCCCGCTCGACGTCTCGCCCGGTGATCACGCCGGGAGGGTAGCCCCGGTTCGGTGGTCGTCCGCCGGCTGCCTCATCGACGTCCAGTGAGGATGAGGCAGCCGGCAGGTGTCTGGTGCGGGCCAGCCCCAGGGCCCACACACGATCCACGCCGGGCGCCCCACCGGTCTCGAGGGCAGCACGCCGGGGCAGCGTGCCACGTCCGAGGTCCGGCCACATCCACAATGTGTGCCAACCTCGCCCGCCCGACCCGGCCGGGGCGCGCCGGGCGAGGTCGGGCGAGGTCGGCCCCAGCGTCAGGAGACGGGAGCGCTGGCGTAGTACCCCTGCAGGTCGATCACGTAGTGGGCGGTGCCGCCGGATCCCTTGATCGTCAGGTCCCGCACCCCGGTCGGGGCCAACGTGATCGCGCCGGTGTTGGTGATGCTCTGGCCCGCGGTGAAGTTCATGAACGTCGCGTTCGGCTCCGCCACCCCCGTCGGCCACGCCCGCAGGTACCCGCCGGCCGACGGGCCCACCGCCGTCACCGAGGCCTCCGTCGCGTCGGTGCCGTCCGGGACGGCGCACCCACCGACGCGCCCACCCTGGCCCGCGAACCCGGCGCCGGAACCGGCCACCTGCACCTGGCGCGGTGCACCGGGCGCCAACGCCCCACCACCGCCACGGGTGTCCACCACCCGACACGGCGTGATCGGCACGTACACCGCCCCCACCACCCCGTCGGGCACGTCGCCGGGATCCACGAAGTATCCCTGCACGTCCACCACGTAGTGCGCGGTGCCGCCCGACCCCTTGATCGTCAGGTGCCGCACCCCGGTCGGCGCCAACGTGATCGCCCCGGTGTTGGTGATGCTCTGCCCCGCGGTGAAGTTCATGAACGTCGCGTTCGGCTCCGCCACCCCCGTCGGCCACGCCCGGAAGAACCCGCCCGCCGTGGGCGCCACCGCCGTCACCGACGCCTCC
>JBBRFU010000093.1:0-14783 GCA_038241315.1 Acidimicrobiales bacterium | reverse complement strand
ATCCTGCGCGAGGGCGTCGTCGGCCTCGACGCCCTCGACCAGCGGGGCCTCGACCGGGCGCTCCTCGACCTCGACGGCACCGACGACAAGGGTCGCCTCGGCGCCAACGCCCTGCTCGGCGTGTCGCTGGCCGTGGCGCGGGCGGGCGCCGACGAGCTCGACCTGCCGCTCTACCGCTACGTCGGCGGGGTGAACGCCCACGTGCTGCCGGTCCCGATGATGAACGTGCTGAACGGGGGCGCCCACGCCGACAACAACGTCGACGTGCAGGAGTTCATGATCATGCCGGTGGGCGCCGCCTCCTTCTCCGAGGCGCTGCGCTGGGGCGTCGAGACCTACCACGCCCTCGGAGCCGTGCTCCGCGACCGGGGCCTGTCGACGGCGCTCGGCGACGAGGGCGGCTTCGCGCCCGACCTCGGGTCGAACGCCGAGGCGCTCGACGTCCTGCTGCTGGCGATCGAGCGGGCCGGATTCCGCGCCGGTGACGACATCGCGATCGCCCTCGACCCGGCCACCAGCGAGCTCCACCGCGACGGCGCCTACCACTTCGACGGGGAGGGCCGGGTCCTCACCTCGTCCGAGCTGGTCGCCTGGTGGGTCGACCTCTGCGACGGCTACCCCATCGTGTCCATCGAGGACGGCATGGACGAGGAGGACTGGGACGGCTGGGCCGAGCTCACCACCGCCCTGGGCGACCGGGTGCAGCTGGTGGGTGACGACCTCTTCGTCACCAACACCGAGCGCCTCTCACGGGGCATCGGCGCCGCCACCGCCAACTCGGTCCTGGTGAAGGTGAACCAGATCGGCACGCTCACCGAGGCCCTCGACACCATGGCCCTGGCCACCCGCTTCGGGTACACGGCCGTGATGTCGCACCGGTCCGGCGAGACGGAGGACGCCACCATCGCCGACCTCGCCGTGGCCCTGAACTGCGGCCAGATCAAGACCGGCGCCCCGGCCCGCAGCGACCGCGTGGCGAAGTACAACCAGCTGCTGCGCATCGAGGAGCAGCTCGGCCACTCGGCCGCGTTCCTGGGCGCGGCCGCGCTGGCCAGGGGGTCGAAGCAGACGTGACCGCAGACCGGCGTCGGCCGCCCTCCCGCCCCGCTCCGAGGGCCTCCACGCCCCCGGGTCGGCGCGGCGCGGGTGCGGCCGCCGACCGGTCCGCCCCGGCCCGCACCGGGCGGGCCCCGGCGACCCGTGCCGCCTCCCGGCCGCCGTCGGCCCGCTCGGCCGCGAAGCCCGCGGCCACCAAGCGCCCGGCCAAGCCGGCCACCACGCGCGCCTCGGCCAAGCCCGCGGCCACGAAGCGCTCGACGGCCAAGCCGGCGACCACGCGCGCCGCCGCCAAGCCGCCGGTCGCCAAGCGCCCCACCACCAAGCGCCCCACCACGAGGCGCTCGACGGCCAAGCCGTCGGCCACCAAGCCACCGACCGCCAAGCGATCGGCCAAGACCGCGTCCACCAAGCGGCCGGCCACGACGCGATCGGCGGCCAATGCCGCGACCACCAGGCGTCCGGCCGCCGAGCCGGCAGCCTCCCGACGCTCGGCCTCGCCGCGGGCGGCGGCCGCAGCGCGTGGGTCGGCCCGTCGCCGTGACGGCCGGGCCGGCCGGCGGGCGCTCGGCCGCGTCGACGGCAGCCACGTCGCCTCGCGGGCGCGCAACCGGGCCCGGCGGCGGCTGGTGAGCGGGCTGGTCGCCACGGTGATCCTGATCGGCGTGTTGTTCGTGGCCGTGTTCCCCCTGCAGACCTACCGCACCCAGCGCACGGCCACGGCGCGCACGGAGGCCGAGCTGGCCGAGGTCCGCGCCGAGCGGGCGCGGGTCGCCCGGGAGACGGCGCTGCTCCGCACCGACGAGGAGATCGAGCGGCGGGCCCGGGAGGACGGGTACCTGTACCCGGGTGAGGAGAGCTACCTCCCGCTGCCGGCCCCCACCGAACCGATCGGCCTGCCCGAGGGCTGGCCCTTCACGGGCGTGGAACGGGCCCTCGGCGGCTGATCCGCCGTTCGGCACCGGCGGGAATGGATCGCGGTCCGTCCCCGTTCCATGTAGTTGATACTGCAACTACTTGCGAGACGAGGGCACGAGATGACCGCACCGACGATCGACGTCCGGCCGGCTGCGAGCCGATTCCACACCGAGGCCGGATGGCTGCGCTCCGACCACAGCTTCAGCTTCGGGCACCACCGGGACCCGCGGAACACGCGCCACGGGCTCCTCCTGGTCAGCAACGACGACCGGGTGGCCCCCTACACCGGGTTCGACACCCACCCCCACCAGGACATGGAGATCGTGACCTGGGTGCTCGAGGGCCGCCTGGAGCACAAGGACACCCTGGGCAACCGCGGCGAGATCTATCCCGGCCTGGCCCAGCGGATGAGCGCCGGCCGCGGCATCTGGCACTCCGAGAAGAACCCGGGCGACGAACCGGTGCGCTTCGTGCAGATGTGGGTGCCGCCGGACTCGTCGGGCATCGACGCCGGCTACGAGCAGCTGGACGTCAACGACGAGCTGGCCAAGGGCGGCCTGGTGCCGATCGCGTCGGGCAAGGGCCACGACGCCGCCATCTCCATCGCCCAGCGCGACGCCGTGCTCTGGGGTGGGCGCCTGCGCCCCGACGAGGTGGTGACGGTCCCCGACGACCGCCACGCCCACGTGTTCGTGGCCACCGGCTCGGCCCGCCTCGAGGGCGCCGGTCGCCTCGCTGCAGGCGACGCGGCCCGCCTCACCGCCGCCGGCACGCCCCGGCTCACCGCCGGCCCCGACGGCGCCGAGGTCCTGATCTGGGCCACCGCCTGACCGGCACGAACGAACTCCCACCGCGATCTGTCAGTGGGATAGACGGATATCAGCCGTCGACCGCCTTTGGCAGGTGTGTGAGAGGAACAGATCCCGACGCTGCGAAGCCTCACGGGCTCTTCTGGTGGGCCGATGAGCTGATGATGGGCACTCACCGACCGCCGCCCGCCTTCGATGCTGCCGTCGACAGCTTCTCGAAAGCAGCGATGGGCGGCGTCCTCGTCTGCCTGCCGGCGATCATCGGGCCAGCCTTGGGCGCCCCCCAGGGTGTGATGTTGGCGTACCTCTGTGTCGTCTGCGTCGTGCTCGGCATCGTTGTCGTCCGTCGCCGCTGGCACGCGCGGGTTCGATCGAGAGGGCCGGCGACCTGATCGTTCGGGGGCGCGGCTGAGGGCTTGATCCAGAGCTCGGCGGACCGGGCGGGCGTGTCGAGCAGCCAGTCGAGTGTGCTGCGCGCGCCCGGGCGCTCAACACCTCGCCAGCCCGGGAATCTCCCCGAAGGCGGCCTATGGCCCGTACCGGGCGCCGTCATGGTTGGTGGGAGTGCCCAGCTGGGGTGACTCATCGTCTCAGGTCCGCGCATACGAGCGGATATTTTTCTGAGAATATCCATCCGTATGCACTGCGACGTAGGGTGAGGCCATGGTCTCGGCGCTCGATCAACCACCTCCGTACGCCCCGGGGTACGGGCACGCCCCGTCGCCGATGTTCGGGCGTGACGACGTGCTCCACCAGATCGGTGAGGTCGTGCGCTCCGCGGACTTCGGCGTCGGCGGCGGTGCTGTGCGCCTCATCGGTCTGCGTGGCACCGGCAAGACCAGCGTGTTGGCCGAGGTCGAACGGCGCATCACCGACCGCGACGAGCTCGCGACCTTGACCGGTCGCAAGCGGCCCAAGCCGTGGGTGGTGCTGCGGAGCGAGGCCGGCGAGGACCTCGCTGCCGACCTGGTGGCCAAGATCGCCCGCATCGGCCCCACCATCGACCGGCGCCGGTCCTGGGACGTGACGTTGGGCGGAGCCCTCCCCGGGGGCATGGCCTCCGTCCAAGCTCGCCGCCAACGAGCCCCCGCTGCCACCACACTCACCAGCGCCCTCGAAGAGCTGGCCGATGCCTCAGCCAACGACGGGCGGTCGCTCATGGTCATCATCGACGAGCTCCACGAGATCTCCCGCAACGACCTGCGCTCGATCACCGGCATCACCAACCAGCTGAGCGGTTCCCGCCACCCCGTCGTGATGCTCACCGCCGAGCTACCCGAGCGACTCGACCTCGACCACATCACCTACTTCCGTGACCGCGCCCAGCGGCTGGCGATCGGCGGGCTCGAACCCACCGCGGCCTACGCCGCGCTCGTCGCTCCCGCCGAGGCTCGCGGCGTCGACTGGGACCCCAAGGCCGCCACCGGGGTCGTCAAGGCATCAGGCGGCTACCCCTATGCCCTGCAGGTGAACGCAGCAGCGTGCTGGAACGCCGCCCGTGCCAGAGAAGACGACCACATCAGCATCGACGCCGCCCGAGAAGGTCTGATCCGCGGCCGCGAGCAGCTGAACCAGCTCTACGCCGAGCGATGGGCCCGACTCCCCGAACGACCCCGCCGCTACCTCACCGCCCTCGCCCACATCGAAACCGGGGACATCCCCGTCCGGACCCGCGAGGTCGCCGCCGCTCTCGGAGACCCACCACAATCGTGGTCCCAGGTCCTCGCCAGACTCCGCGACGATCACGGCGCCGTGCTCACTGCCCGAGGTCAGGTCCACTTCGCCCTGCCCGGCTGGGCCCGATGGATCCGGGATCAAGAACGAGCCAAACCCCTCCTCGGCGCCGATGACGTGGCCCGCCTCCGTGCCGGCCGCGAGGGCCGACCCGACCGGTAGGCCCCTACGCAGCCCTGGCGTGGCCCACCTTCGTCCGGTCGGGCGACCGGCGCCGCGGGGCGAAACGAGCTCGTCGGTGCGGTCCGGGGCCGTCGGTAGGGTGGCCCGATGGCCGATCCGCTGCCCGAGGTCGTGGTGGTGGCCGATCAGCCCACCCCCGACGACGTCGCCACGGTGGCCCAGCTGCTCGGGCGGGAGCCGAAGGGCCGGTTCACCATCGTGGTCCGGCACCGCCACGACGGCTCCCCCGTGGTCATCCGCAACCACCCCCTCCTCGACGACGGCCGACCCATGCCGACGCGCTACTGGCTCCTCGGCGAGCCGGAGCGCACCATGGTGAGCCGCATCGAGAGCCGGGGCGGGGTCCACCGGGTGGAGGACGAGATCGGCCTCGACGTGATCGCCGCCGCCCACGACCGCTACGCGGCGGATCGGGATGCCGACCTGCCCGTGGGCTGGACGGGGCCTCGGCCCAGCGCCGGCGTGGGCGGCACCCGGGTGGGCGTCAAGTGCCTCCACGCCCACTACGGCTGGTGGCTCGCCGGGGGGGACGACCCGGTGGGGGCCTGGGTGGCCGAGCGCCTGGCCGCCGGAGACGGCGACGCCGGGCCGTCCTGAGCACCGACGACCCTCGGCCGGCGCCGGCCGAGCCCGGCGCATGGCCGAGCGACCGCGGCGGTGGCGGGCGACCGTAGAGTCGGAGGCCCTATGGCTCCCCGCGTGGCATCGATCGACATCGGCACCAACTCCACCCGCCTCCTGGTGGCCGAGGGTGGGGCCGACGGCGGTCCGCTGGTCACGGTCGAGCGGCTGATGCGCATCACCCGGCTCGGCCAGGGCGTCGACCGCACCGGTGCGCTGGCCCCCGAGGCCGTCGACCGCACGGTGGCGGTGCTGACCGAGTACCGGGAGGTCATGGACCGCCTCGGCGTGCCGGCCGGGCGGGTGCGCATGTCGGCCACCTCCGCCAGCCGCGACGCGTCGAACCGCGACGGGTTCTTCGACGCCGCCGAGGCGGCCGTGGGCGTCCGCCCCGAGCTGCTGTCGGGCGACGACGAGGCCCGCCTGTCGTTCCTCGGCGCCACGGCCGAGCTCCGTCCCGAGCAGGGCCCGTTCCTGGTCTTCGACCTCGGCGGCGGGTCCACCGAGTTCGTCTACGGCACCACCGGCCCCGAGGGGTCGATCGAGGGCGCCCTGTCGCTCGACGTGGGCTGCGTCCGCCTCACCGAGCGGTTCCTGCACCAGGATCCGCCGGCGCCGGAGGACCTCACCGCCGCCATCACCTTCACCCAGACCTGGCTCGACGACGTGGTCCGCGAGATCCCCCAGGTCGCGTCAGCCCGGACCGTCGTGGGCCTCGCCGGCACGGTGAGCACCGTGGCCGCGGTGGAGCAGGGCCTGGCGGCGTACGACCGTGACGCCATCCACCACTTCGTGCTCACCAAGGACGCCGCCGAGGACGTGTTCCGGACGCTGGCCACCGAGTCGCGCGCCGACCGCCTCCACAACCCGGGGCTCGAGGAGGCCCGGGCCGACGTGATCGTCGGGGGGTGCTGCGCGCTGGTGGCCATCTACCGCACGTTCGCCCTCGAGGAGATCCTGGTGAGCGAGGCCGACATCCTCGACGGCCTCGCCCGCTCCCTGCTGTCCTGAGCGCCGCGGCCCGGCTGGCGCCGTCCTGCTGCGGCCGCCGTGCTCGCCACGGTCCTGCGTGCGCCTCCGGCGCCCGGGTGGGCGCCCGTCCCGGTCGCCGGGCCCGGCCGCCCGGCCGGTGGACACCCGCGAGGAAGCGGGGCCTACAGTTCGGAACGATGCGCGAGCCGATCTGGGAGCCCGACCCCGCCACCGTCGGCGACACGAACGTGGGCCGGTTCCTGACGGCCCACGGCATCGGCTCGTTCGACGAGCTGCTCACCCGCTCCATCGAGGACCCGGCGTGGTTCTGGGGCGAGGCCGCCCGCTTCCTCGGCATCCCGTTCTCCACGCCGTGGGAGGAGGTGCTCGACACCTCCAAGGGGATCCCGTGGGCCACGTGGTTCACCGGCGGGCGGACCAACCTGGCCGCCGCCTGCGTCGACCGCTGGGCCGCGTCCACCCCCGAGGCCGAAGCCGTGCGGTGGGAGGGCGAGGACGGCGAGGTGCGCGTCCTCTCCTACGCCGATCTCGCCCGCCACGTCGACGGGCTGGCCCGCCTCCTCCGGGCGCGCGGCGTGGGCCCCGGTGACGCGGTGGGCATCTTCCTCCCCATGCTCTCCGAGACCGTGGTGGCCGCCATGGCGGTGGCGTCGATCGGCGCCATCTTCCTGCCTGTGTTCTCCGGGTACGGGGCCGAGGCCATCGCGGTCCGGCTGGAGGACGCCGGCGCCAAGGCCCTGCTGTGCGCCGACGGCTTCTGGCGGCGCGGCCGGGCGGTCCCCACGCTGGCCACGGCCCGCACGGCCGTGGCCCAGGTGCCGTCGGTCGACATGCTGGTGGTGGTGCCCCGCATCGCCCCGGTGGCGGTCGAGCGGGCCGACGGGTGCGACGTGGTGGCCTGGCCCGAGCCGACCCCCGTGGGCGAGGACCTCCTCGGCAGCCTGCCGGTCGACAGCGAACACCCCCTCTTCATCGCCTACACCTCGGGCACCACGGGCCGCCCCAAGGGCGCGGTGCACGTGCACGGCGGGTTCACCGTCAAGGTGGCCGAGGAGGTGGCCTTCCAGTTCGACTGCCGTCCCGGCGACCGCCTGTTCTGGTTCGCCGACTTCGGGTGGATCATGGGCCCGTGGGAGGTGGTGGGCACCCTCGCCAACGGCGCCACGCTGTGCCTCTTCGAGGGCGCCCCCGACTTCCCCGACGTCGATCGCCTGTGGGCCTACCTGGCCCGCCACGAGGTCTCGATCCTGGGCATCAGCCCCACGCTCGTGCGGTCGATGATGGCCCACGGCGACGAGCCGGTCCGCCGCCACGACCTCTCGGCGCTGCGGATCCTGGGCTCCACCGGCGAGCCGTGGAACGAGGGCCCGTACCGGTGGTTCGCCGAGGTGGTGGGCGGCGGCCGGTGCCCGGTGATCAACATCTCGGGCGGCACCGAGGTGGGCGCGTGCTTCTTGTCGCCGCACCCCGTGCAGCCCCTCACGCCGATGACCCTGGGCGGCCCGGCCCTGGGCATCGCGGTCGACGTGTTCGACGACCAGGGCCGCTCGGTGCGGGGCGAGGTCGGCGAGCTGGTGTGCACCAAGCCCTGGCCCGGGATGACCCGCGGCCTGTGGCAGGCGCCCGAGCGCTACCTGGAGACCTACTGGGACCGGTGGCCCGACGTGTGGGTGCACGGCGACTGGGCGCTCGTGGAGGACGGCCAGTGGTACCTGCGGGGCCGCAGCGACGACACCATCAAGGTGGCGGGCAAGCGGCTGGGCCCGGCCGAGGTCGAGTCCGCCCTGGTCGCCCACGACGGCGTGGCCGAGGCGGCCGCCGTCGGCGTGCCCCACGAGGTCAAGGGCGAGGCGCTGTGGTGCTACGTGGTGCTGGCCGACGGCACCAGCCCGTCCGACGCGCTGCGGAGCGAGCTGGCCGCCACCGTGGTCGAGGCCCTCGGCAAGTCGTTCAAGCCCAGCGAGGTGCGGTTCGTGGACGCACTGCCGAAGACGCGGTCGGCCAAGGTGGTCCGCCGGGCCATCCGGGCTGTGGCCACCGGGGCCGACCCCGGCGACCTGTCCTCGCTGGAGGACCCCACCACCCTCGACGCACTGCGCGGCGCTCGGTGAGGCGCGAGCGGGACACGCCGGTGGAGCGCACCAGCACCCTCTTCGGCCAGCGGGTGATGCTGCGGCCCATCGTCCTCTCGGACTTCGCCGCCTGGCGGGAGGTCCGCAACCGCTGCGGCGACTGGCTCACCCGCTGGGAGCCGCAGCGGCTCCCGCACCAACCCGACGTCACCCAGGACCGGGACGCCTTCGCCGTGCGCTGCAGCGCCCGCCACCGCGAACGCCAGCTGGGCACCGGCTACGGGTTCGGCATCTTCGCCGACGGCCACTTCTGCGGCGAGATCAACCTGTCGTCCATCCAGCGGGGCCCCTTCCAGAACGCCTACGTCGGCTACTGGATCGACGAGCAGAGGGCCGGCCAGGGCCTCATGCCCGAGGCGGTGGTGGTGCTCGCCCGCTTCGCCTTCGAGGAGCTGCACCTGCACCGCCTCCAGATCTCGATCATCCCCCGCAACGTGGCCAGCCGTCGGGTGGTCGAGAAGCTCGGCATCCGCGAGGAGGGCGTCGCCCTGCGGTACCTCGAGATCGACGGCGTCTGGGAGGACCACGTCCGCTACGCGATGACGGTGGAGGACTGGGAGTCCCGCCGTGACGAGCTCGAGGCGGCCTGGCTCTCGCCGAAGGGCTGACCACCGTCGCTCCTCCCGACGGCGACGTTCGGCGCCGGCCGCACGGTCGTCCACCGGATCGCCGACGACATCGGCGGCGAGATCGTCATCCGCCCGGCACCCCGGCGCCGTAGACGGTGCACGGGGCCGAGGCGCCTTCGACGCACACCGGTCCCCCCGAGGTCTCGTGGGGCGGTCGCCAGGTACTGGGGAGCATCTGGACGGCCGCCCCACGGGCGCCACCGTCCGCCCCCGCCACCGGGGCCGGCGACCGCTCAGGCGGGCCAGGGCTTGGCGCCGTACTCCTCGCGGAGCTTGAACTTCAGGACCTTGCGGAGGGTCTCGTTGCGGGGGAGGGCGTCGACCACCTCGAGCTGCTCGGGGAACTTCTGCTTCATGAGGCCGGCATCGGCGAGCGTCGCCACCATCTCGTCGAAGGTGAGGTCGTCGTCGGGCCCGGCGCCGTCGACGCGCTCCACCACCGCGCACACCCGCTCGCCGCGCTCGCGATCGGGGAGGCCGATGACGGCGACGTCGCCGACCTTGGGGTGGGCGTAGAGGAGGTGCTCGATCTCCTGGGCCGAGATGTTCTCGCCCTTGCGGATGATCACGTCCTTCAGGCGCCCGGTGAGGACGACGTGCCCGTCGGACCGCAGGTGGCCGAGGTCGCCGGTGCGGAACCAGCCGTCGTCATCGAACGCCTCGGCGGTGGCGGCGGGGTCGGTGTAGCCCCGGAAGACCATCGGCCCCTTCAGGCGGACCTCGCCGTCCTGGTCGGGCCCGGCGACGGTGCCGTCGTCGGCCACGATGCGCATGTCGAGGCCGACCACGGGCTTGCCGACCGTGTTGGCGAGCTGCTCGTCGGTGTCGTGGGGCGAGCCCTCGCAGATCATCGGGCACTCGGTCATGCCGTAGCCGTGGCAGATCTTGACGCCGAACTCGCGCTTGACCTCCTCGTAGATCTCCGGCGGCATCGGCGCCCCGCCACCCGACATCTTGCGGAGGCTGGGGATGATCGGGACGTCGGGCTGCTTGCGCTGCTCGGTCAGGTACATCTGGTAGAACGCCGTGCCCCCGCCCACCATGGTGACGCCGTTGGCGGCGAGCACCGGCACGGCCGTGACCGGGGCGAAGGCCTCGAACAGCACGGCGCCGAAGCCGGCCAGGAGCATGGTGCCGAAGTAGTCGGGCCCGGCGATGTGGCTGAACGGGAAGGCGATGGAACCCACGTCCTCACCGGACATGTCGAGGGCCACGGCGAGGCCGTTGGCGCCGGTGATGAGGGTGCGGTCGGTGTGGCGCACGCCCTTCGGGTCCGAGGTGGTGCCGGACGTGAAGTACACCCAGCGGACCTCGTCGCCGTCGGTGGGGGCGGGGGGCAGGTCGGTGGGGTCGCCGTCTGGGAGGTCGGCGAACACGTCGACGACCTTCGGCCGCGCCGGGAGGTCGGCGATCAGCTCCTCCACCATGGCGCTGAAGTCGAAGCCGTTCCACGTGCCGGGGGTGAGGACCAGCTCGGCCTCGGTGGCCCCGATGGCGTAGCCCACCTCCTTGTGCCGGTAGAAGTGGAGGATCGGGTTCTGCACCGCGCCGAGGCGGGCCAGGGCGAAGCTGGCGATGATGGTCTCGAAGCGGTTCGGGAGCTCCCAGGTCACCCGGGTGCCGGCGCCGACGCCCAGGGCAGCGAAGCCGGCGGCGGCCCGCAGGGCGCGGTCGCGGAACTCGGCGCACGTCAGCGTGTCGCCCGACTCCGAGATCAGCAGCGTGAGGTCGGGGGTGGTGGCGGCGCGCCGCTCCACCAGCTCCCAGAGCGTGGTGGCGTCGTCGAGCGGTTCGGTCACGGGTGCCCCCTGGCGTCGGTGTTTCTGATGGACCGTCAGGGAATCTAGACGGCGCCCCGGGAGCCGCGCCGCGGTCGGTCGGCGCCGGCGCCGCCGGGCGAGGCCCGCTCAGGCGGTCAGGGGCGGGCCGTCGAAGCGGTCGATGGTGGCGAACGCCTCCACCGGCTTCCGGCGCAGCCTCGACACCTGGGTGACGGGCTCGCCCAGGCAGATCATGGCGACCACGCCGTGACCATCGGGCAGGCCGATCAGCGGGCGCACGTCGTCCTCGCGGGCGGCCAGGAAGGTGGTGAGGACGCCGCCGAGGCCCTCGTTGCGCGCCGCCAGCAGGACGTTGTGGCAGAAGGGGTAGACGGACCCGCCGCCCACCACCGAGAACCGGTCCAGGTCCTTGTCGAGCACGGCCAGCACCCGCAGGTCGACCGACACCACCAGCACCTCCGGCACCGACGCCAGGTCGTCGAGCATCGGGTTGGTGGGGAGGTCGTCGGGGACCGCCAGGTCGGCGGGCGCGGCGTCGATCGGGTTGAACGAGCGGAAGCCCGCCTGGGCCTCGGCCAGGTAGCGGGCCCAGACATCGGCGCTCAGCTCGCCCAGCCGCCGCCGCACGGCCGGATCTCGGACGACGGTGACGTGCCAACCCTGCTGGTTGCCGCCGCTCGGGGCGAACCGGGCGTGGTCGAGGATCCGGTGCAGCGCGTCGGGCGGCACCGGCGCGTCGGTGAACGACCGCACCGCCCCGGTGGTCCGCATCACGTCGTAGAGCTCCATCGGTGCCTCCTGGTCGACCCGGGTCCCACCCTGCCTACCCGACGCTGGTGCGGCGCGACGGCACCGGGCCGGCGTCAGGACCAGGAGGCCACGGTCCCGATCCGGTAGGCGGTGAAGGCCTGGTCGAGGGTGGTCGGATCGTCGGGAGCCAGCTCGTCGAAGTTCCAGATCGACGCCCGCTCCTCCCGGTCCCCGAGCACGAACACCACCTCCGTCGTGGGGTACGAGCCGACGAGCGCGATGTCGAGGCCGGTGGCCAGGGCCTCGAGCGCGGAAGCCTGCAGGCGCGTGAGGAGGACGACCTCGATCTCCTCGGCCATGGCGGGCGCGTCGGGTCGGCACCGGCGGATGGCCGCGTCGACCTGTGCCCAGTAGCCGGGATCCAGGTCGCCGAGCCGGGTGGCGCGGAGGTCGACCAGGGCCCGGTGCAGGGCCGGGTCGGCGAGCCAGCCGGCGGCTCGGATCACGAGCTCGTCGGCCCGACGGGAGGCGACGAGGTCGATGAGCGGGGGGATGACCCGACGGTCGCCGTGCTCGGCGAGGGTGACGACGACCTCGGTGGCCTCGGCGCGCGGCAGGTCGAGGATCCGACCGAGGCGCGAGACCAGCTCCTCGATGGCGTCGGGGTCGGGGATCGGCTCCACGGGCCGGTTCAGCGGGCCGCAGAGATCTTGCGCTGGAGCTCGGCCAGGCGCTCGGCGAAGGCGGGCTGGCCGACCGACCACACCTGGTCGCCCAGCTCCCGGGCCACGGCGGCGTCGTGGTCGGTCACCGACCCCATGTCAGCGATGGTGGCCTTGGTGCGGACCACGAGGTCACGGGGCGCGGCCGCCGCCCGGGCACCCAGCTCCAGGGCGAGCGGGAGGAGCTCGTCGTCGGGCACGCAGCGCCAGGCCAGCCCGTGGCGCTCGGCCTCGGCGCCGCTCAGGACCTCGCCGAAGAGCACGGTGGCGGCGGTGGCCTGGGGCCCCACGATGTTCCGCATCATCCAGGTGTGGCCGCCGCCCGGGTGGATGCCCAGGGCCAGGAAGCGGGTGTCGAAGCGGGCCGACTCGCCGGCCAGCCGCACGTCGCAGGCCAGGGCGAGGTTCATGCCGGCGCCGACCGCCGGCCCGTTCACCGCCGCGATGGTGGGGAGCGGGGAGCGGGCGATGCGCAGGAAGCCCTCGTAGATGGCGAGGAGACCATCGCGGTCGGACGTGCCGTGGCCGCCGCCGAGGTGCGACAGGTCGGCCCCGGCGCAGAACGCGCTGCCCGCGCCGGTGACGACGAGCGCGCCCACCGACGGGTCGGCCTCCAGCGCGTCGACCACCGCGGCGGTCTCGTCGCACATGGCCAGGACGAAGGCGTTGCGCCGTTCCGGGGCGTCGAGCGTGATGAGGCCGACCCCGTCGACGACCTCGCTGCGGACCGATGGCGTGCTCATGGAGCGAGTCTGGCAGTCCCGGGGACCGGGCCGGGCCCGGCCCGGAGGCCCGGCTCGGAGGCCCGCCCCGGGACCGTCATCAGGCGATCCGGCGCCAGCGGCGGGCGCCCAGCACCGCGCCGGCGCCCGCGAGCAGCAGGGCCAGGGCGGCGACCACCGGGGTGCGGGCGTCGCTGCCCGTCCGGGCCAGGTCGGTGCCACCGCCGGAGCCCGGGGTGGTGCCGGGGCCGCCGTAGCCGGGAGGCGTCCCCGGGTCGGTCGGGTCCGTCGGGGTGGTGGGCGTCGTCGGGTCCGTCGGCGTCGTGGGCGGGGTGGGGGCCGCGGTGACGGTGATGGTGCGGGTGACGGGCTCGCTCGTGGCGCCGTCGGCGTCGGTGACCGTCACCGTCAGCGTGTAGGTGCCCGGCCCGTAGACGTGGCGGAAGTCGGCGGTGGTCCCTCCGGTGATGGTCTCGTCGACCACCCCGTCACCCTCCCAGTCGATGGCGTAGGTCAGTGGCCCGGCCTCGTCGGCCGCCGAGGGGTCCGTGCTGGTGACCACGAGGGCGTACGGCTCACCGGCCACGGCCTCGTCGTCACCCTCGAGCGTGACCGTGGGGGCCACGTTGGTGACGGTGACGACCGTCGTCTCGTCGGAGAAGCCGCCGAACTGGTTGGTGATCCGGCCGGTCACGGTGAACGTGGCGGGCCCCTCGGCGGTGAGCTCGGCGGGGACGGTGGCGGTGGCGTCGGTGGAGTCGACGATCTCGAAGGTGCCGTCGCTGTCGAAGTCGTAGCTGTAGGTGAAGGTGGCGCCCGGGCCGGGGTCGGCCTGGTCGGTGAAGGACACGGTGGCGGTCGAGCCTTCGTCGACGGGGCCATCGTTCGACAGGGTCGCCGTGGGCTCCGAGGACACCACCTCGATGGTGGTGCGGTAGGTGGTGCTGTCGCCGTCGGTGTCGGTGATGCGCCCGGCGATGTCGTAGGTGCCGAGGGCGCCGAGGTCGGCGGCGTCGACGGTGGCGGTGGGGTCGGCCACCTCGACGATGTCGTAGGTGCCGTCGTCGTCGAGGTCGTAGCTGTAGGTGAACCCAGCCGTGACGTCGGCGTCGGAGGGGTCGGTCTGGTCGGTGAAGGTGACGGTGCCGTCCTGGCCGATGGTCACCGAGTCACCGGTGAAGGTGGCGGTGGGGGCGACGTTGGTGACGACCACGTCGGTGGTCTCGTCGCTGGTGCCGCCGTACTGGTTGGTGATGCGGCCGGTGACGGTGATGGTGGCCGGGCCGTCGGCGGTGAGCGGGGCGGGCAGGGCGGCCGAGGCGGTGGGGGAGTCCACCAGGTCGAAGGTGCCGTCACCGTCGAAGTCGTAGCTGTAGGTGAAGGTGGCGCCCGGGCCGGGGTCGGCCTGGTCGGCGAAGGTGACGATCGCGGTGCCGCCCTCGGCGACGGGGCCGTCGTTGGTGAACGTGGCCGTCGGGGTGGAGGCGATCACCTCGATGGTGGTGCGGTAGGTGGTGCTGTCGCCGTCGGTGTCGATGATGCGACCGGCGACGTCGTAGGTCCCGACGCTGTCGAGGTCGGCGGCGTCGAAGGTGGCCGTGGGCGAGGTGGAGCCGGTGATCTCGTAGGTGCCGTCGTCGTTCAGGTCGTAGTCGTAGGTGAACCCGGCGGTGACGTCGGCGTCCGACGGGTCGGCCTGGTCGCTGAAGGTGACCGTGCCGGTCTCGCCGATG
>JBBRFU010000092.1:0-14783 GCA_038241315.1 Acidimicrobiales bacterium | reverse complement strand
TGTACGGCGAAGCTCCGTTGATCATCGACCCGACAGACCGTGCCCCGCATTCGCCGAGAGAAGAGCCGGACCGCCCCGAGTTGCGACAGTGAACGTCGTGCTGCGCGACGCGGCCACCGTTTTGATCCTGCGCGACGGGATCGACGGGCTCGAGGTGTTCATGGTCCGGCGCAACCTGCAGTCGGACTTCGTCGGCGGCGCATACGTGTTCCCCGGAGGCGCGGTCGACCAGGCGGATCGCCACGCCGACCTCGAGGCGATCTGTGAAGGTCGCTCCGACGCCGACGCGTCCAGCCGCCTGGGGATCGGCCACGGCGGCCTCGCCTACTGGGTGGCCGCCATCCGCGAGAGCTTCGAGGAGGCCGGCGTCCTGCTCGCCTACGACGCCAGCGGGAAGGTCGTCGACCTCGACGACCTCGCCGGCGTCGAGCGCTGGGCCGAGCACCGCACGGCGGTGGATCGTGGCGAGCGGCCGTTGGCCGAGGTGTGCCGGGCCGAGGGGCTGCGCCTGGCCGTCGACGCCATGCACTACGTCGCCCACTGGATCACGCCCGACGGCGCGCCGCGGCGCTACGACACCCGCTTCTTCCTCACCGCGGCGCCCACCGAGCAGACGCCCCTGCACGACGACCACGAGGTCATCGCCAACGAGTGGGTCCGCCCGGCCGACGGGCTCGCCCGGGCGGCCGCCGGCGAGCTCACGATGCTGCCGCCCACCACCGCCTGCCTGCGCGCGATCGCTCGCTTCGCCACCGCCGCCGAGGCGCTGGAGGCCGCGGCCGGGGTCACCGACGTGCCCACCATCCTCCCTCGGGTCGTGGCCATGGGCGACTCGTTCCGCCTGCTCCTCCCCGGCGAGCCCGGCTACGACGGCCAGGAGGTCGTGGCCCACGCCAGCACGGGGTGGGCGTCGGCCGAGACGGCGGCCCCGACGATCCGCACCACCGGCCTCGACCTCGGAGCAGGCTCGTGACCGATGCCGCCCCGGAGGGGCCGGTCCGCCCCGCCCTCGTGCCCGATGTCCCGGTGGCGCTCGGCAAGCTCGTGCGACGGGTGCTGTGCGGCAACCCGTCGATGATGACCGGGCCCGGCACCAACACGTACCTCGTGGGCATCGACGAGGTCGCGGTCATCGACCCCGGCCCGGACGACGACGCCCACCTCGACGCGGTCGCGGCGGCCGGCAGCGGCGAGATCAAGTGGATCCTCTGCACCCACACCCACCCCGACCACTCGCCCGGGGCGGCCGGGCTCAAGGAGCGCACGGGCGCCGAGGTGCTCGCCTTCGCCGATGCCGACGGGCTGGTGTGCGATCGCCACCTCGCCGACGGCGACACCGTCGAGGGCACCGAGTTCACGCTCCAGGCCGTCCACACGCCGGGCCACGCCAGCAACCACCTCTGCTTCCTGCTCGAGCGGGAACGCATCCTCTTCTCGGGTGACCACGTGATGGACGGCTCCACGGTGGTCATCAGCCCACCCGACGGCGACATGGCCGCCTACCTGGCGTCGCTCGAGCGGCTGCAGGCGTGGCGGCCGTCGCTGCGCAGCATCGCGCCGGCCCACGGCCACCTCATCGCCGACCCCGCCGCCAAGCTGGACCACTACCTCCGGCACCGCCTCGCTCGCGAGGCCGAGGTGCTCGCCGCCCTCCGAGCGGCAGGACCGGGCGGTGCCGACACCGCGTCGCTCGTGGCCGAGATCTACGTCGACGTCGCCGAGGAGCTCCACCCGGTCGCCCGGCGCAGCGTGTGGGCCCACCTCCGCAAGCTGGCCGACGAGGGCGACGTGGCGGCCAAGGACGTCGACGACCCCGACAGCACCTGGCTGGCCGGCTGACCCCAGCCCCCGTCCGCCCTCCACCGTCCCCGTCCACCGTCTCGGTGTTCGGTCGGCGCTCGGTCGGGCCTCGGTCGGGCGCGACGAGGCCCGGGTCACCGGACCCGGGCCTCGTGCGTGCAGGGTGCGTCAGGCGCAACCCGAGCCGCTACTCGGCGGCGACGGCCTCGGAGGCGCAGCTGGCGCCGGCCTCGGTGAGGATCTTGGTGTACTCGTCCTCGTTGTCCTTGTCGACCTCGGCATCGCGGCCCTCGACGGTGGCCCGGAGGACGCCGTTGGGGATCTTCGAGTCGTGGAGCTCCTTGCCGATGCAGTCGGCCACGCCCTCGGGCAGGCTGTCGGGCAGTTCCTTGCTGATCGCCGTGGAGATCTCGTCGGCCGAGGGGCGGCTGCCGGAGTTGGTGTCGTCGTCGCCGCCACAGGCCACGGCCGCGAACGGGAGCAGCAGCGCAGCGGTGCCGACGGCGAGGGAACGGATCTTCATGGGGTCTCCTGGAAGGTGGTTGGCGTGTCGGAACGGCCGACGCGAGCGCGGGGCACGTGCCACCGGGCCGGTAGACCGTACCAATCGGCCCGACCCCCCAAACGTGAAGCGCTTCACGTTCGGTCCCTGGCGGTGGTCGGGCGGCGCCGCGCCGTCGCCGTGATCGGTGGGCGGCGGCACCACGCCGGCGGCGGGCGCGGCCCGCTCAGGCTTCGGCGGCGGCCCGCTCAGGCTTCGGCGGCGGCCTGGTCGAGCTCGTCGAACGCCGCCATGGCGGCGTCGAGCATCCGTGCCGAGCATCCGGCGAGCTCGGTGGGCGGCACCGCCTCGGTGACGATGCGCTCGGCGATGGCTCGGAACGCCTCGGCTGCCGGCCCGTCCCCGAGCACGGCCGGCTCCCCCACGTCGCCGCCCTCGGAGACGGCGTTCTCGATGGGGACCTGGCCGAGCAGGGGGATCCCCGCGTCGGCGGCCAGCGCGGCGCCGCCCCCGGAGCCAAAGAGGGCGTAGCTCTCGCCGTGGTCGCAGGTGAAGGCGCTCATGTTCTCGATCACGCCGGCCACGCGCAGGAACGACTTCCGGGCCATCGACACGGCCCGGATGGCGACCTTCTGGGCGGCCACCGCCGGGGTGGTGACCACGAGCACCTCGGCCCGGGGGACCATCTTGGCCACGCCCATCTGCACGTCGCCGGTGCCGGGCGGCATGTCGACGAGGAGGTAGTCGAGGTCGTCGCCCCAGACCACGTCCTGGAGGAAGTGCTGCACGCCCCGGTTGAGCATCAGGCCCCGCCACATCAGCGCCGATCCCTCGTCCTCCACGAGGAACCCCATCGACACGACCCGCAGCAGGCCCGTCCCGATGCGGCGCTCGATGGGCTCCATGAGCTTGCGGTCGCCGTCGGTCCGGCCCTGGAGGCGGCCCGAGACGCCGAGCATCCGGGGGATGGAGAAGCCCCAGACGTCGGCGTCGAGCACGCCCACCGTGAGGCCCCGGGTGGCCAGCGCGGCGGCCAGGTTGGCGGTGACCGACGACTTGCCGACGCCGCCCTTGCCCGAGGCCACGAGGATGACCCGCGTGGTGGGGCCGATGGCGGTCTGCTCCTCGCGCTGGGAGACGTTGAAGCGCGCCTTGTGCATGGCGTTGGCCTTCTCGGCCGGCGTCATCTCGGTCCACTCGAGCCGGACCGACGACACCCCGGGTGCCGACCCGACGCGCGTGCGGATGTCGCGCTGGATCTGCGCCCGCAGGGGGCAGCCGGCCGTGGTGAGGGCGATGGTGACCAGCACGGCGCCGTCGCCGTCGATCGTGGCGTCTCGCACCATGCCGAGCTCCACGATGTCGCTGCCCAGCTCCGGATCGATCACGCCACGCAGCAGCGAGCGGAGATCGTCGGGGGTGGGGCGGTCGGCCACGGGCTCGGACACGCCACGAGCCTATCGGCGCCCGCCGGCCATCCCGTCGGAGCGACCGCCGGCGCGTCCGGGGCCCGAAAGGTGCATCCGGGAGGTGGAGGGCTACGCTGGTCGGGCAATCCGCTCCGAGGAGGAACCCCTGTGATCGCCCTCACCGACACCGCCGCCAGCAAGGTCCAAGAGCTCATCACGGCTGAGGGCGACACCGCCCTCGCCCTGCGCGTGGCCGTGCGCCCGGGCGGGTGCTCCGGCTTCAGCTACGAGATGTTCTTCGACTCCGACGTCGCCGACGACGACGTCACCGCCGACTACTCCGGCGTGAAGGTCGTGGTGGACTCCTCGAGCGCCCAGATGCTCACGGGCGCCACGCTCGACTACAAGGACGGCCTCAACCAGGCCGGGTTCTCGATCGACAACCCCAACGCCCAGCGCACCTGCGGCTGCGGCTCCTCCTTCAGCTGATCCCTGCCGCCCGCGGGCGGCCGATCACCCAGCGGACCCGGGCGGAGCGGCCCGGGTCCGTTCGCGCCGAGGGACGGGCGGCACCCGCTCAGCGGCGAGGTGGCGCGATGGCGGTGGCCACCCCGTCGAGCGGTGTGGCGAGCCCGACCAGGCCGATGGCGTCGGTGGCGTCGGTGAGCAGGCGGGGTCGGTCCCGCAGGTCGAGCACGGTGGCTCGCTCGGCATGGGTCTGGGCATCGGGCCCCAGGACCACCACCACCCGGCGACCGGCCGGGAGCGTGAGCAGCTGCTGGTGCAGCTCCCGGGCCCGCTCGTCGGTGAGACCGACGTAGGGCGCCACCACCACCAGCGTGGCCACCGCATCGGCCGAGGGCGCGGCGGCGAGGGTGGCGGCGCTCGGCGTGTCGGCCGACGACGGCGGCAGGTGCCGCCGGTCGCGGTCACCGAGCTCCTCGCGCCAGGCCTGCACCCAGGCGGCCCGGTGGCGGGCGGTGGCCCGGTCGGCCGCACGCACGGCGGGGTGGTGGCGGACGAGGTCGGCCACCACCTCGTGCTGCGGGTCGTAACGGTGGGCGATGGCCTCGGCGTCGGTCGGGTCGGCGCCGGCGCCGGCGAGCTGCTCCCACCGGCGGCGGGCCTCGGCCTCGCGGGCCGCGAGGCCGGGGAGGGCCTCGGCCACGGCCCGACGCTCGGCCGCCCGCTCGACCAGCGCCCCGAGCACCCCGGCGACGCTGACCGCCACCCCCACCGGGACCGCGACCAGCCCGGCGATGGCGATGCCGCCCACGGCCAGGCCGCTGGCCGCTCCGGCGCGGACCAGGGCGGCCGGGCGACGGCTCGCGGTGGGCGCGGCCCGGGCCGTCGCGGCGACGAGGAGCTCCTCGGCGGCCCGGCGCAGCGTCTCGGGGTGGATGGCGAGCTCGGTGTTGATGGTGCGCGCCAACGCCTCGGCGGCCCGGACCCGCGTCCGGGCGCCCACCGCTTCGGCTCGACGGGTGGCCGCCGCCAGCCGGTCGAGGGGCGTGGCCGGGGCCGTCACCTCGTCGGCGCGCTCGGTGTGGCGGCGCAGGGCCTCGGTGGCGGCCACGCCGCCCACCGCCAACTCGACGCCCAGCTCGTCGGCCAGGACGCGCGCCGCCCGGTCCGGGTCGTCCCGGATGAGGACGATGAGCCCTCCCGGCCCATCCGGTGGAACCGGGGCTGGTGAACCCGACACCGTGGTGCTCCTGTCGTCGTGGGCCGCCGAAGCCGGCATCGAGCGTCTCCCCCCCGACCAGGGCCGTGGCGGGTCCCCTCCCCACGTTCTACACACCGCGTGCGATCTGATCACGGATGGTCACCCTCTGCGGTCGGGCTCTCGCTGCTCCTCGGCGTCCGCGGGTGCCTGACCGGCCGGCAGGGCCGACGAGCGCTCGGGGGCGTTCCCGTAGTGTCGAGCCGTGCCCGCCGACCCCATCCGCCCTGCCATCTCGCTCACCGTCGACGGGGCCGCCGTGGAGGTGCCCGATGACGGCGCCTCGCTCCTGGAAGCGCTCCGGGACCGCCTCGGGCTCCGCGGCCCCAAGGACGGGTGCAGCCCCCAGGGGCAGTGCGGGTGCTGCACGGTGCTCGTCGACGGGGCGCCCCGGGTGGCGTGCGTGACCCCGGTCCGGCGGATGGCGGGTCGTGCGGTCACCACGATCGACGGGCTCGACGCCGACGTCCGGTCGGCCTGGAGCGAGGCCCTCTGCGCCAGCGGCGGGAGCCAGTGCGGCTTCTGCACGCCGGGGATCGTGGTGCGCCTCGCCGCGCTCCGCGAGCGCACCCCGGATCCCGCCGACCACGCGCCGGTGGGTCGGGCGCTCCAGGCCCACCTCTGTCGCTGCACCGGTTGGCAGACCATCGTCGAGGCGTGGGACGCGCTGGGCGCGCCGGCACCGGCGCGCGACCTGGAGGCGGCCTCTCGACGGGCCACCATCGAGGGCCGCTCCCCACAACGGGTGGGCCCCGAGGTGGCGCTCGGGCGAGGCGGGTTCGCCGACGACCGGGCACCGGCCGACGCCCTGGTGGCGGTGCCCGACGGGCGCGGCGGTTGGGCGGTGGGCGAGACCCTGGTGGAGGCGCGGCGCTCGGCGGGCAAGGTGCAGGGGCGGCGGACCACCGCGGCCAACGAGCCGCCGCTGCCCACGCCGTCGGGGTCGTGGGCCGCCACGCTGCGGACCTCCTGGGTGGAGCCGGGCTACCTCGAGACCGACGCCACCTGGTGCGCGCCGGGCGGCGAGCCGGCGACGCTGTTGGCCAACGGCGGCGCGTTCGGTGCCAAGCACGACCACGGTCTGGCCGCCGTGGCTCGCGAGCTGGCCGACCGCCACGGTCGACCGGTGCGGGTGCTGTGGTCCCGGGAGGACTCGGTGCGCGGCGGGCCGAAGCGGCCACCCGTCGCCGCCGGCGCCCGCGCCGACGGCACCGGCGAGCTCCACGTGGTGCGCACCCCCGGCATCGCCGGCGCGATCGCCCGCGTGGCGCCCGGCCTGGTGGTCACCGAGGTCGACGTCGCCGGGCCCCCCACCGCCGCAGGGCTGCGAGCCGCGGGCTGGGCGGAGGCCGCGGTGCTGCTGGCGGGGGCGCGGGGCCACCTCCTCCCGGTGGAGGGCCCCGAGGGCGGGCGGGCCGAGGCGGAGGTGGCGGCCGGGCGGATCCGCGTCCGGGTCGCCGCGGGTGATCCGCTCGACGTGGTGACCCTGCGCTCCTACGCCATCGGCGCCGCGCACATGGCCTTCGGCTGGGTCACGGGGGAGTCCCTCACGGTCGACGAGGCGGGCCAGGTCCACGACCTCACCATCCGCTCCTTCGGCATCCCCCGCGCCATCGACACGCCGCCCATCGACGTGGAGGTCGACGCCACGCCCGGACCGCCGGTCAACGGGTCCGACGCCGTCTTCGCCGCGGTGGCGGCTGCGGTGTGGTTGCACCAAGGTTGTCCGACCGACTGGCCCACCCGAGGAGCACTGTGATGTCGAACCCCACCGGCCTGCCCTACACCCCCGCCGTGGCCGCCGGCGACTGGGTGGTGGTGTCCGGTCAGCTGGGCCTGCGCGACGGCGCGCTGGTCGACGACTTCGCCGGCGAGGTGGACCAGACCCTCGCCAACCTGGTCGACCGCCTGGCCGAGCACGGTCTGGGCCTCGAGCACGTGGTGAAGACCACCTGCTTCCTCGCCGACCTCGACCAGTTCGGCACCTTCAACGAGCGCTACGCCGCGGCCTTCCCCGAGCCCCGACCGGCACGGTCGGCGTTCCAGGTGGCCCGGCTCCCCTTCGACGCCAACGTCGAGGTGGAGGCCTGGGCCCACCGCGGCTCGGTCTGATCCCCCGGGCGGACCCGCCGGCCCGGCCCGATGGGGGGCGTGGGTCAGACGTTGGTCTCGAGCAGCTCGCTGCCCTCGTGGCTGCGGTCGACGTCGGCCTTGAGGGCTCCACCGAGCAGCGCCGACGCCACCGCGCCGGACATGAGGACGCCCACCGGCAGCGCCACGACCAGGACGACGATGATGGCGATCACTCCGAACATGGGGACATCATCGCCCGGTCGCGGCCCCGGCGCCAAGCTCCTCGTCCACCCAGCAGGGGGCGGAGCGCGTCGGGGCGGTATTCTCGACGCCTGCGTCAGGTGACGGCGCCCCTGGTGTCGAAGGGAGGTCCATGCTGCGAACCGGTGACCCCCCCACGGGCGTGGATCCCCGCCCGACCGTGCACCGGGAACTCCACCGATCGCCGGCCGCGGCACCCGTTCACCGCGCGGTCCGCCCCGATCGCCACTTCCGACGGGCCGCCCTCGGCCAGCCCGTCGCCGCCACCGGGTACCTGGCCGCCCTCGACGGCCTGCGGGCCATCGCCGTGGCCGTCGTGGTGGCGTACCACCTGGGCGCCCTGCCCGGCGGCTTCCTCGGGGTCGACGTCTTCTTCGTGGTCAGCGGCTTCCTCATCACCCGGTTGCTCCTCGCCGAGCACGAGCGCACCGGCCGCATCGCCCTGGTGGCCTTCTGGCGCCGGCGGTTCCGCCGGCTCCTCCCCGCCCTGCTCGTGGTGTTGGTGGCCGTCGCCCTGGGCTCGCGGGCCTGGCTCCCCGCCTGGCGCCTGACCAGCATCCGAGACGACGCCTTCGGCGCCTTGGCCTACGTGGCCAACTGGCGCTTCGTCGTGAGCGGCCAGTCGTACTTCAGCCAGGGCGTGGGCCCCAGCCCGCTCCGCCACACCTGGTCGCTCGCCATCGAGGAGCAGTTCTACGTGGTGTGGCCCCTGGTGGTGGTCGCGATCCTCGCCACGGCCGGGCGCGCCGGTCGCCGTCGGGTCGGTGCCGCGGCCCTGGCCATGGCGGTGGCGTCCGCGGTCTGGATGGCCGTGGCGAGCGGCGGCGCCGAGGACCTCTCCCGGCTCTACTACGGCACCGACACGCGGCTGTTCGCCCTCGGGGCGGGGGCGTGGCTGGCCAGCTGGTGGGACCCGGCCGCGGCGCGGGGCAGCCTCCCCGAGCAGCTGCGGCGGGCCCGGCGCTGGTCGATCGCCGGGGCGGCCTCGGTGGTGCCGATGGGCGTCGCCGTGGCCCTGGCCGTCACCGACGAGGCCAGCTTCTACCGCGGCGGCTTCCAGCTCGCCGCCGCCACCTCGGTGGTCCTCGTGGCCGGCGTGGCCACCGGGCGGGGGAGGTTGGCGAGGGGCCTGGGCCACCCCGTCCTCGTGTGGCTGGGCCGCCGGTCCTACGGGATCTACCTCTGGTCGTGGCCCACCCAGGTGCTGGCCACCGCCCGCCTCGGCCTCACCGGGGCCGGCCTGGCCGGCGTCGTGGTGGTGGTCACCCTCGTCCTCGCGTCCCTCTCCTACTGGCTGGTGGAGGAGCCGATCCGCAGCCGTCACCTGCCGCGTGCCCTCGCGGCCCGCCGCCCGCCCGCCCGGCTGGTCCGGTTCGGCCCGTTGCCCGGGTTCGCGGCCTCCGGCATCGCGGTGGTGGCCGTCGTCGCCGTGCTCGCGGTGTCGTCGGAGGGTGCGCCGTCCGAGCCGAACTACCTGACGGTCAGCGACGACGAGGCGCTGGCCTCGGTGCAGGCGCCTCCGCCCCCTCCGCCGCCCGATCGGGCCGCCGGCGCCCCCTCCACCACGGGCCGACCGGCGCCCGCCCCCGTCGCTCCCGCAGCGTCCGGCGCACCGCCCACCACCGCGGTGCCGGGCCCGTCGGGGCCGTTCGACGCGGCGGCGCCGATGGTGGTCGACCCCGAGGCCACCGCCGATCCCGCCGCCCTGCGCGGTCGGCCGCTGCGCGTCATGGTGGCGGGTGACTCGGTGGCGTGGTCGCTGGGCTGGGAGGTCGAGCCCCTGCTCGATCCCGGCCTCCGGGTCGATCTCCGCGCCCTGATCGGCTGCGGGGTGATGCCGCCCGAGGGCCGATGGGTGTCGGGCGGCACGGGTCCCCAGGGCTACGCCGCCGTGTGCCCCGAGGCGCCCGAGGTCGAGTCGCTGGGCCTGGAGGGCCGGCCCGACGTGGTCCTGCTGTGGCTCGGGGCGTGGGAGGTCTACGACCAGGTGGTCGCCGGCGAGCGCCTGGAGGTCGGGGGTGCCCGCTACGCCGAGGTGCTCGAGGCCCGGATCCAGGAGCGCATCGACCGCTACCGGGCCGTCGGGGCGCCCACGGTGATGCCGGTGGTGCCCTGCTTCGGGGAGGACGCCGCCGGGAGCCAGGACGACGAGCGCCGCGAGGGCGATCGGGTCCGCTGGGTCAACGCCCGCATCCGGGCGGTGGCCGCCCGCAACCCGGGGTGGGTCCGCCTGATCGACCCGTCGGGCAAGCTCTGCGACGGGCGCGGGCAGGCGCTCGGTGCCACCCCCGACGGCATCGTCCTGCGCGAGGACGGCAGCCACTTCGACGCCGACGCCGCGGCCTGGCTCTGGAACGGGTGGCTCGGCGGCCAGCTGGCCGAGGCCTTCGCGCCGGCGCCCCCGCCCGCACCGGTGGGCGCCGACACCGGCGACCCGTAGCCGGGCCGACGCCGGCGGTCGCCCGCCGCGACGTCGACGGCCTGGCGGCTCAGGTGCCCCAGCGCGACTGCCCGAACCGGTAGCCCACCGACCGCACCGTGGCGATCAGGTTGGCGTGCTCCTCGCCGAGCTTGGCGCGGAGGCGCCGGATGTGGACGTCGACCGTGCGGGCGCCGCCGTAGTACTCGTAGCCCCAGACCCGGCTGAGGAGGGTCTCGCGGGTGAAGACCTTGCCCGGGTGCTGGGCGAGGAACTTGAGCAGCTCGTACTCCATGTACGTGAGGTCGAGCGGGGCGCCGGCGATGGCGGCCTGGTACGTCTCGAGGTTGAGGACGAGGTCCGCGTACTCCACCAGCTCCGGCGCGGTGCCGGCCCCCGCCCGCCAGAACAGGTGCCGGAGGCGGGCCTCGAGCTCACGCGGGTGGAACGGGTCGAGGCAGAAGTCGTCGTAGAGCTCGTCGCGCAGGTCGAGCTCGTCGAGGCGGTTGCCGCCCAGGAGCAAGAGCAGCGGCTCGACGGGTAGGTCGCCCTTCCGGATCGCCCGGCACAGGCCCCAGGCGGCGTCGCTCTGGTCTCCCACCACCACGATGGCGCCTCCCCACCCGTCGTCGGGGGTGGCGCTCACGGCGGTGCGCTCGTCGGCGACGGGCTTCCAGGCGTAGCCGCCCAGGTCGAGGAGGCGGGCCAGCTCCGGCGGCGGGGGGTCGGGGTGGACGAGCAGCGGTTCCATCTCAGCTCACCAGGTGGGGAGGTAGCGGGCGAGCTCGAACGGGGTGACCTGGGCCTTGTAGTCGGCCCACTCGGCCCGCTTGTTGCGCAGGAACCACTCGAAGATGTGGTCGCCGAGCGTCTCGCGGACCAGCTCGGAGCGCTCCATGGCGTCGAGGGCCTCGGCCAGCGACTGGGGCAGGTCGGGCACCGGCGACTTGGCCTGCTCCCGGGGTGAGGCGTCCAGGTAGGAGGTGGCCTCGTCGGGGAGCGTGTAGCCCTCGGTGATCCCCTTGAGGCCGGCGGCGAGCAGCAGGGAGTAGGCGAGGTAGGGGTTGAGCGCCGGGTCCGGCGAGCGGTACTCGATGCGGACCGCCTCCTCCTTGCCCACCCGCGTCTCGGGCACCCGCACCAGCGCGGCGCGGTGGTTGCGGGCCCACGTGATCGACGAGGGCGCCTCGGTGCCCACGATGAGCCGCTTGTAGCTGTTCACCAGCTGGTTGGTCACCGCGGTGATCTCGGCCGCGTGGTGGAGGAGGCCGGCCACGAAGGCCTGGCCCGTCTTCGAGAGCAGGTAGGGCTCGGCCGGGTCGTGGAAGGCGTTGCGGTCGCCCTCGAACAGCGACAGGTGGGTGTGCATGCCCGAGCCCTGGACGTTGCCGAGCGGCTTGGGCATGAACGTGGCGTGCACGCCCTGGCTGAGCGCCGTCTCCTTCACCACCAGCCGCAGCGTCATGACGTTGTCGGCCATGGACAGGGCGTCGGTGTGGCGGAGGTCGATCTCGTGCTGGCTGGGGCTGTCCTCGTGGAAGGAGTACTCCACCGGGATGCCGAGGGCCTCGAGGTGGTGGATGGTGCGGCGGCGCAGGTCCGACGAGACATCCGCGGTGGTGAGGTCGAAGTACGAGCCGGTGTCGAGGGGCTCGAGGGGCTTCGTGGGGTCGTTGTCCTTGAAGTAGAAGAACTCGACCTCGGGGGCCACGAAGAACGAGTAGCCCTGCTCCCGGGCCAGGTCGAGGTTGCGGCGCAGCACCTGGCGGGGGTCGCCGGCGAAGGGCTGGCCCGACAGCGTGGTGAGGTCGCAGAAGATGCGGGCCGAGGTCTCGCCCTTGGCGTCCCACGGGAGGATCTCGAAGGTGCGGGCATCGGGCCGGGCGAGCACGTCGCTCTCCTGGATGCGGCTGAAGCCGTCGATGGCCGAGCCGTCGAACTGCATGCCGTCCTCGAAGGCACCCTCGAGCTCCGCGGGGGAGATGGCGAACGACTTGAGCTGGCCGAGCACATCGGTGAACCAGAGCCGCACGAAGCGGACCCCGCGTTCCTCGACCGTGCGCAGCACGTATTCCTTCTGGCGATCCACGGGTGCATCCTGTGGTGCCCGGGCGGTCGGGGGCAACCCGGCGGGGGCCCGGTTCACGTTGTGTTCACAAAGGCGCAAGACCCCGGAGACGCCCTCGGAACACCGCTCGACGCCCGGCGTGCCGGGCGCGCCGGAGGGGCGGGGGCCGCAGCCCTCCGCCCCTCCGGTCGATCGCCCGCCCGGCGACGGCCGCTCGGGTCGGCGCGGTCCGATCAGCAGGTGACCGTCACGTAGAAGGGCTGGTCCGTGGCGACGCCATCGGTGTTGTACGTCTTCACGAACACCCCCTGCTCGTCGGCGGCCTCGGGCTGCACGGACACGAAGCCGTTGGCGGTGCCGGCGGCCGCGGTGCCGATGTTGGCGCTGTAGACGCAGGCGCTGATGTCGCGGTCGAAGCGCACCTGGTAGGTGCCCACGCCGCTCCGCTCGCTCGACGAGCCCCGGGAGTTGCGGCCGAGGGTGCCGTTGCTGCCGACGTGGGCGCCCATCTGCTGCTGGAAGTAGCCCTGCACGTCGATGATCACGTGGGTCGGCGCGCTGTAGTTCTTGACCCGGATGTCGCTGTTGACCACGCAGATCCCGCCCGTGGCCCCGCAGATGGTGACGGTGCCGGTGTTCGAGGCGTTGAAGGTGCTCGTCGAGTTGAGGAACGTGGCGTTCGGCTCGGCGCCCGGGAAGACCCGGAGGAAGCCGCTGCCGTCGGTCTCGGCGGCGGTGACGGTGACCTCCACCGCCGTGGCGGCCGCCGGGATGCCGCAGCCGCCGCCGAGCCCGCCCTGGGCGGCGAAGGTGGCGCCGGTCCCGCGGACGTCGTACGCGCGCTGCTGGCCCACGCCGATCTTCCCGCCGGCCGAGCGGGTGTCCACCAGGCGGCACGGGGCGATCGGGGTGAAGACCGCCTCGCGGTTGGTCCCGCCGAGGGCGCGGGGCCCGGCCGCGGGCGGGGCGGCGCCGGTGGGGGCGTTCTCCTGGTCCTGGGCCACGGCGGCGCCGGCTCCGGCCGTCATCATCACCACGGCCGCCAGGGCGATCAGCTTCTTGCGTCGGTTCACGTCTGCTCCTTCATCGATGCGCGGAAGACCCGCGCCACGGAGAGTGTGCGTCCGGGCCCTTTCAGTTTCCTTCAAGCCGCGCCGGCCCCCCTGGATCGCAGGCCGGGGTCGTTCACACTCCGTTCACGATCGAGAAACGAGACCGGAGATCGGGCCTCCTAGGGTGCGACCGCACAACGGATCTGCCCGCCATGACGGCGGCGCGACGACTGGAGAAGACCCCGTGGTTTACAAGGCCGAGTACATCTGGATCGACGGCACCGAGCCCACGGCTCGCCTGCGCTCCAAGACCAAGATCGTCGCCGACGGCGTGTCGAACGACGACCTGCCGATCTGGGGGTTCGACGGCTCGAGCACCAACCAGGCCCCCGGCGACAACTCCGACTGCGTGCTCAAGCCCGTGGCCGTCTTTCCGGACCCCATCCGTGGCGGCGACGACGTCCTCGTGATGTGCGAGGTCCTCCTCACCGACATGACCCCGCACCCCACCAACACCCGGGCCAAGACCGCGGCGCTGTCGGAGAAGTTCGCCGACTTCGAGACGTGGTTCGGCATCGAGCAGGAGTACACGTTCTTCAAGGACGGCCGCCCGCTCGGCTTCCCGGTCAACGGCTACCCGGCCCCGCAGGGCTTCTACTACTGCGGTGTCGGCGCCGACGAGGTGTTCGGCCGCGACGTGGTGGAGGCGCACCTCGAGGCCTGCATCGAGGCCGGCATCGGCGTGTCCGGCATCAACGCCGAGGTCATGCCCGGCCAGTGGGAGTTCCAGGTCGGCCCGCTC
This sequence comes from Acidimicrobiales bacterium, assembly GCA_038241315.1. Lineage (GTDB taxonomy): Bacteria > Actinomycetota > Acidimicrobiia > Acidimicrobiales > Iamiaceae > Aquihabitans. The sequence continues at coordinate 674 of JBBRFU010000092.1, read as the reverse complement.
GGCCCGGTCGAGGTGGGCGACCACCTCTGGATGGCCCGTTGGCTGCTCTACCGCATCGCCGAGGAGTTCGGCATCACCGCCACCGTCGACCCGAAGCCCGTCAAGGGCGACTGGAACGGCGCCGGCTGCCACACCAACGTCTCCACCAAGCAGATGCGTGAGGACTACGACGCCATCATCGCTGCCTGCGAGGCCCTCGGCACCAAGGCCGAGGAGCACGTCAAGGCCTACGGCGCCGGCATCGAGGACCGCCTCACCGGCGCCCACGAGACGGCACCCTGGACCGAGTACTCCTACGGCGTGTCGAACCGTGGCGCCTCGGTGCGCATCCCCTGGCAGGTCGCCCTCGACAAGAAGGGCTACATCGAGGACCGTCGGCCCAACGCCAACATGGACCCCTACGTGGTCTGCGGCCTGATCACCGACACCATCTGCTCGGCCGCCCTCTGAGCCGCGGGCTCCGGCCCGCACCCCGCACCCCGACGATGCCGGCCCCTCGGGGCCGGCATCGCCGCGTGCCCGGGCGATCCGGGTGCGAGCGGCGTCGTGACACACTTTCGCGATGCCCCGCCTGCGGATCGCCAGCTGCCAGCTCAACACGCGCGTGGGCGACCTCGAGCACAACGTGGCCGCGGTGCTCGCCGCCCTCGACGCCGCGGCCGAGGCCGGGTGCG
>JBBRFU010000091.1:0-14917 GCA_038241315.1 Acidimicrobiales bacterium | reverse complement strand
GGGGCGCATCGAGGGCCCGCTCGGCGCGCCGCCCCCGCCGGGGCCACCACCTCGGCGCCACGCGGCTCCCGCTCGCCCACCGTCGAGGGGCACCAGCACGACGCGACCGCCACCCACCGGCGTGCCCCAGAGCGAGGCCGGATCGAGGTAGCGGTCACCCCGGCGGACCCCGAGGTGGAGCCGGTCGGCCGCCACGCCCACGACCTGGCCGCCGACCACCCGGTCCCCTGCGTCGACCCGCACCGCGGCGAGGTGGGAGTACGACGACCGCAGGCCGTCGGGGTGCTGGACGGTGACGTGGAGCGATCCGGCCACCGGGCCGGCGAAGGTGACCACGCCGGGTCCGATGGCCCGGACGGGCGTGCCCGGCCGGGTGGCGTACTCCAGGCCCCGGTTCCCCGGCAGCCAGGGCTCCGGCGGGGGGCGGAACGGGTCGACCACCGGCGCGTCGACCGGCGGGCGGTAGGTGCGCGGATCCGGGGCGGCCTGCGCCGGGCCTGCGCCCACACCCACACCCGCGCCGGGGGCGGCCTCGGCACCCACGCCCGGGGTCACCGCCACGAGGACCAGCACCACCAGGACCAGCGCCGCCCGGACAGCGGGACCGACCGAGGGCCGGACGGAGGGTCGGGCGCTCCGTCGGGTGGCGCTCGGTCGGGTGCCCGGCCGGCGCCCCCGTGGGCGGGCCGACGTCACGACGCCGCCCCCCGGACCGGGGCCGGCGCCGGCGCGCTCAGGCCGGTTCGCGCTGGGCGGCCTGCAGGCGGCTGCGCAGCTGCAGCACCGCCTTGGTGTGGATCTGGCTCACCCGGCTCTCGGTGACCTTCAGGACCTGGCCGATCTGCGAGAGCGTGAGGTTCTCGAAGTAGTAGAGCGTGAGCACCACCTTCTCCCGCTCCGGCATCCGCTCGATGGCCTCGGCCAGCTGGCCCCGCATCTCGCGCAGCTCCAGGAGCTGGCCGGGGCCCTCGGCCTGGTCGGCGATGGTGTCGCCGAGGGTGGTGGCATCGCCCCGGTCCCCCAGCATCTCGTCGAGCGCCGCCATGCCGGTGAGCGACAGCTGCCCGAGCACCTGCTGCAGCTGGGTCTCGGTGTAGCCGAGCTCGGCCGCCAGCTCCACCTCGCTGGGCGACCGACCCAGGGTGGCCTCCAGCTTGGAGAAGGCTCGCTCGACGGCTCGGCCCTTGGCCCGCACCGAGCGCGGGACCCAGTCGATCGAGCGGAGCTCGTCGAGGATGGCGCCCTTGATGCGGGAGATGGCGTAGGTCTCGAACTTGAAGCCGCGGCCCTGGTCGAACTTCTCGATGGCGTCGATCAGCCCGAAGATCCCGTAGCTGACGAGGTCCGACTGCTCCACGTTCTGCGGGAGCCCGACCGCCACCCGACCGGCCACGTACTTCACGAGCGGCGAGTAGTGCAGGATGAGCCGGTCGCGGCGGTCCCGGGTGGCGCGCTCGTGGTACGCGGCCCAGAGCTCGCTGACCCCGTCGCTGCTCATGCCCGCCCCGCGGCGCGGCTAGGCACGGGGGTGCGTCCGGTCGAACACCTTGCGCAGCCGTTCCCGGCTGACGTGGGTGTAGATCTGGGTGGTGGCGAGGTCCTCGTGGCCGAGCAGCTCCTGGACGCTGCGCAGGTCGGCGCCCCCGTCGAGCAGGTGGGTGGCGAAGGTGTGCCGGAGGGCGTGCGGGTGGGTGGGCTCCACCGAGCGACGATCGAGGATGCGACGCACGTCGCGCGGGGTGAGGGGGTTGCCCCGGAGGTTGAGCAGCACCAGCTGCGCCGGTGAGCCCGGGCTCGCCAGGTGGTGGCGCCCCTCGGCCAGCCAGCGCCGCAGGGCGGCGACCGACGCGTCGCTCAGCGGCACCAGTCGCTGCTTGGCGCCCTTGCCCCACACCGAGGCCCGACCGGCCGCCAGGTCGAGGTCGGTGGTCCGCAGGCCGCACAGCTCGCTGACCCGGAGGCCGCTCCCGTAGAGCACCTCCACCACCGCGTCGTCGCGCAGCCGTCGGGCCCGGGCGGCGTGCGAGGTGGCGGCGGGGGCCGCCGCGTCCGCTCGGGATCCGGCGGGTGGCTCGAGCAGGTGCTGCAGCTGATCGTCGTGGAGCACGCGGGGCAGGCGCCCGGTGCCGCGCGGCGCGCGCAGGCCGGCCGACGGGTCGCTCGGGAGCCGACCGGTTCGGGTGGCCCACCGGAAGTAGCGGCGCAGGGCCGACGCCCGCCGGGCGACGGTGCGGGCCGCCAGCCCTTCGTCGGCCAGGTGCACCAGGTAGGCCCGCAGCACCCGACGGTCGACCGCCTCGGGCCCGGTGGACCCGGTCCGGGCGGCCCAGTCCGTGAAGTGGGAGAGGTCGCTGCGGTAGGCCGCGACGGTGGCCGGGGCAGCGGCGCTCAACGACATGAGGAAGCCCTCCAGATCCCATCCCACGGCGCCACCGTACCGAACCCGCAGGCAGCCGCCGCCGGTTCTCGCTCCGAGGCCCGCGAGCCGACCGGGCGCAGCCCCGACGGAGGACGCCCGAACCCCACCTCACGATCGCCGCCGCCGGGCCGGGCGGGGCGCCGGACCGGTGCGCTCGAACCAGCCCGAGCTGCGCCCGACCAGCTGCCGGGCCTCCAGGTGGACCAACGCCTCGGCCACCTCCTCGAGGGGTCGCCCGCTCCGGGCCACCAGCTCGGGCAGGGAGGCCGGGGTGTCGCCGAGCGCGGCGAGGACCGCCCGCTGGCCCGCGGCCAACGGCGGGCCGTGGTGGGCGTCGGCGGCCGGTCGGGGCGGGGGGTCGAGCCCCAACACCCCGAGCACGTCGTCGGTGGATCGCACCACGGTGGCCCCGTCGAACAGGAGGTCGTTGGTGCCCGCCGAGGCGGGCGCCGTGGGGTGGCCCGGGACGGCCAACACCGGGAGGCCCCGGTGCAGCGCCTCGCTGACGGTGAGCATGGACCCACCCGACGACCGCGACTCCACCACCACGACGGCATCGGCGAGGCCGGCGATGATGCGGTTGCGGGCGGGGAAGCGCCAGGCGATCGGCCGCTCCCCCAGCGCCGTCTCGCTGAGCAGGAGGCCGGCGGCCGCCACGCGCCCGTGGAGCTCGGCGTGGCGGCGCGGGTAGGCGATGTCGAGCCCCGACGCGATGACGCCCACCGGACGACCGACGCCCACGACACCACCTCCGCGCGGCGCGGCCACCTCGGCCCCGTCGGCCGGCACCTCCGGCCGGGCACCGGCCTCGACTGCCGCAACGCCGTCGGCCGCGTCGGCCGGCTCGGCCGCTTCGATCGCGGCGAGGGCGCCCTGGTGGGCCGCCCCGTCGATGCCCAGGGCCAGCCCCGACACCACGGAGGCACCCGCGGCGGCCAGCTCCTCGCCCAGCTGGCGGGCCAGGTCCCGACCCGGGCGGGTGGCGTTCCGCGTGCCGACGATGGCCACCGTGGGCCGGCGCAGGGCGGCGGCGTCGCCCGTGGCGAACAGCACGGCGGGCGGTGCCGGGTCGTCCGCCAGGCGGTCCGGGTAGCCGGGCTCCCCCAGCACCAGGACCTGGCACCCGTGGTGGCGGTGGCGGCGCAGCTCCGCCGCCGGGTCGAGCGCCCGGGCCGCCGCGGTGAGGTGGGCCCGTCCGGCCGCGCCGAGGTGGCCGAGGAGCGGCGCCAGGCTCGGGGACCGCTCGGGGTGGCCGGCCACGACCGACGCCCAGGCGGCCACCGCGCCGTCGAGGCGGTGGCAGGCCAGCAGCGTGGCCGGGCCGATCCCCGGCAGCAGGCCGAGCGCGATGAGGTGGCCGGCGACCGGGTGGTCGGGCATCGGGTCACCGGTGCCGGGCGTCGGGCCGGTCACGCCGCCAGCCCCTGCGTGCCGGAGACGTCGGCGCGCAGCTGGAGGGCGGTGCCCACCTGCCCGGCGGTGAGCGGTCCGTCGTGGGCGGCGAGGTCCGCCAGGGTGAGCGCCACCCGGCGGATGCGGGCGAGGCCGCGGGCGCTGAGGCGCCCGGCCCGCAGGACGGTGGCCAGGAGGTCCCGGGCGTCGTCGGCCAGGGGCGCCCAGCGCTCGAGGTCGGGGCCCGCCAGCTCGGCGTTGGCCCGGACCCCGCGCACCACGGCGCGATCTCGCGCCTCGGCCACCCGCTCGGCCACCGTGGTGGTGGGCTCGCCCTGCTCACCACCGAGGAGCTGGTCGACCTCGGGGCGGAGCACGTCGACCCGGAGGTCGAAGCGGTCCAGCAGCGGGCCCGAGAGGCGCCGGCGGTAGCGGGCCAGCAAGCCGTCGGGACACCGGCAGGCTCCCGGCCTCCCGGCCTCTCCGCACGGACAGGGGTTCATGGCCGCCACCAGGAGGACGCGCGCGGGCAGGCGGGCGGAGAACTTGGCCCGGCTCACCCGGATCACCCCCTCCTCGAGGGGCTGGCGGAGGGCGTCGAGCACCGCGGGGGTGAACTCGGCCAGCTCGTCCAGGAAGAGGACGCCGGCGTGGGCGAGCGAGACCTCGCCCGGGCGCATGGCCTCCGTGCCGCCCCCGACGAGGGCGACCATGGTGGCGGTGTGGTGCGGGGCCCGGAACGGTGGGCGGGTGACCAGGCCGCCGGGGAGCGGCTCGCCCGCAGCCGAGTGGACCCGCGTGGCCTCCATGGCCTCGGTGCGGCCCAGGTCCGGGAGGAGGCCCGGCAACCGGCTGGCCAGCATGGTCTTGCCCGCCCCGGGCGGGCCCACCATGAGCAGGTGGTGGCCACCGGCGGCGGCCACCTCGAGGGCCCGCCGGACGACCGGTTGCCCCCGCACGTCGGCCAGGTCGGCCACCGGCTCGGGGGCGGGGGGCGGGTGGGCGAGCTCGTGGTCCGGCCACGGCTCGTCGCCCCGGAGCACGAGGTAGAGCTCCCGCAGGGAGCGCACGGGGCGCACGGCCGGCCCCTCGACGAGGGCGGCGTCGGGAGCGGCGGCCACCGGCACCACGACGGTCCGACACGCCACGGCGTCGACCAGCGGCACGATCCCCGGCACCGACCGGACCGTGCCGTCCAGCCCGAGCTCGCCCAGGAAGCCGAGGCCGGCGACCTGCTCGGGGGTGAGGTCGCCGTGGGCCACCAGCACGCCGATCGCCATGGCGAGGTCCAGCCCGCTGCCCATCTTTCGGGTGCCCGACGGGGCCAGGTTGATGGTGATCTTCAGGACGGGCCACGACACGCCCGCCGCGAGCACCGCGGCACGAACGCGGTCGCGCGCCTCACGACACGCGGTGTCGGGGAGGCCGACGATGGTGAGGCCGGGCAGGCCCTGGCCGACGTGCACCTCGACCGTGACGGGGTGGCCGTCGACGCCGAGGACGATGGCGGAGGGGACGATGGCGAGCACAGGGGCTCCTCCCGCCCCGGCGATGCGGGGCGTTGACGGGGTGGAGGAGGGCCTCTGGGACGCTGGCCGGCGAAGCGGGCGCCGGCCACGGGCCGGGCGCGAGGGTCGTCGGCGACGACGACGGGCCGATCGTAGCCAGCCCCGGTGACATCGGGAAGGGCCGGACCGGCGGTCGGTTCAGCGACCGGTGTAGCGGGGCTCGCGCTTCTGGATGAAGGCGGCGATGGCCTCGGCGGTGTCGGCGGTGCCGAAGTTCACCACCTGGGCGGCCGCCTCGGCAGCGAGGGCATCGGTCAGCGACGAGGTGGACGAGCGGTCGAGCAGGGCCTTGGTCTGGGCCAGCGCGATCGGGGGGCCGGCGGCGAGCGTGGCGGTCCACGCCGCCACGGCCGCGTCGAGCTCGGCGACCGGGACCACCTTGTTGACCAGCCCGATGCGCTCGGCCTCGGCGGCGTCGATGATCGGGGCGAGCAGGGCCAGCTCCTTGGCCTTGTGCAGCCCCACCCGGCGGGGCAGGAACCACGATCCGCCGAAGTCGATCGAGAGGCCCCGCCGGCTGAAGATCTCCGAGAACCGGGCCCGGTCGGTGGCCACCACCAGGTCGCAGCCGAGGGCCAGGTTGAGCCCGGCCCCCACCGCCACGCCGTCGACGCGGGCGATCGTGGGCTTCGGCACCGCGGCGAGGGCGAGGCAGGCGTCGTTGATGTAGCGCATCTGGGCCAGCCAGTGGCGACCCGGTGCGTCCCCGAGGTCCGCGCCCGAGCAGAAGTCGTCGCCCTCGCCCGTGACCACGAGCACCCGGACGTCCTCGTCGTCGGCCACCCAGCGGAACAGCTCGGCGAGGCCGCCCCACATGGCCTCGTCGACGGCGTTCTTGCGGCGCGGGTTGGCCAGGACCACCGTGGCCACGGACCCGTCGACCTCGCTGCGCAGGTGCTCGGCGTCGGGCGGGCGGGGGTGGGTGGCAGCCATGGCCCGACCATACTGAGCACCATGGGCTTCAACCCGCACCGCCAGCACACCCGCACGCCGGCCGACTACGTGCTGGTGGCCGCCGCCGTGGTGGTGTGCGCCGCGCTGCTGGCCTGGGCCTTCCTGGGCTGATGGACGCGCCCGCCGATCACGAGGTGGCGGTGCGGCGGGTGCAGCCCTACGAGGCCCGCAAGGCGTACGTGTGCCCCGGGTGCCAGCAGGACATCCCGGTCGGGACGGGCCACGTGGTGGCGGTCCCCCACCTCGACCCCGACGCCCGACGCCACTGGCACCACGGCTGCTGGGCCCACCGGTCCCGGCGGCGTCCCGGGCGCCGGTGATCGGCGCGCGGTGACCGGTGACCGGCGTCGGCGCTCGGCTCAGAACGCGGCCTCGATGATCGACACCTCGCCCGGGAGCACCGCGGCCACGTCGAAGCGGACCGCTCGCGGCGGGAAGGGCGGGCCGCCCTCGGCCAGCCAGCGGGCGGCCAGGCCCCGGATCCGCCGCTGCTTGGTGGCGGTGACCGCCTCGGCCGGGTGCCCGAAGGCCAACGACGAGCGGGTCTTCACCTCGCAGATCACCACGTGTTGGTCTCGGGCGCAGATGAGGTCGAGCTCGCCCTCGCGGCAACGCCAGTTGCGGGCCAGCACCTCGTAGCCCTGCTGCACGTACCACGCCGCGGCCCGGTCCTCGCCCCGGGCACCGAGCCGGAGGCGCGCCGCGGTCACAGGTCGAGTGGCGACGTGGGCAACTCCTCGATGTTCACGTCCTTGAACGTGACGATGCGGACCGACGGGACGAAGCGCATCTTCGTCTGCCGGTACATGTCCCAGACCCAGGCGTCGCGGAGGTCGAGCTCCACGCGGGTCCGGCCCTCGCTCTCGTGGATGGTCTGCTCCACCGAGTTGGCCAGGTAGAACCGCCGCTCGGTCTCCACCACGTAGCGGAACGTGGGCGACACGTCGCGGTACTCCTGGAAGAGCTGGTGCTCGATCTCGGCCTCGTACTGCTCGAGGTCGTCGGCGCTCACCGGAGGCCTCGCAGGGCCCGGCGGTGCGGCGGGGTGGTGGGCACCATGGTCACGCTCCGATCGTAGGGCCACCCTCTGACAACGAGGCAGCCCGGCGCGGTCCGGGGACCGCGGCGATCAGTAGTCGCGCTTCTCCTTGACCTTGGCGGCCTTCCCGATGCGGTCGCGGAGGTAGTACAGCTTGGCCCGGCGCACGTCGCCCCGGGTGTAGACCTCGATGCGCTCGATGGTGGGCGAGTGCACCGGGAACGTGCGCTCCACGCCCACGCCGTACGACAGCTTCCGGACGGTGAAGGTCTCCTGGATGCCACCGCCCTGGCGGCGGATGACCACGCCCTGGAACACCTGGACCCGCTGCTTGTTGCCCTCGACCACGCGGACGTGGACCTTGAGGGTGTCACCCGGCGCGAAGTCGGGGACGTCGGTGCGGAGGCTGGCCTGGTCGACGAGGTCGGTGCGGTTCATCACGAGATCCTGAGCAGAGTCTTCGAAGGGTGCGGACCGGGGCCGAGGCGCCCGGAACGGCGAAGGGCAAAACTAGACCGCTCGTCCCGGATCGACCAACTCGCCGACGGCCGCGCGGCCGGCCCGCGCCGGGCCGCGAGCGGTCAGCGCCCGAGCTCGTCGAGCTGGTCGAGCAGCACCCGCTCGGCGTCGGTGAGGCCCCCGCGCGCCTCGATGAGGTCGGGTCGCCGCGCCACCGTGCGGGCGAGGGCCTGGGCCCGTCGCCAGCGGGCGATGCGGGCGTGGTCGCCCGAGCGCAGCACCGCGGGCACCTCGAGGCCGCGGAACGAGGCCGGGCGGGTGTACTGCGGGTACTCGAGCAGGCCGTCGCGGAACGACTCGTCGTCGGCCGAGGTGGTGTTGCCCATCACGCCGGGGACGAGCCGCCCCACCGCCTCGAGCACCACCAGGGCCGCCACCTCGCCGCCGGCGAGCACGTAGTCGCCGATGGACAGCTCGCCGTCGCACAGCTCGTCGGCCACGCGGGCGTCGACGCCCTCGTAGCGACCGCAGAGGAGGCTGAACCCCTCCCCCGCCGCCAGCTCCTGGGCCATCGCCTGGTCCAGGGTGCGCCCGCCGGGCCCGAGCAGGAAGAGCGGTCGGGGCGGCTGCACCCGCTCCACCACGGCGAAGACCGGCTCGGCCTTCAGGACCATGCCGGCCCCACCGCCGAACGGCGAGTCGTCGACGGTGCGGTGCACGTCGGTGGTCTCGGAGCGGAGGTCGTGCACGCGCACGTCGAGCAACCCGCGCGCCTGGGCCCGGCCCAGCAGCGCCTGGCCGGCGACCTGGCCGACCAGGTCGGGGAAGATGCTGAAGACGTCGATCCGCACGCGGCCAGCGTCGCACACGGCGCCCGGGGCTCCTCAGCCGGCGGCGAGGGCCCGGTCCATGGCGGCACGGAGGGCGTCGGCGAGGGCGGCGACGTGGGGGTCCTCGAGCATCGAGACGTGCTCGCCCGGCACCTCCACCACATCGAGGCCGCCTGCGGCCACGATGTCCCAGCCGAGGCCGGCGCGCACCGCCTCGACCGCGTCGAACTCCTCACCCGCGGCGTGGAACACGGTGAGGCGACCGGGGTACGGCCTGGCCTGGTAGCGATCGGCGGCAGCGATGTTGGCCAACACGAAGCGGTGCTGCCACAGCTCGTCGGGCGTCTCGTGACCGAGGATGCCGTGGAGCCGGATCCGGTAGCCGTCGATCCGCTGGCGAACCGTCTCGACGTGCCGTCGGGCCAGCATCGCGACGTAGCGGTGACGCCCCGTCCGCAGCTTGCGCAGGTGGATCGCCAGACGCTCGCCCCGGGTGACCGAGGTCCGCCCCCCCGGCCCCGGCGAGTCGAGCAGCGCGACGACCGCCACCTGACGGCCCCGGGCGGTCAGCTGCTGGGCCACCTCGAAGGCGACGTACCCACCCAGCGACACCGCGGCGAGCGAGAGCGGGCCCTGCGGCTGGTACCGCACGATCTCGTCGACGTACAGCGCGGCGATCTCTGCCACGGCGGTGGGCGTGTCCTCCCCCGGCTCGGCGATGGAGAGCCCGAGCACCGGTTGGTCCGCCCCGAGGTGGGAGGCGAGCGGCCGGTAGAACGATCCGTTGAAGCCGAGGACGTGGATCCCGTAGAGCGGTGGGCGGTCGCCGCTGGGCTGGATGGGCGCCAGGTACGCGAGCTGGTCGGGGTCGACCGCGTCGTGGAGGACCGCGGCCAACGCCCGGGGGGTGGGGGCGGCGTGCAGGGTGGCCAGCGACACCCGGGTGCCCACCGCCTGCTCGAGGCGGCTGATCAGCCGGACGGCGAGGAGCGAGTGGCCACCGAGGTCGAAGAAGGAGTCGTCGGGGCCGGCCGTCACGCCCAGCACGTCGCCGAAGAGGGCACCGAGTCGGGCCTCGTCGCCGGTGGCCGGGGCGGACGCGGGTCGGTGCTGCCGGGCATCGAAGGGCGCCGGGAGCGCGTCGACGTCGACCTTCCCGCCCGCCGTGCGGGCCAGGTCGTCGGTGGCCACCAGCGCGCTCGGCACCGCGTGGGCGGGCAGGCCGCGGCGGGCCTCGGCGAGGATGGCGTCGAGGTCGGCCCCGCCGTGCTGGGGGGCCAGCACGACCCAGGCGGCCAGGCGCTGCTGGTCGGAGGCGGGATCGGTGCGCAGGGCCACGAACGCCTGGCGGACCGCGGGGTGGCGCTCGAGCACCCGCTCCACCTCGCCGGGCTCGATCCGGAAGCCGCGCAGCTTCAGCTGGCGGTCGTTGCGCCCGAGGAACTCGAGGTCGCCGCTGGGAAGCCAGCGCACGAGGTCGCCGGTCCCGTACATGCGGTCACCCGCCCGGCCGGTGAACGGGTCGGCGCGGAACCGAGAGGCGGTGAGCTCGGGCTGGCCGAGGTACCCGAGGGCCACGCTGCTCCCGCCGATCCACAGCTCGCCGACCGCGCCGTCGGGCACCAGCCACCGCCCGCCACCGCCGAGCACGTAGGCGCGGGTGTTGGCCAGGGGGGTCCCGATGGGGATCTCCCGTCCGGAGCCGAGCTCGTACCCGCCGGCCACCGGGTCGTAGCTGGTGGCGGTGATGGTGGTCTCGGTGGGGCCGTACCCGTTGAGCCACGGCACCTCCGGATGGGTCCGGGCCCAGGCCTCGTACGCCCCTCGGGACACCTTCTCGCCGCCCACCACCACCAGGCGCACCGTGGCGGCCAACCTCGCCCCGTGGTCCTCGAGGTGCTCCACCAGGGCGTGCCAGATCGCCGACGGCAGGTTGAGCACCGTGAGCCCGGCCCGCTCCGTGGCCTCCACCAGTGCCGCCATCGACTCGGCCACCTCGTCGTCGCGCAGCACCACCGTGGCGCCGATGCCGAGGCTGGGCAGGAGCTCCTCCACCGACACGTCGAAGCTCAGGCTGGCGAACTGGAGCTTGCGGTCGTCGGCGCTGAGGCCGTAGCGCTCGATCACCGCGTCGCAGTAGGCGGCCAACGAGCCGTGCGAGACCATGACGCCCTTCGGCGCACCGGTGGAGCCCGAGGTGTAGATGACGTAGGCCACGTCGTCGAGGGCGGCGAGCGGGCGGGCGGGCGCCTCGGCCGGCTGCTCTGCGAGCAGGGGCTCCAGGTCGTCGACCAGGAGCACCCGCGCCCCGGTGGCCGGCAGGTGCGCGCTCGTGGCCCGCGTGGCCACCACGATGGTGGCTCCGGAGTCGGCGAGCATGTGGCCGAGCGAGGCCTCGGGGTAGGTGGGATCCAGCGGGAGGTACGCCGCGCCGGCCTTGAGGACGGCGAGGACGGCCTCCACGAAGCCGGCGGACCGGGCGAGGCAGATGGCCACCGGGCGGTCGCTCGTGGCGCCGGCGTCGCGCAGGGCCCCGGCGAGCCGGTTGGCCCGCTCGTCGAGCTCGGCGTAGGTGCGCGTCGGGCCACCGGCCAGGGCCTCCACGGCGATCCGGGTCGGCGCCTGCCGGGCCTGGCGCTCGAAGCGGGCCACGAGGGTCTCGGTCGGCGCGTCGGGGCGGGCCGGGTTGCGCTCGTCGAGCAGGACCGACCGCTCGCGGGGGTCGAGCATCCGCAGCTCGTCGATCCGCGTGTCGGGGGCGGAGTCGGCGAGCGAGGTGAGGATCTGGGCGAGGTGGGCGCTCAGGTCCTCGACCACCGGCCGCTGGTAGCAGCTGCGGTCGAACTCGAGGCGGAGCAGGAGCCCGTCGTCGACGTAGGCGGCCACGACCAACGGGAACGAGGTCTGCTCCAGCACCTCGACGCGCCGGGCCGACCAGGCGCCGCCGCGACGGCGCAGGCGGCTGTCGAGCAGCTCCCGCTCGAACACCACGTTCGACGACAGCAGGCGCTGGTCGTTCGGGACCTCGCTCCAGCTCTGCACGTCGACGAGCGCGGTGTGCTCGTGGGGCCGGACGTCGAGCTGGAAGGCCCGGGCGCCGCGGATCAGCTCGTCGACGGACCGCTCCGCGCCCGTGCGGAGCCGGATGGGCACGGTGTTGATGAGGCACCCGACGATCTCCGACGCGCCGGGCACGGTGTGGCGGCCGGAGCGGGTGGTGCCGAACACGACATCGGTGCGGGCCGTGTAGCGCGACACGACCACCGACCAGGCCACGAGGAGCATCGTGCCGAGGGTGGCGTCGGCCTCGGCCGCCCGCTTCTCCAGCCGGTCGACCAGGTGCTGCGACAGCCGCACCTCCACCTCGGCGTGGCCGACCGGGTCGGGCCGGGCGGGCGCGTGACCGACGTCGGTGACGGGCTCCACCTCCACCGCCCCGGGTGCCGGGACCGGCCGGTCGAACCCGTCGAGCAGCTCGCCGAAGTAGGCCCGGGCCGCGTCTCGGTCCGCCGTGGCCACGGCTTCGACGTGGTGCCGGAAGGCCGGGCTCGGGAGGGCCTCGGCGCCGGGGTCGTCGGGCGCCAGCCCGTCGTAGCGGTCGAACACCTCCTCGAGGACCCGGGAGAAGCTGCGCCCGTCGAGGAGGGCGTGGTGGAACGTCCACACCAGCACCGAGCGCGTCGGGCCGAGCTCCAGCAGGGCGAGACGCATCCCGGGGGCCCGGTCGAGGTCGATGCCGAGCGCCCGGTCGGACGACAACCACGCCTCCAGGCTGGCGGCCTGCTGCTCGGGATCGAGCGGCGACCAGTCGACCCGGTCCAGGTCGCAGCGCGACTCGGCGTGGACCAGCTGGACGGGCCCGTCGCGCCCCTCCAGCGCGAACGAGGTCCGCAGCACGTCGTGACGACGCTGCACGGCGCGCCACGCCGCCTCCAGCCGGGACGGGTCGACCTCCTCGTCGTCGAGGTGGCAGACCACCTGCTCCACGTTCGCCGACGGGCGGCCACCCACCGTGCTCTCGAAGACCATGCCGAACTGCATCGGCGTCAGCGGGAGGCGGTCGACCTCGCCGCGCGCCGGATCGGCGGTCGCCTCCTCATGCCCCATGGACTCGCCCCCTCCGCCGTGCGCTGCGCCCGCCGGGGGCCCCCTGATCATGCCCCGACGTGGCGACGAAGGTAGCGACCGCCGCGCCGCTCGGCCAAGGCGCCGGCCCGCGCCCACCCGATCGGGTCAGCGAGCGGGCGGTCACGCGCCGCCCCGGCTCACGGGGTCTCGCCGAGCAGGCCTTCCGGCGGGTCCACCACGACGACCTCGGGCAGGCCGGTGGCATCGCTCACGAAGCCCACCGGGACCAAGGTGCCGTCGTCGAGCTCGAGGAGGTCGTCGGCGGGGTTCGACAGCACGGCACGGACCGAACCCCACGACGCCCCGTCAGGGGTGCGGACGTCGGCGCCGACCAGGTCGTGCACCCAGAGCGCGTCCGGGTCGTCGATCGCCTCGGCGTGGATGACCTCGCCGCTGAGCGCCTCGGCGCCCTCGCGGGTGCGGGTGCCGGCCAGCTGGGCGATCCACCGCTGCTGGAAGGGCCGGATGGCCTCCACGACCACCGGGCCGGTGCTCAGGTGCCACACCGCCCCGGGCGCGGTGCGCTCGGGGCGGTCGGAGGTGATCAACGCGGTGACCTCGCCCTTGAGGCCGTGGGCCTTGCCGATGCGGCCGATCTCGAGGAGCGTCATGGCGAGATCCGTGGGGAGGGCGGGGGGTCCACGGGGGGCTGAGCCCCCCGTGTGTCAGTCAACGAACTCGATGTCGACCGAGGTCTCGTCCTTGACGGCGGCGGCCCGGACCACGGTGCGGATCGACTGGGCGATGCGCCCGCGCTTGCCGATCACGCGACCCATGTCGCCGTCGCCCACGCGCACGTCGAGCTGGACGCCACCACGGCGGCCCTCGGACGTGGAGACCGTGACGGCCTCGGGGTCGTCGACGACCTGCTTGACGAGGTATTCCAGCACGGCGACGGCGTTGGCCGGCGCGTCAGCGGGGCCCTCGGGGGCCTCGACGTCGCTCACGACTCGGCGGCCGCAGCGGCGGCGACCGGGGCCTCGCCCTTGAACTCGGCCCACGCGCCCGACACCTTGAGCAGGCGCTCGACCGTCTCGGTGGGCTGGGCGCCGTTGCGCAGCCACTTGAGGGCCTTCTCGTTGTCGATGAGGATCACGGACGGGTCGAGGCGGGGCTGGTAGGTGCCCACGATCTCGATGAACCGGCCGTTGCGCGGCGACCGCGCGTCGGCGGCGACGACGCGGTAGGTGGGCTGCTTCTTCTTGCCCATCCGCATGAGGCGGAGCTTGACGGCCATGCTCTTCTTTCCTGTTTCCGATGTGGTGCGAGAGGTGCGGGATCAGGCGCGAGGCGCCACAACCGACTTGCCATGGTGCGCCATGGAGGTGCCCCGGCGCAAACGTGGCTACAGCCCAGGCAGGGTGAACGGGGTCTTGCCGTCGGCTGACGGCGGCAGGGTGAGCTGGGGACGACCACCCTTCGGGGTGGTGCGCCCGCCCTTCTTGCCCTTCTTGCCCTTCTTGGCCCGGCCGCCACCGAGCATGCCGCCCATGCCCTTCATCATCTTCTGCATCTCGCCGAACTGCTTCAGCAGGGCGTTCACCTCGGAGGTGGTGACCCCGCTGCCGTTGGCGATGCGCAGCCGGCGGGAGCCGTCGATCAGCTTGGGGTCCCGGCGCTCGGCGAGCGTCATCGAGTGGATGATGCCCTCGATGCGGGCCAGCTCCCGGTCGTCGATCTCGGTGTTGCGGAGCTCCTTGGGCATGCCCGGCATCAGCTTCATGAGGCTGCCGAGGTTGCCCATCTTCTTGACCTGGCCCATCTGCTCGAGGAAGTCCTCCAGCGTGAACTGGCCCTCGAGCATCCGGTTGGCCGCCACCTCGGCCTGCTCCTCGTCGAAGGCGCCCTTGGCCTTGTCGATGAGGGTGAGGATGTCGCCCATGCCGAGGATGCGCCCGGCGAGGCGGTCGGGGTGGAAGAGGTCGAACTCGTCGAGCTTCTCGCCGGTGGAGGCGAAGGCGATCGGCTTGCCCACCACCTCCTTCACGGAGAGGGCGGCGCCGCCGCGTGCGTCGCCGTCGAGCTTGGTGAGGATCACGCCGTCGAGCGCCAACACGGCGTTGAAGTTCTCGGCCGTCGTCACCGCGTCTTGACCGGTCATGGCATCGACGACGAGGAAGGTGAAATG
>JBBRFU010000090.1:0-15040 GCA_038241315.1 Acidimicrobiales bacterium | reverse complement strand
GGAGTCTGGGCCGTGTCTCAGTCCCAGTGTGGCTGATCGTCCTCTCAGACCAGCTACCCGTCGATGCCTTGGTGGGCCGTTACCCCACCAACAAGCTGATAGGCCGCGAGGCCCTCCCGAAGCGGAATCCATTTCCTCATCAGATCATGCGATCCGATGGGGGTATCCGGTATTAGCTCTCCTTTCGGAGGGTTATCCCGGTCTTCGGGGCAGGTTCCTCACGTGTTACTCACCCGTTCGCCACTAGGTAGTCACTGGTGTTGCCACCAGATCAACCTCGTTCGACTTGCATGTGTTAGGCACGCCGCCAGCGTTCGTCCTGAGCCAGGATCAAACTCTCCATCGAGATCGTCAGAAGGCCCGACAGCAAGCTGTCGGACAATCATCGAATCGGAGAGCCACCTCGAGGCCTGAACCTCTCAGTGACTGGCATCAGTTCAACTAACTAGCTTAGTTTGTTGTCCTTGATGCGTAATATTTTTGTATTATTAAACGGCCGCTGCGTTGCTCGAAAGCGCCACAGCGGTCGCCCGCATTAGCTTTTTCGTCCTCTATTCCGTTCTCAAGGTGCGCTCACTCCCCGAAGGGAGCCGCTCGGAGTAGTCGAGCCCGAAGGCTTCGTTGCTACTCTCGTTGCCCGCTCCGACCCGCTAAGGGCCTGGAGGGGCGAGTTGTTACCTTAGGGACTTGGCCGGAGGCTGTCAAGCTGTTGGGCTCGAGTTTCTCTGGCGTGTCCCCGTGGCGACGAGGGTTAACCTACGGGTCACACGCTCGTCACGCCAAATCGAGACGGTGTGTCGTGCGTTACACCGGTGGCATTCGGGACAGATGCGCAGGTCAGAGGCCTGTGTCCACCAGCGCGTAGGCCTTCTTGCCCCGCCGGAGCAGCACGAAGCGGCCGTGGAGGAGGTCGGCGGACCCCACCAGGCGCCCCTCCTCTGCCCGCTCACCGTTCACGTAGACACCGCCCTGGGCGATCGCGCGCCGGGCCTCGGCCTTCGACGAGGTCAGCAGGCCGTCGTCGCTCAGGAGTGCCACCAGGTCGACGCCCGCGTCGAGGGCATCGGGTGCGCAGGCCGTGGTGGGCACCTCGCGACCGACGGCGGCGAGGGCGGCCGGCGTGGCGTCGTGGAGCGGGGCGCCGAACAAGATGGCCGAGGCCTCCTCGGCCGCCGCGGCCTCGCCGGGGCCGTGCACCAGGGCGGTGGCCTCCCGGGCCAGGCGGCGCTGGGCGGCCCGGCGGCCCGGATCGGCGTCGTGGGCGGCGACGAGGTCGTCGACCTCGGCCACCGGGAGCAGGGTGAACTGGAGGAGGAACTGACGGACCTGGCGATCGTCGGTGGCCATCCAGTGCTGGAAGAACTGGTACGGGCTCGTGCGATCCGGATCGAGCCAGATGCGTGCGCCGGTGGTCTTGCCGAGCTTGGTGCCGTCGGCCGCGGTCAGCAGGGGCCAGGCCAGGGCCCAGGCGGGACGGCCGTGGACCCGACGCACGAGGTCGACCCCGCCGAGCATGTTCCCCCACTGGTCCGAGCCGCCGATCTGGAGCTGGACGCCGAGGTCCTCCTCCAAGCGGAGGAAGTCGTGGGCCTGCAGGAGCATGTAGGTGAACTCGGTGAAGGAGATGCCGTGCTCGGAGGCCAGTCGGTTCTTCACCGACTCCCTCGCCAGCATGGTGTTGACGGTGACGTGCTTGCCGACGTCGCGGAGGAAGTCGAGGATCCCGACGCCAGCGGTCCAGTCACGGTTGTCCACCAGACGCCCGCCGGTCTCGCCGCCCGAGAGGTCGACGATGCGGGCGATCTGGGCCTTGATGGCCGCCACGTTGTGCTCGAGGGTGGCCTCGTCGAGGAGGTTGCGCTCCTCGGAGCGCCCGCTCGGGTCCCCCACCATGCCGGTGGCCCCGCCGGCCAGCGCCACCGGGCGGTGGCCGGCGTCCTGGAAGCGTCGGAGGACCAGGAGCCCGAGCAGGTTCCCGACGTGGAGGCTGTCGGCGGTGGGGTCGCACCCGTAGTAGAGGGTGAGCGGTCCTTCGGCGAGACGGGAGGCGAGGCCGTCGCGGTCGGTGCAGTCCTGCACCAGGCCACGGGCCTCCAGGTCGTCGAGGACGCGGGCGTCGGTCATGGGCCCATGGTCACCCGCACGGGGCAGGCGGACCAAACGGTTCGTCGCCCGTGGGGGCCCGGGGGCGGGTTGGACCCCGTCGGGTCGGCTGGGCGAGGCTGGCGCCATGCCCACCAAGACCGCGCCGGTGCCCGAGGTCGACGTGCCCATGGGCGTGCCGTCACGGCTCGGCCGGGTCATCGCCGTGGTGGTGGCGCTGGCGATCATCCTCTTCTGGATCTGGATCTTCACGGGCGGCCCGAAGAAGGTCAACGCCGACCGCCTCGACGATCGGGCCTACGTCGAGCGCACCCACGAGCGGTGCCGGGACCTCCGGGCGGACCTCGCCGAGCTCCCGGGTGCCGGCGACTTCACCAGCGCCACGCAGCGGGCCGACGTGCTCGACGAGGCCAACGTCCTGGTCGAGCAGATGGTGGACGACATCGAGGCCGACGCGCCCGCCAGCGGCGGCGACGCCGAGGTGCTCGAGGGCTGGTTCGGCGACTGGCGGCGGTACCTACGTGACCGGGAGGACTACGCGGCCCGGCTGCGACAGGACCCCGACGCCAAGTTCCTCGTCACGGAGAACCCCGACCTCAAGGACTCGGTGGACAAGACCATCGAGGTCTTCGCCGACGTCAACGACATGCCCGACTGCGCCACGCCCGGCGACGTCGGCTGACGCCGCTCCCTCCTCGCCGCCCGTCGGGACCGAGGCGGAGCGTCCGCCGTCGAGCTCGCCCGTCGGGGCGGCGACCCGCGGTCAGGCCACGAGCTCGGCGGCGAGGTGGAGGCCCCGGCGGACGAGGCGGCGCGTGCTGGCGTCGATCGGCGGCTCGAGGGCCTCGAGACCGGCCTCGTCGACCCACCGGAGGTCCAGCGACTCCTGGTTGGCCTGCTCGGTGGCGCCGGGCGGGGCGACCACGAGGTAGCGGGCGTCGAGGTGCAGGTGGGGCGTCTCCCCCGGGGGCGCCACGCGGTGCACGTCGACGTCGATGGCGGGGAGGGCCACGCGCAGGCCGGCGATCCCGGTCTCCTCGGTGGCCTCGCGGAGCGCGACCGCGGCCAGGTTGGCGTCGCCGTCGGCGTGCCCGCCCGGCTGGAACCACCGGCCCAGCTTGCGGTGCAGCATGACCAGCGTGCGCGTGCCGGTGGCGTCGACCACCAGGGCCGAACCGGTGAGGTGGCCTTCGACGCAGGTCCGCTGCGCGGCGTCGGGGTGGTCGAGGAAGAAGTCCAGGATCGTGTCGCGGTGCCCGGCAGCGGTGGGGTCGTCGAGATCGGCCATCTGGAGCTGGTGGACCGCGGCGCCCAGGAAGTCGGCCGGCTCGAGCCGGAGATCGTCGGCGGGCAGGAGCTCCAGGGCGGTCACGCCTCCCTGCCTACCCGATCGGTCCGACCGGCGAGGTGGTCGGCGCCGCGGCGCGGGTCCGCGAGCCACCGGTGACGTGGACGGGTGGGCCGTGGGGCCATCGGGCGGGCGTCCGGCGTCCGGCGTTCGGTGGCAGGCGGACCGGCGGACCGGCGGGCCGGCGGGCCGCATCGGCCAGCGCTCCCCCGTCACCAGGGCTTGGAGCGGTGAGGATCACCGGGGACGCTGAAGCGCCAGGGGACGTCGGTGGCGACCGAGATGCCCACGCGGGGGCCGGTGACCACCTCGGCGGGCGGCGGGGTGCCGTCGTCGACGATGGCGGTGCCGGCACCTGCCCGGGTCAGGTCGACCCCGTCCTGGCTGCCGTCGATGCCGAGCGCCTGGCAGAGCTTCGCCGGGCCGTTCGCCAGGTCGACCACCCGGCGGGCCGCTGGCCGGACCGCCTCCATGTCGGCCACCCCCGTCAGCGGGGCGAGCGCCCGCAGCAGCACCGCGCCCGCCTCCCCCGGCTCCGAGGTGACCGCGTTGGCGCACCAGTGCATCCCGTAGCTGAAGTACACGTACAGGTGGCCGGGCGGGCCGAACATGACCTCGGTGCGCGGGGTCAGGCCGCGGTAGGCGTGGCTGGCCGGGTCGTCGACGCCCCGGTAGGCCTCGACCTCGACGATGCGGCCCGACCGACCACCGTGGACGAGCACCTTGTTCAACAGCTCGGGCGCCACCACCAGGGGGTCCCGCCGGTAGAACGAGCGCGGGAGGCGGCGGGCCACCCGTCAGCGGGGCAGGCCGTCGCCCGTGGTGGCCCACCAGAGGCGACCGGGGCCCGACACGGCGTAGGGCCCGGACCCGGGCGACACGAAGGCAGCGTCGCCGCAGTCGAGGGTGAGGCCGCGCTCGGGGCCGGCCACGTCGACGGCGCCACCGGTGGCGAGGAGGAGCGACGGTGCGGTGGGGGCCAGCGACACCACCCCGTCCCCGGCGTCGACCACCGCCAGGGCGAAGGCCTCCTCCCCGGCGTCGTAGGTGGTCACGCCGTCGCCCAGGTCCTTGGCGACCGGCCCGGGCGGGGTGCCCGGCTCGAAGCGGAGGGTGGCCACGAGCTCGTCGACGGCGACGTGCTTGGGCGTCAGGCCCCCGCGCAGGACGTTGTCCGATGCCGCCATGATCTCGATGCCGGCGCCGCCCAGGTAGGCGTGCAGGTTGCCGGCGGGGAGGTGCACCGCCTCGCCGGGATCGAGCCGGACCAGCTGGAGGAGCAGCGGGGCCACGGCCGTGGGGTCACCGGGGAACTCGCGGGCCAGCCGCTGCACCCACACCCGCGGGTCGGTCGGGTCCTCGGAGCGGATCCGGCGGACGGACGCGGCCACGGCCGCGGCCACGGCCGCTCGCGAGGAGCCGGTCTGGGTGAGGAGCCACGTCAGGGTGGTGCGGAGCCCCTCGGTGCCGGTGGAGGCCAGGACGCCGACGAGCGGGTCGAGGGCCTCGATGCCGAGCCCGGCGAGCAGGTTGGCGGCCTCGAGCGGCTCGCGGAAGCCGCAGAGGGCCCACGTGGGGTCGAGCGCCACCAAGGCCTCCGGCTTGGCGTTCGGGTCGCGGTAGGTGCGGTCGGGCGCGTCGACGGCGAGGCCGGCCTCCTCCTCCCGGGCGAAGCCCGCGGCGGCACGTGCGGCCGAGGGGTGGGCCTGCAGCGAGAGCGGGCGGCCGATGGCCAGCACCTTGAGGAGGAACGGCAGGGCCGTGTGGCCGGCGGCCGCGAGCTCGGGGCCGAGCCAGCGCGACGGGTCGGCGGCGATCACCTCGGCGAGCGTGCGGCCCTCGGGATCGTCGGCCACGACGGACGGGACGGCCGGGTGGGTGCCCACCCAGAGCTCGGCCTCGGGCCCGCCCGTGGGCTCCGAGCCGACGAGGGCCGCCAGCCCGTCGACGGCGCCCCAGGCGTAGGGCTGGACCCGGGTGTGCAGCGGCAGCATCACCCGAGCCTAGGGACCAGCCGGCACCGCGAGCCGGACCTCCGCCACCAGCGCGCCGCCGCGGGACGCCCGCCCCTCGGCACCCGACCCGCGGCCCTCGGGGTCCTCGAGCTGCTGACCGGGAGGTCCGAGCGGCCGGCGGCGGACGAGCCGACGAGGTCGATGCCCCCTGTCCAGGGCGCCTGACCCGGCGGGCCGGCCCTGATCCGGGGCCCGCCGCTGATCAGGCGGGGTCGGGCACCAGGTGCAGGGCGGACCGCATCGTGTCGGGGACCGGCGTCGTCGCCTTCGTGCCCGGGGTGACGCACACGTAGGTGATGCGGGCGGTGAACACCGGCCGGTGCTCGACCGTGCCCCGGAAGTCGACGTCGAAGGAGGTGGTGCCCCAGCGGGCGATGCCGCAGTCGAGGTCGACGGTGTCGCCGTAGGTGGCCGATCCCTGCCACTCCATGACGACCTTCACCAGCATCCAGTCGACGCCGTCGCCCAGACCGGTCCACCCGATGGCGTCGCCGAACCACGACGCGGTGGCGATGTCGCACCAGCCCAGGTAGTGGGCGTTGAAGACCACGTTCTGGAGGTCGACCTCCTGGTAGCGGACCTTGATCCGCTCGCGGTGCGGCCAGGGCGCTCCCCCACCGGCGGGTGTGACAGGGTCGGTCGCGGTCACCGGCTCAGGCCTCGTGCACGCGGGTGCGGTCGGCGGCGAGCCGGGCGTCGAACCGCTCGAGCTGGTCCGCCACCGGGCCGGGACCGGCGCCGCCGCGGGTGGTGCGACGGGTGACGGACACGCCGGGCGCCAGCAGGGCCGCGGCGTCGGGGCCGAGCTGCGGGTGGACGGCGACGAGGTCGGCCATGGCGCCCCCGCCCCCGAGGGCGGTGCGGACGATCTCCCCCACCACGGCGTGGGCCTCCCGGAACGGCAGACCCCGCTCCACCAGGTACTCGGCCAGGTCGGTGGCCGCGGCGTACGGCGAGTCGGCGGCCTCGGCCATGGCGTCGGTCACGAAGGTCGACGTGGCGAGGAGGCCGCTGAGCGCCTCGAGGGCGAGGAGCACCTGGTCGACGGCGTCGAACAGCGGCTCCTTGTCCTCCTGGAGGTCGCGGTTGTAGGTCAGCGGCAGGCCCTTGAGGGTGGTGAGCAGCCCGGTGAGGTGGCCGATGAGGCGGCCGCTCTTCCCCCGGGCCAGCTCGGCGATGTCGGGGTTCTTCTTCTGCGGCATCATCGACGACCCGGTGGACCAGGCGTCGTGCAGCTGGAGGAAGCCGAACTCGTCGGACGCCCAGAGGCACGCCTCCTCACCGATGCGGGAGAGGTGGATGCCGAGCAGGGCCAGGTCGAAGAGCGACTCGGCCACGAAGTCCCGGTCGCTCACCGCGTCGAGGGAGTTGTCGAACACGGCGGCGAAGCCGAGGTCGGCCGCGGTGCCGGCGGGGTCGAGCGGGAGCGAGCTGCCGGCCAGGGCGCCGGCGCCCAGCGGCGACACGTCGCTGCGGTGGCGGGTGGCGAGGAGCCGGTCCACGTCGCGGGCCAGGGCCCAGGCGTGGGCCAGCAGGTGGTGGGCCAGCAGGACCGGCTGGGCCCGCTGGAGGTGCGTGTAGCCGGGGAGGTAGGCGCCGCCCGCCTCGATGGCCCGGGCCTGCAGGACGTCCTGGAGCCCCAGCACCGCTGCGGCCACGCTGGTGAGGGCCCGCTTGGTGTAGAGCCGGAGGTCGGTGGCCACCTGGTCGTTGCGGCTGCGGCCGGTGTGGATCTTGCCGCCGGCCGGCGCCAGCTCGGTGACCCGGCGCTCCACCGCGGTGTGGATGTCCTCGTCGCTCGGCAGGAAGTGGAACCGGCCCTCGGCCAGCTCCTCCTCCACGGTGTCGAGGGCACCGAGGACCGCCGCGGCCTCGTCGCCGTCGAGGATCCCGCCGCGGACCAGGCCCCGCACGTGGGCGCGCGACCCGGTGATGTCGTCGGGCGCCAGGCGCTGGTCGTACGGCAGGCTCACCGTGTAGGCGAGCAGCGCGTCGCTGGGGCCGTCGGCGAAGCGACCGTGCCAGAGGGTGTTGCCCTCGGCGGGCTCGTCGGTCACGGCTCAGGCCTTCGGGCGGGTGGAGGCCTGCCGGGCCGACCAGGTCTCGATCCCGAGGCCCCACAGCCGCACGAACCCGGCCGAGTCCTCGTGCCGGAACGAGTCGGCGGCGTCGTAGGTGGCCAGCGAGTAGTCGTAGAGGCTGGTGTCGCTGCGCCGGCCGGTGACCACGCACGAGCCGGGCGACAGGCGCAGGCGCACCTCGCCGGTGACGAACTCCTGGCTCTTGTCGACGAACGAGTCGAACGCCTCCTTGAGCGGGCTGAACCAGAGGCCGTCGTAGATCAGCTCGGCGTAGCGGGGCTCGATGCGGGCCTTCTCGCGCTCGAGGTCCCGCTCCAGGCAGATCGACTCGAGGTCCTTGTGGGCCATGATCAGCGCCAGCGCCGCCGGGCACTCGTAGGTCTCGCGGCTCTTGATGCCGACCCGGCGGTTCTCCACCATGTCGATCCGGCCCCAGCCGTACGAGCCGACGATGGTGTTGAGCCGCTCGATGACGTCGAGCATGGCGAGGCGCTCGCCGTCGATCGACACCGGCATGCCCTGCTCGAAGCCGATCTCGATGTCGCGGGGCTCGGTCTCGGTGGGCTTGGTCAGCAGCCACACCCCCTGCGGCGGCACGGCCCAGGGATCCTCCATCTCGCCGCACTCGATGGCGCGGCCCCAGAGGTTGTCGTCGATGGAGTACACCTTCTCCTTCGTCGCCTGGATCGGGATCTGGTGGTCGTAGGCGTAGTGGATGGAGTCCTCGCGGGTCATGCCCCAGCCCCGCACCGGGGCGATCACCTCGAGGTCGGGCGCCAGGGCCCGGGTGGACACCTCGAAGCGCACCTGGTCGTTGCCCTTGCCGGTGCAGCCGTGGGCCACCGCCTGGGCGCCGCTGCGGCGGGCCTCGGCCACCAGGTGCTGCACGATGACCGGGCGGGACAGGGCCGAGACGAGCGGGTACCGACCCTCGTACATGGCGTTGGCCTTGAGCGCGGGCAGGACGAAGTCCTCGGCGAACTCCTTGCGGGCGTCGATCACGATGGCGTCGACGGCGCCGGCCGCCCGGGCCCGTTCGCGGACCACGTCCCAGTCGTCGCTGGCCTGGCCGACGTCGACCGCCAGCGCGACGACCTCCACCCCCAGCTCCTCGATCATCCAGCGCACGGCCACGGAGGTGTCGAGACCACCGGAGTAGGCCAGTACCACGCGCTTCGCCACAGTTGTTCCTCTTTCGTTCTTCGGGTTGCTTCGAGATGTCGGTTGCTGAGGGCTTCGGGAGATCTGGTGGGCGCCGCCGGCGAGCGGCGGCACGGGAGCCGCCGGGAGGGGGTCGTCCGGCTGGAGGAGCCGTTCAGCCTGGTGAGAGGCCGGCGAGCTCGCGGAGGCGGTGGGCCACGTCGGCGCCGAGGTGGCCCTCGGCGACCACGACCAGCAGCGTGTCGTCGCCGGCCACCGTGCCGAGGACCGCCGGCAGCGCGGCCCGGTCGAGGGCCGAGCCCACCACGTTGGCGGTGCCGGGCGGGGTGCGCAGGACGATGATGTTGGCCGAGCAGGCCACCTCCACCACCCAGTCGCCGAAGACCCGCCGGAGGTGGTCGTCTGGGGCCCGTTGGTCCTTGGGCAGCTCGGGGATGGCGTAGACGGCCTCTCCCCCGGCGGCCCGGACCTTGATGGCGCCGAGGTCCTCGAGGTCGCGGCTCACGGTGGCCTGGGTGGCGGCGACGCCTTCCTCGGCGAGCAGCCCGACCAGGCGCTCCTGGCTGGCCACCGGGTGCCCGGCCAGCAGCTTGGCCACCAGGTGCTGGCGCTGGGTCTTGGCCAGCCGCACCGGCTCGGCCTGGGCCCGGGCGGTCACCGCTCGACCGCGGTGCGGGTGAGGAGCCACTCGAGGGCCCCCCGGGCGGCCGGCAACCGGTTGGCGGCCTCCGGCCACACCCGGCTCCGGGGCCCGTCGAGCACCTCGTCGGTGACCTCCTCGCCCCGGTGGGCAGGAAGGCAGTGGAGGAAGATCGCGTCGGGCGCCGCCACCGACAGCAGCGAGGCGTCGACCCGGTAGGGCTCGAAGATGGGGCGACGCACGGCCTCTTCGTCCTCCTGGCCCATCGAGTACCAGGCGTCGGTGACCACCACGTGGGCCCCGTCGACCATGGTCTTGGGGTCGGCGTCGGCCTCGGCCCCGCCGGCGCCGAGCTCGGCGAAGCGTGCCAGGTCGGCGGGCGGCGGGGCGTAGCCGGCCGGGCAGGCGAAGCGCACGGTCAGGTCGGACATGGCTGCGGCCAGGCCGAGCGAGCGGGCGACGTTCGAGTAGTCGCCGACCCAGGTGAGGGTGCGACCGGCGAGGTCGCCGAACTCGTGGCGGATGGTCAGCAGGTCGGCCACGGCCTGGAGCGGGTGGCTCCGGTCCGACAGCAGGTTGACGATCGGGATGTCGACCGCCCCGGCCATGCGCTCGAGGACCCGGTGGTCGAACACCCGCGCCGCGATGACCGAGTGGTAGCAGGCGAGGGTGCGGGCGACGTCCTCGGCCGACTCGCGGCGGTCGACGTCGACCTCGTCGGGCTTCAGGTAGATCGGGTGGCCCCCGAGCTGCACGACGGCCATCTCGGTGGAGTTGCGCGTGCGGTTCGACGGCTTCTCGAAGAAGAGGGCCGCGCCCTTGCCGGCGAGGAGCTGCGGCGGGCTGCCGGGGCGGGAGCAGCGGTCGAGGACCTCGACCAGCTCCGCTCGGCTGAGGTCGTCGACGTCGAGCAGGTGGTGGGTCATGCCGGGACCTCCGTGGGGACCGTGGCGCGGTCGGTGAGCACGGCGGCCAGCACGGCCACCGCCTCGGCGATCTCGTCGTCGGTGACGAGGAGCGAGGGGGCGAGGCGCAGGGCGCTGGGGGTGACGGCGTTGACCACCAGGCCGCGCCGGAGCGCCTCGGCCGCCACCGAGCGGGCATCGATCCCGTCGGCGAGCTGGGCGGCGAGCAGGAGCCCGAGGCCGCGGACCTCGACGACGCCGTCGAGGGCGCCCAGCGCGGCGCTGAGCGTGGCGCCCGCGGCCGTGGCCCGGGCCGGCACGTCCTCGGCCTCCATCACCGCGAGCACGGCGCGAGCGGCCGCGGTGGCCAGGGGCTGGCCGCCGTAGGTGGTGGCGTGGTCGCCCGGCTCGAAGACGCCGGCCACCTCGGCTCGCGCCCAGCACGCCCCGATGGGCACGCCGTTGCCGAGGGCCTTGGCCAGGGTGACCACGTCGGGCCGGACGCCGAGGTGCTGGTGGCCGAACCACGCCCCCGTCCGGCCCAGGCCGGTCTGGACCTCGTCGACCATGAAGAGGAGGCCTCGCTCGTCGCAGAGCCGCCGGACCCCGGCGAAGTACTCCGCGGTGGCCGGGTTGACGCCGCCCTCGCCCTGCACGGGCTCGAGCAGCACGGCGGCCACCGTCGGGTCGATGGCGGCCTCCAGCGCCTCGAGGTCGTTCCACGCCACGTGCCGGAAGCCCTCGGGCAGGGGCTGGAAGGCCTCGTGCTTGGCGGGCTGACCGGTGGCGTGGAGGGTGGCGAGGGTGCGGCCGTGGAACGACCCCCAGGCGCTGACCACCACGTGGCGACCCCGCCCGCCCCACTTGCGCGCGAGCTTGATGGCGGCCTCGTTGGCCTCCGCCCCCGAGTTGCAGAAGAAGACCTGGCCCCCGCCGCCGAGCAGCCGGTCGAGCGTGGTGGCCACCTCGGCGCCCGGCTCGGTGCCGAAGAGGTTCGAGACGTGGAGGAGGGTGCGGGCCTGGGTGTGCAGCGCCTCGGCCACCGCCGGGTGGCTGTGGCCGAGCGAGGTGACAGCGAGGCCCGAGAGGAAGTCGAGGTACTCGTGGCCGTCGGCGTCCCAGAGCCGGGTGCCCGCGCCCCGCACGAACTGCACCTGCGGCGCGCCGTAGGTGGGCATGAGCGGGCAGCGGTCGAGACCGGCAGGGGCGTGCATGGCCGTGGCGTGGGGGCCGTGGCCGGGGGCCGCGCCGGGACCGTCGGCGCTCACGAGCCGGCGCCGTCGGTGCGGGTGATCATGGTGCCGACGCCGGCGTCGGTGAGGAGCTCGAGCAGCACCACGTGAGCGATCCGACCGTCGAGGATGTGGGCCGACCCGACCCCGGCATCGATGGCCGCCAGGCAGGCGTCGACCTTGGGGATCATGCCCCCGGCGATGACCCCGTCCTCGATGAGCAGCCGGGCCCGGGACGCCGACAGCCGGGAGACGAGCGACGAGGGGTCGGCCACGTCGGTGAGGACCCCGGGCACGTCGGTGAGGTAGATCAGCTTCTCGGCGCCCATCGACTCGGCGATGGCGATGGCGGCCGAGTCGGCGTTGATGTTGAAGGCCTGGCCGCTGCCGTCGGCCCCGATGGTGGAGATCACCGGGATGAAGTGGTCGCGCAGCAAGGTGTCGAGGATCTTCCGGTTCACGTCGACCACGTCGCCCACGTAGCCCAGTGCCTCGCTGCGCTGGGTGGCGATGATCAGGCCGGCGTCCTCCCCCGAGAGGCCCACGGCCACCCGGTCGTGCTGGTTGATGGCCGACACGATGTCGGCGCCGACGCGCCCGGTGAGCACCATGCGGGCCACGTCGAGCGTCTCGGCGTCGGTGACCCGGAGCCCGTCGCGGAACTCGGTCTCCTTGCCCAGCTGGGCCAGCACCTTGCCGATCTGCGGCCCGCCGCCGTGGACCACCACCGGGCGCAGGCCGATGGCCCGCAACAGGACGATGTCGGCGGCGAACGACCGGGACAGGGCGTCGTCGACCATGGCGTTGCCGCCGAACTTCACCACCACGACCTTGTCGGCGAAGGCCTGGATGTAGGGCAGGGCCTCCACCAGGACCGCGGCACGGGTGGCGGCGTCGACCTGGGCCAGCTCCCCGGGGCTCACCTGCTGCTCGTCGGCCATGACCGCAGTGTATTCGACCACCTGCATGACTATGCAAGCCGGTTCCGGGCCGGCGTCGACCGGCCGCTCAGCTGCCGCCGGTGTTCTCGTCGATGTAGGCGTGGGTGAGGTCGTTGGTGAGCACCGTGAAGGTGCCGTCGCCGAGGCCGAGGTCGCAGGTGATCTCGAGGTGGCGCTGGGCCAGGTGGGCGGCGACGGCAGCTTCGTCGTGGGCGATGCTGACCCCGCCGGCGGCGACCCGGACGCCGCCGTAGGACGCGGCCACCCGCTCCTGGTCGAAGGCGATGCCCGCGCTGCCGAGCTCGCTGGCCAGCCGGCCCCAGTAGGGGTCCTGGCCGAACCAGGAGCACTTGCACAGGGCGCTCCTGGCGATCTGGCGGGCTCCGGCCTCGGCGTCGGCGTCGGTGCGCGCGCCGGTGACCGAGAGGCGCACGACCTTGGTGGCGCCCTCGGCGTCGCCGGCCATCTGGAGGGCGAGGTCGGCGCAGGCCCGGCCGACGGCCGTCGCCAGGTCGGCAGCCGGCACCGGCCCGGCGGCGCCGCTGGCCAGGAGGATGACGGTGTCGTTGGTGGAGCGGCACGCGTCGGTCATCAACACGTTGAAGCTGGTGGAGACGCCGGCGCGCAGCGCAGCGCGGAGCTCGTCGGGATCGGCCTCGGCATCGGTGGTGAGCACGGCGAGCATGGTGGCCATGTTGGGCGCGAGCATGGCCGCCCCCTTCGCCATGCCCCCCACCACCGCGGCCGAGTCGGCCACCGGCACCAACGTCTCCTTGCGGTGGGTGTCGGTGGTGCGGATGGCCTCGGCCGCTGCCGCCCCGCCGTCGACCGATCGGGCGGCCGCCGCACCGGGGATGCCGGCGAGGATCACGTCGATCGGGAGAGGGATGCCGATGAGCCCGGTGGAGCACACCAGGACCTCCTCGGTGGCGCAGCCCAGCTCGGCGGCGCTGGCCGCGCACATGGCCTCGGCGTCGGCCCGACCCGGTGCGCCGGTGGCCGCGTTGGCGTTGCCGGCGTTGAGGATGACGGCGGCGGCCCGCCCGCCGGTGGCCGCGAGGTGGGCGTCGGAGGTGAGGACCGGCGCCGCGGTCATCTTGTTGTCGGTGAAGACGGCGGCCGCAGCGACGGGGCGCCCGTCGTCGGTCGCCACCAGCGCCAGGTCGAGGTCACCCGAGGCCTTGATGCCGGCCGCCACGCCCGCGGCCACGAAGCCCTTCGCTGCGGTCACGCTCATCGTCGTCTGCTCTCGTCGGGTCCGGTCGGACGGGTTCGGGTCGGGAGTGGTCGGGGCCGGAGTGGATGGGGGGTCAGTCCGGCGGACGGTGGCTCAGGGGTAGAGGCCGGCCACGGGCAGCCCGGTGGCCTCCGGGAGGCCCAGGGCCAGGTTGGCCGACTGGAGGGCGCCGCCCGACGCCCCCTTGGTGAGGTTGTCGAGCGCGGCGAGGGCGACGATCCAGCCGGTGCGCTCGTCGGCGTAGGCGGTGACGTGCACCGACTGCGAGCCCAGGGTGGCCTTGGTGGACGGCGGCTCGTGGCGGACCACCACGAACGGCTCCGCGTCGTAGGCGGCGTGGAGCACCTCGCGCAGGGACTCGGTGGTGACGGCCTCGGTGGGCCGGGCGTAGCAGGTGGCCAGGATGCCCCGGTTCATGGGGGCGAGGTGCGGGGTGAACAGCACCTGCACGTCCGTCCCGGCGACGGTGCTGAGGTTCTGCTCGATCTCCGGCGTGTGGCGGTGGTTGAGCAGGCCGTAGGCCACGAAGTTCTCGTCGACCGTGTTGAAGGCGTTGGTGTCCTTGGCCGCCCGGCCCGCCCCCGACACGCCGCTCGCCGCGTCGACCACGATCCCGGTGGGCTCGACCAGGCCGGCAGCCAGCAGCGGGGCCAGCGCCAGGGTGGCGGTGGTGACGTAGCACCCGGGCGTGGCGATCAGCTTCGCGGTGCGCAGCTCCTCGCGGAACAGCTCGGGCAGGCCGTAGACCGCCGCGGGCAGCAGCGCGGGGACGGTGTGCTCGACGCCGTACCAGGTGGGGTACAGCGAGGCGTCCTTGAGGCGGAAGTCGGCGCCCAGGTCGACCACCACCCGGTTGCCGTCGAGCAGGCCCGGCACGATCGCCTGCGAGGTGCCGTGGGGCAGGCCGCAGAACACCAGGTCGAGCCCGTGCTGGTCGGCGAGCCCGTCGACGTGGGGCGCGTAGGTCAGCTCGGGGTAGGCGGCGGCCAGGCTGGGGTAGAGCGAGGCCACCGCGGTGCCGGCCTGGCTGTCGCCGGTGGCCACCACCACCTCGAGGTCGGGGTGGCCGGCCAGGAGGCGGAGCAGCTCGGCCCCGGTGAACCCCGATGCCCCGACGATGCCGACCCGTGCTGCCATGGGCGCCAACCTATACGTCGAGGTGCATGACTATGCAACCCGGGGACCGGTGGCCGATGCCGGGGTCGGACGCTCCTATGGCTCGTCAAGCTGGAGGTTGGCCGGCTTCGAGTTGTCGGTAGAGCTGGCGGGCGATGTAACGCTTGAGGCAGCGGCGGATGGCCCGGTCAGACATGTTGGCTTCGACGCGTCGTCGTTCGGCGTAGGCGCGGGTGACAGGGTCATAGCGGAGTCTGCTGA
>JBBRFU010000089.1:0-15063 GCA_038241315.1 Acidimicrobiales bacterium | reverse complement strand
ACCCGAGCGCTCGGCGGGCTGGGCGTCGGTCCCGGCGGCGGGGCGCTCGGTGGCCTCTTGCAGGGCGTCGGCCGCCTCCTGCAGGAACGCGTTCACCTCGTCCTTGTCGTAGCCACGGAGGCCCACCACGAAGTGCTTGGCCTTGATCTGATCGGGGGTGAGCGCCATGGACGTTCGGTTTCCTTCGTGCACGAGACGAGCCCGCTGCGGGCAGGCGTGAGTGTAGATCCGACCTCCCCATCGGATCTGGCGAGCAGATGTGAAGGATTCGCACCCCTGGGACCCATTCGGGGCAAAGGCCGCAGAGGTCCGGTCGCAGGACCGTCGCCGGCCGGGCCAGGCCCCCGGCCGAACCTCTAACCTGCGCGCCATGCAGGAGATCCTCGAAGCCATCCAGGCCGGCGCGTCCGGCGACGACCTGGCCAACCTGGCCATCCCCGACAGCTACCGGGCCGCCTTCGTCAAGAAGGACGAGGCCACCATGTTCGAGGGGATGGACTCCGCCGACAAGGACCCGCGCAAGTCCCTGCACGTCGACGAGGTCGCCACCCCTGAGCTGGCCCCCGACGAGGTCTACGTGGCCCAGATGGCCAGCGCCATCAACTTCAACACGGTGTGGACCTCGATCTTCGAGCCGTTGCCGACCTTCGCGTTCCTGGAGCGCCTCGGCAACGAGAGCGCCTGGGGCAAGCGCCACGACCTGCCGTACCACGTGGTCGGCTCCGACGGCGCCGGCGTGGTGCTCGGCGTCGGCTCGGCGGTCCGCAACTGGAAGCCGGGCGACCGGGTCACCATCCACTGCAACCACGTCGACGACCAGGACCCGAGCGCCCACGACGACTCCATGCTGGCCAGCAACCAGCGCATCTGGGGCTTCGAGACCAACTTCGGCGGCCTGGCCGACCTCACCGTCGTCAAGGCCAACCAGCTCATGCCCAAGCCGGCGCACCACTCGAGGGAAGAGGCGGCCTGCAACGCGCTGACCAACTCCACCAGCTACCGGATGCTGGTCAGCCACAACGCCGGGCACATGAAGCAGGGCGACGTGGTGCTCATCTGGGGCGCCTCCGGCGGGCTCGGCGGCTACGCCGTGCAGTACGTGCTCAACGGCGGCGGCACGCCGGTGGGCGTGGTGTCGTCGCCGGAGAAGGTCGAGCTGCTGCACGACCTCGGTTGCGAGGCGGTCATCGACCGCAAGGAGGCCGGCTACAAGTTCTGGGCCGACGAGCACACCCAGGACGAGAAGGAGTGGCGCCGCCTCGGCAAGGACATCCGCAAGCTGGTCGGGCGCGACCCCGACATCGTGTTCGAGCACCCCGGGCGCCAGACCATGGGGGCCTCGGTGGTCGTCACCGCCCGAGGCGGCCAGATCATCACCTGCGCCGCCACCAGCGGCTACATGATCGAGTACGACAACCGCCACCTCTGGATGAAGCTCAAGAGCATCGTCAGCTCGCACTTCGCCAACTATAAGGAGGCGTGGGCGGCCAACCAGCTGATCAGCGACGGGAAGATCCAGCCCCTGCTGAGTCGCACCTACTCCCTCGAGGAGACGGGCGACGCCGCGCTGGCCGTGCACCGCAACGAGATCGAGGGCAAGGCGGGCGTGCTCTGCCTCGCCCCCGAGAAGGGCCTCGGCATCGACGACCCCGAGTTCCGCGCCCAGGTCGGCGAGGACAAGATCACCCTGTTCCAACGTGCCGACGCCGCCAAGGCCTCCGCCTGAGGATCGGTGAGACAGCGGCTTCGCCGCTACCAGATGATCACCGTCTTCTTGCCGGTCCGGCTTCGCCGCACCGGGTGTTCCAACGTGTCGACGCGGCCAAGGCTTCCGCCTGAGGATCGGTGAGACAGCGGCTTCGCCGCTACCAGACGATCACCGTCTCCTTGCCGGTCCGGCTGCGCCGCACCGGGTGTTCCAGCGTGCCGACGCGGCCAAGGCCTCCGCCTGAGGATCGCTGATCGCCCCCGTCGCCGGCCTCGACCGGCGACGGGGGCGGCGTGCGGGTCGCCGCGCCGGCCGGTGGGGGACCGGCGTGGGAGGATCGGGCCATGGGGATCGCCGCCAAGAACCCGTTCGAGAACGACGACGTGATCACCAGCGAGGCGGCCGGTGAGGTCGGGCCGGTCCTCACCGCGATCGACCACGTGGCCATCGCCGTCTACGACCTCGACGAGGCCATCGACGAGCACCGCGAGAGCTTCGACGTGTGGGTGGACCACCGCGAGGTGCTCGAGGACGACGGCGTCGAGGTGGCCCTCATCAAGGTGGCCGACAGCTACATCCAGTTGCTGACGCCCACGCGCGACGACTCGGTGCTGGCCGCGTTCCTCGAGTCACGGGGACCGGGGCTGCACCACGTCGGCTACCGGGTGGCCGACTGCGCGGCCACGCTCGCCGCGATGATCGAGGCCGGCCACGAGGTGGTCGACACCGAGCCCCGCCGCGGCGTCCGCGGCACCACCACCGCCTTCATCCACCCCCGCACCATGTTCGGCACCCTCGTCCAACTCGTCGAGGAGTAGCGCCCGCCGACGGCCGCGCCACCCGCGCCCCGTTCTTCCGGCTGAGGGCGCGGCTGGTTGTCCCGTTCGCCGTGAAGAACGGTGCCGGGTCGGTTCTTCCGGGTGAGGGCGCGGTGGGTTGTCCCGTTCGCCGTGAAGAACGGTGCCGGGTCGGTCACCGGCCAGGGTCGGTCACCCGGCCAGGGTCGGTCACCCGGCGCGCGGGCCGAGGGCGGGGTCGGGTCAGTGGGGCTCGGTGCCGGGCTCGACCAGCTCCACCAGGACGCCGCCGGCGTCCTTGGGGTGGATGAAGTTGACCCGGGAGCCGGCGGTGCCGCCCTTGGGCTGCTCGTACAGGAGCCGGACGCCGCGCTGGCGGAGCGTGGCGGAGACGGCGTCGATGTCGACCACCCGGTAGGCCATCTGCTGGATGCCCGGGCCGTTCTTGCCGATGAACTTGGCGATGGTGGACTCGGGGGTGAGCGGGGCCAGGAGCTGGATGCAGCTGCCCGAGTCGCCGACGGCGAGCATGGCCTCGCGCACGCCCTGCTCCTCGTTGACCTCTTCGTGGACCGACTTCAGGTCGAACGTCTCGGCGTAGAAGGCGAGGGCCTCGTCGAGGTCCGGCACCGCGATGCCGACGTGGTCGATGTGGGTGAACATGGCGCCATTGTGGCCCCTGCCCGCCGCGCGGTCCCACCCGGCCGAGCCACCGGTCGGGTCCACCGGTCGGGCCCGGGCCCGGCGCCGGGACGGGAAACCCGTCCGACGTCGCGGTGACCACCGTGCCAGGCTCGCCGCATGGCGGATGCGGCGATGCTCGAGGTGGAACGGGTCGACAAGCGCTACGGGGACCGGGTGGCGCTCCACCAGGTCAGCCTGCGCGTGGGGGCGGGGGAGGTGTGCGGGCTGCTCGGCCCCAACGGCGCGGGCAAGACCACCCTGGTGTCGATCGTCGCCGGGCTCCGGGACGCCGACGGGGGCGCCGTGCGCGTCGACGGCGTCGACCTCACCGCGGGTGGGGCGGGCACGCGCAGCCTGGTGGGGCTGGCGGCCCAGGAGACGGGCATCTATCCCACCCTCACCGTGCGGGAGAACCTCGAGCTGTTCGCCCGCCTGGCCGGGCTGCGGGGCGCGGCTCGCCAGGCCCGCATCGAGGAGGTGGCCGACGTCCTGGAGCTGGTCGACCTGATCGAGCGCCCGGCGCGGCAGCTGTCGGGGGGCGAGAAGCGCCGCCTCCACACCGCCATGGCCCTGGTGCACCGGCCGCGGGTGCTGCTGCTCGACGAGCCCACCACGGGCGTCGACATCGCCACCCGCGGCCGGCTGCTCGCCGCCATCGGACGCCTGGCCCGCGAGGAGGGGTGCGCGGTCGTGTATTCCACCCACTACCTGCCCGAGGTGGAGGAGCTGGGCGCCAGCGTGGCCATCTTGGACCGGGGTCGGATCCTCACCCGGGGGCCGCTCGACCAACTGGTGGCCGAGCACGGCTCGGGCATGGTGGAGCTGACCTTCGACGGGCCCGCCCCGCCGCTCGACGGCGCCCTGGTCGACGGGGACGTCCTCCGGGTGGCCACCGATCGGCCGGGCTCGGCGGTGGCCGGCCTGGTGGCCACCCTGGGCGCCGACGCCGACCGGCTCACGTCGGTCGAGCTCTCCCGGCCCAGCCTGGAGACGGTGTTCGTGGCCATCACCGGCCGGGCGTACCGCAGCGACGACGACGGGCTCGGCGCCGAGGCGACCGGGACCCCCGAGGCGACGGGCTCACCGGCGGAGCGGACCGAAGGGGGCGGACGATGACCGGCACGACCACGAGCCAGTCGCCGGCGAGCGGGCGGGTGACCGGCGACCGGGCCACCCGGATCGGGGCGGTGGCCCTCAACGACCTGCGCATCCTGCGCCGCGACCCCATGTTCCTGATCATCTTCACGGTGATCCCCCTGGCCTACATGGCCTTCAACAAGCAGGCGTACGCCGCCGCCCTCTCGGTGGAGTTCCCGGGGAAGGGCCTCAACGGGGCCGAGCAGGTGGTGCCGGGCGCCACCGTGGTCTTCAGCGGGTTCCTCGTGGGCAACCTCGGGTTCGCCATGTTCCGCGAGCACGGCTGGGGCACCTGGGAACGGCTGCGCGCCTCCCAGCTCTCCACGCCGGAGCTGCTGCTGGCGAAGAGCGTGACGCCGATCCTGTCGCTGGCCATCCAGCTGACCGTGCTGCTCGGGGGCGGCGCCCTGCTGTTCGACCTCGACGTCCGGGGCTCCCTGGTGGCCTACCTCGTGGTGGCCGCCGCCCTGGGGGTCATGGAGATCACGCTGGGCTTCATGCTCCTGGCGGTGTGCCGCTCGGTGGTGCAGCTCAACGCCCTCACCAACGCCGGGGCCATGCTGCTCGCCGGGCTCGGCGGCGCGGTCACCCCCATCGAGTTCCTGCCGGGGTGGGCGCAGGCCGTCGCCCCGCTCACGCCGGCCTACTGGGCCATGCGCGGCTTCCGCTCGGTGCTCTTCGATGGCGAGGGGATGGGTGCGGTCGCCCTCCCCGTCGCCGTGCTGCTCGGCTTCTCCGCCGCGTTCGCGCTGGTGGCGGCCCGCCGCTTCCGGGTCGAGGAGGCGAAGCTCTCCTGGGCCTGAGCGGTCCCGGGGTCGGGTGCTCGCCGAGCCGCCCGGTGCGTCGCGGGTTGGGCCGCCGGTCGAGCCGGTCGGGGTGGTCCGGTCGGGTGCGGTCCGGTCGGGTGCGGTCCGGTCAGGGGTGGTCGGGCCCGGTGCGGTCGGTGACCGCGAGGCCCATGAGGACGGCGTCCCACAGCTCGCCGTCGCGGCGGCGCCAGTGGCGGTGGAGGTGGCCCTCCACCAGGAAGCCGTGCGTGCGGTAGAGGGCGAGGGCCCCCACGTTGTGGGGCCAGGCCTGGAGGGTGACCTTGTGGATCACGGGGTGGGCGTCGGCCCACGCCACCGCCTCCACGAGCAGGGCGGAGCCGAGCCCCTGGCCCCGGGCGTCGGCCGCCAGCAGCATCCCGAGGGCGGCGTGGCCCATCCCGTCGTGGGCGAGGCCGAGGCTGCCCACCACCTCGTCGTGGCGGGTGGCCACCAGCGACAGGTGGTCGTCGGGGTCGTCGAGGTGGGCCAGGAACTCGCGGTGGCGGTCCGCCCGGTCGAGGGGCAGCTCGCGCCCGATGAACCGGCCCTCGCCGGCCACCGCCTCCAGGAGGTCGACGAAGGCGTCCACGTCGTCGGGCCGCGACCGTCGCACCACGGTGCCGGCAGGCAGGTCGGGAGGCGTCCGGGGGTCCACGGCCCCGACGGTACCGACGGCCCCCGCCGCCGGCCCACCGCGTTCCGTGGCTCGCCGGGGCCGCGCCCTCGCCGGTGGCCGCTGGTCGCCGCCTGTCGCTCGGAGGGGGTGCGGGTCTAGCGTCGCACGCCGTGTCGATGACCCTCGCTGAATCCGCTGTCGTCGTCGGCGAGCTCCGGCGCGCCCGGCGCAAGCAGCGGGTGTCGGCGATCCACTGGGTCGACGCGCTCTACCAGGTGTACATCACCGGTCTGCTGGCCCTGGTGGCCGTCGTGTTGGTGTCGAGCGCCATCGGCGACGGGAAGGTCGGGCCGGCCACGCTGGCCGACGTGCGGGCCCACGGCGCCGCGGCGGCGGGCACGGTCGCAGCCCTCGCGGTGTTCCTCGGGCTGCGCTCGGGCAGCCGTGGTGGGCCGCTCGCCCTCGAGCAGCCCGACGTGCGCCACGTGCTGCTGGCGCCGGTCGACCGGGGGGTCGCCCTCCGGTACCCGGCGTGGCGTCAGCTGCGGTTCCTCTGCTTCGCCGCCGCGGCCGTCGGCGCCACGGCCGGCCAGCTCGCCCTCCGGCGGCTCCCCGGCAACGCCGCCGAGTGGGTGCTGGCCGGCGCGCTCTTCGGCGTCGTGGTGGTGGGGCTGGGCTTCGGCTCGGCCCTGGTGGCGGCCGGCACCGGCCTGCGGTCGTGGCTCGCCACCGTCGTGGGCGGCGGCCTGGTGGCGTGGTCGATCGCCGACGCCGCCGACCGGGTGCCGGCCTCGCCGGGCTCGGGGGCCGGGCGCATCGCCGTGTGGCCGGTGGAGGCCGACCCCGCGGCGCTCGCCGCGGTCGTGGCGGCGGTGGCGTTGGTCATCGCCGGCATGCGCCTGGTGGCCGGCACCTCGCTCGAGGCGGCCGAGCGCCGCACCGCCCTGGTGGGGCAGCTGCGCTTCGCCGTCACCCTCCAGGACCTGCGCACCGTGCTGGTCCTGCGCCGCCAGCTCGCCCAGGAGCGGCCGCGGTCGCGGCCGTGGGTCCCCGCCCGGCGCGGACCGGCCCGCCACCCGGTCCTGCAGCGGGGCCTCCGCAGCGTCGCCCGGTGGCCCGCCAGCCGCATCGTCCGGGTGGTCGTGCTCGCCGCGGTGGCCGGCCTGGCCCTGCGGGCCATGTGGTCGGGCACCACGCCGATGATGCTGCTCGCCGGGCTGGCGCTGTGGATCGCCGCCCTCGACGCGGCCGAGCCGCTGGGCCAGGAGGTGGATCACCCCGGTCGGACCGACGCCTTCCCGTTCCCTCGCGGGCAGCTCTTCCTCCAGCACCTGCCGGTGGTGGCGATCGTGTCGATCGCCACCGGCCTCCTCGCCGGCGTGTTCGCCCTGGTGCCGGTCGGCGCCCCGGTGCCGCCCGCGGTGGCGCTCCTCGTCGGTGCCGTCGGTGGGCTGCTGGCCGCCGGCGGAGCCGTGGTGAGCGTGGTCCAGGGCGCGCCGGAAGCGGTCGACGTGCTCGCCATCACCACGCCGGAGATCGCCGGCACCCGCACGGTGTTCCGCACCGCCTGGCCGCCCGGCCTGGCCGTGCTGGGGACGCTCCCGATGCTGGCGGCGCGGGCCGCCGAGCGCGGCGCGTCGGACCCGCCGCCCGTGGCCGCCGCCGCCCTGGTGACCGCGCCGCTCCTGGTGCTCGTGGTGCTGCTGGGCGGCTGGGTCCGCTTCCGCGACGACATCCACGCCGCCATCAAGAACGCCACGGAGCAGATGTCGCCCACCAAGGCCATCGAGCGGGCCGCCGCCGAGCGGGAGGCGGCCGAGGCCGCCGAGCGCGGGGACGGCGGGGCCGACGCGCCCGACGCCGACGGCCCGTCCGACGAGGCCGACGGCGGCACCGAGCCGACACCGAGACCACCGAAGCCGAAGCCACGCCCGGCCCCGAAGGCCAAGCCCAAGCCCGCCGAGCCCGCCCCCGGGTTCCGTGGCGGCACCAGCGCCAAGCCCATGGGGCGGAAGAGGGACCAGAACCGATGAGCACCGCTCCCGCCCTGCAGGCCATCGGCCTCACCAAGACCTACGACGAGCTGGTGGCCCTCCACCCGCTCGACATCACCGTCGCCGCCGGGCAGTCGGTGGCCCTGATCGGCCACAACGGGTCGGGCAAGTCGACCTTCCTGCGCATGGCGGCCGGCCTGCTCGACGCCACCGACGGCGACCTGGAGATCGCCGGCTTCGACCTCGGCGACGTGGAGGCGCGGGCCACCACCTCGTTCCTCCCCGACGACCCGGTGCTCTACGACGACCTGTCGCTGCGCGAGCACGCCGAGTACATCTCCCGTCTGCACGGCGGCGACGGCTTCGACGACTACGCCGAGTCGCTCTGCGAGCGCCTGGGCCTGGCCGAGCGGATCGACGACCTCCCGGCCCGGTTCAGCCGTGGCCTCCGCCAGAAGACCTCGATCGTGCTGGCCCTGGTCCGGCCCTTCTCCCTGCTGCTCGTCGACGAGCCGTTCGTGGGCCTCGACCAGCCCGGCAAGCTGGTCCTGCTCGACCTGCTCGACGAGGTCCACGCCGACGGCGCCGCCTCGCTCGTGGCCACCCACGACCCGGCCTACGTGGGCCGGGTGGACCGCAGCATCGCCCTCCGCGACGGCGAGGTGGTGTTCGACGGGAAGGCGTCGGTGGAGCAAGTGCTGGGCCTCGTCGGCGGCTGACGTACCCTCCGGCCATGACGTCACCAGCGGGAGCGGCGGGCGCGGATGGGTGGTCGGCGAACACCGAGGCGCGGCGGCTCTGGACGGTGCTGGAACCGGTCCACGCCGTCACCTACTTCTCGGAGGACTGCGCCGAGCGGTACCGGGCGCTGGGCCTGAAGGGGTTCTGGATGGGCTACTTCGCCTCCCGCTCGGCGCCCTTCGGCGCGGCGACGCCGGAGCTGGTCACCGCCACCTTCTTCAACTTTCGACCCTCGATGGTCCACCGGGCCCTGCCCGATGCCTGGGCCGCGGCGGCGCCGGGGGCGGTGCTCGCGGCCCGGCGGGAGGGGTCGGTGGCCACGTTGCGCGCCGTGCTGGGCGAGGCCGCCACCGGCGACGACGTGGCCGAGGCCGCCACCCTCGCCGAGCAGGCGGTGGACGCCTGCGCCCTGGTGGGCCGG
Organism: Acidimicrobiales bacterium; assembly: GCA_038241315.1. GTDB lineage: Bacteria > Actinomycetota > Acidimicrobiia > Acidimicrobiales > Iamiaceae > Aquihabitans. Next base: position 6,156 of record JBBRFU010000089.1, on the reverse strand, counting down.
CCGCTCTTCGCCGCCCTGCTCGCCCTCGACCGACCGACCGATCCCCTCGACCGCCTCTGGCACGCCGCCACCCTGCTCCGCGAGCACCGCGGCGACGGTCACGTGGTCGCCAGCGTGGCGGCCGGGCTCGACGGCCTCGACGCCCACATCACCTTCGCGGCCTCCGGCGCGGTGCCGCGCGAGCGCCTCCAGCCCGCCCGGGGCTGGACCGACGAGGAGTGGGACGCGGCCGCGGCAGGCCTGGCCCGGCGCGGCTGGTTGGCCGACGGCGCCCTCACCGACGCCGGTCGGGCCGGCCGCCAGGCCATCGAGGACCTCACCGACGACCTGGCCGCCGACCCGTGGGAAGCCCTCGGGCCCCGTGCCACCGGGCGCCTGCACGAGCTCGTGCTCCCGCTGGCCCGGGCCATCGTGGCCGCGGGGGCCATCCCCCTGCCCAACCCGATCGGGATGTCGGCGCCCGGGTGAGCCGAGGGCTCGCCCGTCGCCCGCCCGGTCGACCTGCCGGTCACCCGCCCGGGTGGGCGGGAGGCCGTCGGGCGCCCCGTACGCTTCTCCGATGGTCCTCGGAGTGTTGCGGCTGCCGGAGAAGGTCGTTGGCCGGGCCGTGCTCGAGGGGGTCGAGCGGGCCGTCGACGCCCGGTGGGACCTGGCGGTCCGGCGGGCGGCCCAGACGGCCCGACGGCCGCACGCCCACCGCATCGACGAGCTGGAGTCGGCCTTCCTGCGCGAGCTCGCCGCGGTGGGCGCCGCCAGCGGCGGGGTCGCCGCGCTGCCCGGCGCCGGCACCGGGACCGCCCTGGCCGTGGCCGGTGCCGACATCGGCTGGTACACCATGCGCCTCGCCGACCTGATCTTGACCGTGGCCGCCGTCCACGGGCACCAGGAGCCCACCGTGCAGGAGCGGCGGGCCTGGGTGCTCTCGGTGCTCACCTTCGGCAGCAACGCCGCCGGCAGCCTGGACCAGGTGGCCCGTGAGGTGGGCAAGGGCCTCGGCGCCCGCAGCATCGGCTCGCTGTCGGGCGCCAACCTGACCGTGGTGAACCGCAACCTGACCACCCGCCTCATCCGCCGCTACGGCATCCGTCGGGGCGCGGCGGCCTTCGGCAAGCTCCTGCCCTTCGGCATCGGGGCCGTCATCGGCGGGGTCGGCAACGCGGCGGGCGTCCGGGCGGTCGCCCGCGACGCCGACCAGTTCTTCGGCGCGCTGGCCGTCACCGCCTGATCGGGCGGCCGGTAGCTTCGTCGTCCTATGGCCCCGCCCGAGCCGACCGCCCGACCCTGGCCCACCACCTACTCCTCAGACGGCCTGGTCTGCTCGGTCGACCACCTCGCCTCGTCGGCCGGGGCCCAGCTGCTGTCCGCCGGGGGCTCGGCCGCCGACGCGGCCATCGCGGCCAGCGCGGTGCTGGCGGTCACCACCCCGCACATGTGCGGCATGGGCGGCGACCTGTTCGCCCTCGTCCACCACCGGCCGGGCCCGCCCGACGTGCTCGACGCGTCGGGTCGCGCCGGGTCGGGCGCCGACCCCGACCGGTTGCGGGCCGAGGGCCACACCGAGATGCCGTTCAAGGGCGACGTGCGGAGCGCGACGGTGCCCGGCTGCGTCGACGGGTGGTGCGCGCTGCACGAGCGCCACGGGCGCCGACCGCTGGCCGAGGTCCTGGCGCCGGCCCGCCGCCTCGCCGAGCGCGGGTTCCCCGCGTCGCCGATGCTCGCCTTCACCCTGCCCCGGCTGGAGGGGGTCGAGGGGTGCGACGAGCTCACCGCCATCCGCCCCGCCATCGGCGAGCGCATCGTCCGTCCCGGCGTGGCCCGCATGCTGGCCGCGGTGGCGGCGGGCGGCCGGGAGGCGTTCTACGGGGGCGAGTTCGGCACCGCGCTGCTGGAGGCCGGTCGGGGCGAGTACACGGTGGAGGACCTCGGCCGGGTGAACGCCGACTGGGTGGAGGCCCTCGGGCTGCGGGTCTGGGGCCACGACCTGTGGACCGTGCCGCCGTCCTCCCAGGGCTACCTCTCGCTGGCCGGGGCACGCATCGCCGAGCTGGCCACGGGCGGCGCCATGCCGGCGCCCGAGGACCCGGCGTGGGCCCACCTCCTGGTGGAGGCCGCCCGGCTCGCCGGCCACGACCGCCCCGCCGTGCTCCACGAGGGCGCCGACGGCGCGGCGCTGTTGGCCGACGAGCGCCTCCGCGCCGCCGCGGCCCGGTTCGACCCCGCCGGGCTCTCCGGTGCGGCGGCCCCCCAGGCCGGCGGCGGCACCATCCACCTCTGCGCGGTCGACGGCGAGGGCATGGGGGTGAGCCTCATCCAGTCGAACGCCGACGCCTACGGCAGCCACGTGGCCGCGGCCGGCACCGGGATCCTGCTGCACAACCGGGGCATCGGCTTCTCGCTCGAGCCGGGCCACCCGGCCGAGTACGGCCCCGGCCGCCGGCCCCCGCACACGCTGGCCCCGGCCCTGGCCACCCGGACCGACGGCTCGCTGCGGGCCGTGTTCGGCACCATGGGCGGCGACTCGCAACCGCAGATCGTGCTCCAGCTCGCCGCCCGGCTGCTCGCCGGCGGCGAGACGGCGGGCGATGCCGTCGCCGCGGCGCGCTTCGTGCTCTCGGCCGGCGAGCACGGGTTCACCACCTGGCACGGCGGCCCGCAGACCGTGCGGCTGGAGGCCCACGCCCCCGAGGCGTGGGCTCCGGCGCTCACCGCGCTCGGCCACGCCGTGCAGGTGGCCGACTTCGACCCCGCCGGCTTCGGTCACGCCCACGCCATCGAGGTCCACCTCGACGGCACCCTGGCCGGCGCCGCCGACCCCCGTTCCCTCACCGGCGGAGCCGTCGCCTCCACCTGACCGGCGCCTCCACCTGGCCGGTCGGGGAGCGTGCCGGCAGCGCCCTGTGCGTCGGTCAGCCGAAGAGGCGATGGAGCCCCGTCGCCGCGCCGCCGCCGTAGAAGACGGCCCCCACCGGGACCGCGCCCCCGACCGCTTCGTTGACCGCCGCCAGCCCTTCCGCCTCGAAGGCACCGCACAGCTCGATCAGCTGCACGCCCTCCTCGAGGAGGCCACGGGCCGCATCAGCGGCGCCGTCGACGCTGGGGATCCCCACGCAGACCAGCGCGCACGCCGCGGAGCCGATCACCTCGCGCGTCGCTGCGGCCCCCGCATCTCCGAGGGTGTAGATGAATCCCCACTTCTCCATCGAGAGCTCCTGTCGCCGATCGCCACGAACGAGGTCCCGGTCTAGTTCGGTCCGCCCGTCGGCACCGACGCCGACCCGGTCGATCCGCCCGGTAGGCGTGGGCTGGCTCAGCTCCAGGCGAAGACGGGCTGTTCGAAGTGGGCCACCGGGCGGGGATCGCCCTCGAGGGCGAGCCAGCGGAACTGCACCAGCACCGCACCGGTGGGGGCGTGCACGAGGTCGCCGCCCAGGGGCACCTGCACCACCGGCTGGTCGCTCTCGGGGATGTCCACGAAGCGCGGCGAGCCCTCCTGGCAGAGCTCGTGGAGCCCGACCCGGTAGGCGGCCAGCACCTCGTCGGCGGCGGGGCGGAGGTCGAGGCGGCCGCCGCCCCACACCACCACCGGGGTGATGACGTAGCCCGAGCGGGTCGGGTAGTCGTCGAGCAGGCCGAGCACGGCCTCGGGCCCGAGGCGCACGCCGAGCTCCTCGTCGGTCTCGCGGAGCGCGGCGTCCACCGCGTCCTCGCCGTCGTCGAGGCGCCCACCGGGCAGGGCCCACTGGGAGGCGTGGGCGTTGAGCCGCGCCGCCCGACGGCACAGGAGGAACGCGGCGCCGCCCGAGACGCCGACCATGCGGCCGTCGAGCTCACCGGGACCACCCGGGATGACGGCCAGCTGGGCCTCGGTCGGCGGGGCCGGGTCGATCCGGTCCTCGCCCACCTCGGAGTCCACCAGCACGATGGCCACCGCGGCCCGCCGTCGATCGTCGGGCGCCACGGCTCGCCGCGGGTGGCCCTGGAGGTTGGCGACGATGCGGGCCCGGAGGGCGTCGTCGTAGGCGTGGAGCTCGACCGACATGGGCTCCATCATCGGCGATGGGAGCGCACCGCTCGCCATCGCACGGGGCTCCGGGGGGCACCCGTTCCGCGGGCCGCCGACCCCGCCCGACGGGGCGGGCCGCGATTTCCCGCACCACGGCCATGGCCTACGCTCGCGCCGCGTGGTCCTGCGAGGGCGGGTTCCCACGGCCGTCCTCGGGCCCCGTGCGCCGTGTCCACGGCTTCGATCGACCGGGGTCCCAGCGGCCCCCACCCAGGGGATGGCCATGCTCGGACGCGCGGTACACGGCAGACGGTCGAACGGGCGCGGCACGAGCCGGGCGACCGCCCGGCTGGCGGCCCTGGCCGTGGCCGCCCTGGTGGCCACGTTGGCCCCGGCCACCATCGCCTCGGCCCAGGACCCCACCCCGGGCCCCGGCGGCACCCCGGGCGCAGCCGGGAAGCGGTCGAGCCGCCTGTCGCCTCGCCTCGAGACGTTGCGGGCCCAGGCCGGGCAGCGTCGCAGCCCGGTGGCCGAGAGCCGAGCCGTCGGGCTCCTGCCCGAGGGCCCCGGCAGCCTGCTGCGGGGCCCGGGCGGCACGCTGCGGGTCAACGCTCGCCTCACGTCGATGACCCCCGACGTCCTCGCCCGCCTGGCCCGCGGCGGCGCCTCCGTGATCGCCCGCGCCGACGCCGAGCAGCGGGTCACCCTCGAGGTGCGCGCCGCCGACCTCGGGACGCTCGCCGCCGACCCCGGCGTGATCTGGGCCGAGGAGGTCCTCACCCCCACGATCGGCCGCCCCCGCCAGGTGCCGCCCACCACCGAGGCGCCCGCCGGTGACGCCACCGCGTCGGGCACCCGGGCCCCGTGCGGCGCCCGCACGATCTCCGAGGGCGACACCCAGCTCCGCGCCGCGGCCGCCCGCAGCACCTACGGGGTCACCGGCGCCGGCGTCCCCGTCGGCATCCTGTCCGACTCCTACAACCGCCTCGGCGGGGCGGCCACCGACGTGGCCGACGGCGAGCTGCCCGGCCCGGGCAACCCCTGCGGGCGCACCGCGCCGGTGGTGGTCCAGGCCGAGTACAACGCCGCGGCCAACGGAGGCGCCGAGGCGACCGACGAGGGCCGGGGCATGGCCCAGCTGGTCCACGACCTGGCACCCGGCTCGCCCCTGCGCTTCGCCACCGCCTTCACCAGCGACATCGACTTCGCCAACCAGATCCGCGGCCTGGCCGCCAACGGGTCCCGCGTCATCGTCGACGACGTCGGCTACTTCAACGAGCCCGTGTTCCAGGACGGCATCATCGCCAAGGCCGTCACCGACGTGACCGCCCTCGGCGCCACCTACTTCTCCTCGGCGGGCAACGACAACCTCCGCCTCCGCGGCCGGGACGTGGGGTCCTACGAGGCCCCGGCCCTGCGCCCGATGACCTGCCCCCAAGCGGTGGTCGACGCCATCGGGACCACCAGCCGGTGCCACGACTTCGACCCCGGGGTCGGGACCGACTCCGGCAACACCGTCACCCTCGCCTCGGGCGGGGAGCTGATCGTGAAGCTGGGCTGGAACGAGCCGGAGCTGGGCGTCACCACCGACCTCGACCTGTTCCTCCTCGACAACGCCACCGGGGAGATCCTCACCGGCAGCGCCGAGGACAACGTGGGCGACTCGCAGGACGCGCTCGAGCTCACGGGCTTCGTCAACGAGACCAGCGGCACCAAGACGTACCGGCTCGTGGTCGGGCGCTACACCCCCACCGGTTCGCCCCGCTTCAAGCTCCACATCCTCGCCCCCTACGGCGTCACCGCCCTCGAGCGTGAGGTCAGCAACGGCGACGACATCGTCGGCCCGGTCACCTACGGCCATGCCACCGCCCTCGGCGGAGCCGGCGTGGCCGCGGTGCCGTACGACAACGCCGGCACCGTCGAGACGTTCTCCTCCCGTGGCCCGGCCCGCTACTGCTACGGCCCCGTGGCCGGCATCTCGCCGGCCGCCCCGCTGCCCGGCGGCTGCGAGGTGCGGAACCTGGCGGTGGCCGCCACCGACGGCGCCGCCACCTCCTTCTTCGGCCAACTCGATGGGTCCACGTGGCGCTTCTACGGCACCTCCGCTGCGGCGCCCCACGCCGCCGCGGTGGCGGCCCTGCAGCGCCAGGCCT
>JBBRFU010000088.1:0-15425 GCA_038241315.1 Acidimicrobiales bacterium | reverse complement strand
GCTGGTCCGGGCCACCATGATCGTGTGGCCGGCCGAGGTCGCACTGCTCCTCATCCCGACGGGGATGGGCTCGGTCCTGTCGGGGACCATCGATGACGAGTACGGGGGGATCCTGGGCTGGATGTGGGCCACCTGCGCGGTGACCACCATCGGCCTGGTGGTGGTCACCCGCGCCGCGCTCCGCGAGCGCCAGTACTCGGCGGTGATGGCCGCCACCGGCCTGCTGTACCTGGCGATCCTCACCGCCTTCGGCACCGACCTGGTGGCGCCGGCGATCGGCCTGGTGGGCCTGGTGGCGGCCGGCATCGACGCCGGGTCCCCGGCCTGGCTGTCGGTGCTCCGGCTGGTGGTGGGGGCGGCGTTCCTCGGCACGGTCACCGACGCCATGCTCCTGGGCCACTGGTACCTGGTGCAGCCCGGCCTCGCCCGTGGGCCGCTGCTGGAGCTGGTGCGGTGGACCACCTGGCTGTGGCCGGTGGAGGTGGCGGTCCTCCTGCTGCCCACCGGCATGATCTCGGTGCTGAACGGCACGATCGACGACGACTACGGCGGCATCCTCGGGTGGATGTGGGTGACCTGCGCCGTCACCACCATCGGGCTGGTGCTGGTGACCCGGGCGGCCCTGCGAGAGCGCCAGTACTCGGCGGTGATGGCCGCCACCGGCCTGCTCTACCTGGCCATCCTCACCGCCTTCGGCACCGACCTGGTGGCCCGGGCCGTGCTGGCCTGAGCGAGCCGGCAGGCCCGGCCGGTGGTCACCCTCGCCGGTCGACCTCCAGCGCCCCCAGCCCGACCTCGGCGTCGAGCACCAGGGTCGCCGGGGCCGATCGGTCCGTCGTGGGCCGGGACCGCGAGGTCGACCCCGAGCCGGACCCGCCTCCCGAGCCCGAGGACCGGGCCGGGTAGGTCCCGTGCAGCGTCACGTCGGTGCCCTCGATGCCGGTGGCCTCGTCGTCGACCAGGACGTGGCCGCCGCCGAGGCGACCGCGGAGCACGAGGTCGGCATCGGCGGGCACCCGCACCTCGGTGGCGCCGATGCCCGTCGCCACCCGGACCACCGTCGTGCTCCCCGGCGCCAGGTCGAGGGCCGTCAGGTCGAGCTCGTGGTGGCCGATCCCGAGGCGGTAGCGGTCGTGCAGGTCGGCCACCGCCGTGGGCCGGTGGGTCCGCTCGCCGAGGCCACCGCGGAGCGACACCCCGGGCACCACGGCCAGCACCAGGACCGCGACGGTGGGGACGGCGAGCGCGGCCACGGCCCAGGACCAGCCCCACAGGGGGGTGGCCGCCAAGCCCAGCAGCAGCACGGCCAGCACCGACGCCGGCACCAGCCAGCCGGGCGTCGGCCCGGTGTCGGTGGCCCACAGGGCGGCGGTGACGGCACCGGCCTCGAGGGCGGCCAGCAGCACCACGTTGCGGATCAGCCGGTGCCGGGACCGATCCTCGGCGGGCGCCGTCACGGGGGTCGTTCGGGTCGGGCCGCTCTCGACCACGGTGGTCGCGTCCGGCGTGGCCCACCCGTGGTCGGACGCCGCGCCCCCGAGCGGGCCCACGACCGAGGTGGTCGCGTCGTCGGGCTCGGGGGGTGCGGGTGGTGCGGGGTGCGTGGGCGGTGCCGGTGGCGCAGGCGCCGAGCCGGTCCCGTCGTCCGGGCTCGACGGGGTGCCCCGGCCGTGGAGGACCAGCACGGCCCCGGCGAGCACGGCGACGGCCACCACGGTCGGGAAGGGCGTGCCGTCCGCCCAGCCCCAACCCGTCGACGAGACCGAGGCCAGGACGACGATCCCGATGCCCACCGCGATCGCCGTCGCCACCGGGTGCTCGGCGGCCGGCCCGTGCTCGCGGTACCAGCGGTGGGCGGGCGGCTCGGGGTGGTCCGCATCGGGGAGCAGCACCCAGGCGGCGAGGTAGGCCAGCAGCACGAAGCCCGCCGAGAACAGCCCGGCCACCACCAGCGCCACGCGGAGGAGGTTGGCGTCGATGCCCAGGTGCTCGGCCACCCCGCCGGCCACGCCGGCCAGGTGGCGGTCGGAGGTGGACCGGCGGAGGTGGCGGGCGTCGGGGCCGAAGGGCGGCGCCGGGGGTGCCGGCGCGGGGTTGGTCGGGGCGGCGGAGGTGGGTGGAGGGGCCATGGGCCCATGGTCGGCCCGGTCGCCCTCCGGCACCATCGGGTACCTCCCGCCGCGGACCCCGACCACCCCGAGGCCGCCTCGGGGACATCCCTGATGGGCGCCGGGCCGTCGGGGTGCGACGATGGCGGGGCCCATGGACCAGCCCCCGCCCGCCCCCGTCGCGCCACCGCCCGCCCCGTTCTCGGGCGGGTGGCACGGCTGGATGGACAAGGCACCGGGGGGACCCTGGCGGAGCCGCCACGACCGCGTCCTCACCGGCCTGGCCGGGGGGATCGCCGAGTGGCTGGCGGTGTCGTCCACCCTCGTGCGGGCCGCGCTCGCGTTCCTCCTCGTCGGCAGCGGGTTCGGCGTGATGGCCTACGTGGCCGTGGCGGTCGTGCTGCCGGTGTCGGACCGGTCGGTGCCCCCGGCCGATCGCGGCGTCCGCCTGCCCAAGGACCGCGACCTGGAGCGGGCCGGCCTGGCCCTGCTGGTGTCGTTCGGCATCGCCCTCGCCCTGCGGCTGGTCGGCGTCTGGATGGGCAGCGACCTCGGGCTCCCCGCCGCGGTGGCGGCTGCGGGCCTGTCGCTGGTCTGGTCTCGCACCGACGCCGAGCGCCAGGCGCTGTGGCGCTCGCGCCTGGTCCGCCTCCCCGGCGACCCGGTCGTCGACGACGGAGAGGTGCGCCGCCGGCGGGCCACCGTGGTCCGCATCGGGGCCGGGGCCGTCCTGCTCGTGGTGGGCGGCAGCTGGGTGCTGGCCGTGGCCCGCCCGGAGACCGTGGGGCCGGTGCTGGCGGCCACCACCGCCACCGCTGCGGGCCTGGCCCTGCTGGTGGGCCCCTGGGTGGCCGGCCTGTGGCGCGACCTCCGCGACGAGCGGCGGCAGCGCATCCGGACCGAGGAGCGGGCCGAGGTGGCGGCCCGGCTCCACGACTCGGTGCTGCAGACCCTGGCCCTCATCCAGCGGGACCCGGAGACCCCGCGCCGGGTGGCCCACCTCGCCCGCCAGCAGGAGCGGTCGCTGCGGCGCTGGCTCTTCGACGGGGCCGACGGCGACGTCGACGCGGTGGGCGGGGGCCCGGTGGAGCTGGGCGACCTGCCCGCGCCGCCGTCGTTCGGGGCCCGGCTCCGACAGGCGGCCGAGGAGGTGGAGGACGTCACCGGTGCCGCGGTCGAGCTGGTGCTGGTGGGCGACCTCACGGCCGACGACCGCACCGATGCGCTGGTGGCGGCGGCTCGCGAATCGATGTTCAACGGGGCCCGCCACAGCGGCGTCCACGAGGTCTCGGTCTTCGCCGAGGTCGCCGCGGCCTCGGTCTCGGTGTTCGTGCGGGACCGGGGCCGCGGCTTCGACCCGGCGTCGGTGCCGGCGGACCGCCAGGGGCTGCGGGAGTCGGTGGTGGGCCGCCTGGCCCGGGTGGGCGGCCGGGCGACGGTGGCCAGCGCCCCCGGCGAGGGCACCGAGGTCTCGCTGGAGCTCGCCCGGTGACCCGCGTGTTCCTGGTCGACGACCACGCGCTCTTCCGCGCCGGCGTGCGAGCCGAGCTGGCCGGTGCCGTGGAGCTGGTGGGGGAGGCGGGCGAGGTGGCCGAGGCGGTGGCCGGGATCGAGGCGTCCCGGCCCGACGTGGTCCTGCTCGACGTGCACCTCCCCGGGGGCGGCGGGGCGGCGGTGGCCGCGGCGATCCGCGACCGGGCCCCCGAGGTGCGCTTCCTTGCGCTGTCGGTCTCCGATGCCGCCGAGGACGTCATCGCGGTGATCCGGGCCGGGGCGCGGGGCTACGTCACCAAGACCATCGACCGGGCCGGGCTGCTCGACGCCATCGCCCGCGTGGCCGCCGGGGACGCCGTGTTCTCCCCGCGGCTCGCCGGCTTCGTGCTCGACGCCTTCGCCGCCGGCGACGAGGCCGCGCCGGTGGTGGTCGACGCCGAGCTCGACTCGCTCACCCCCCGTGAGCAGGAGGTGCTGCGCCTGATCGCCCGGGGCTACACGTACAAGGAGCTGGCCCGGCGGCTGGTCATCTCGGTGAAGACGGTCGAGACCCACGTCTCGTCGGTCCTCCGCAAGCTGCAGCTCAGCAACCGCCACGAGCTCAGCCGGTGGGCCGCCGACCGTCGGCTGCTCTGACACGCCGTCTCGTCGTCTCGCCCGTCCCCCGAGCGGGTAGCTTCACCGTTCGTCCCGGCGTCCCGGTCGGATCGGACGCCTGTCGGCAGCTGGAAGGCTCTCTCCATGGCCAGGCCCATCTGGAACGGTGCGATCAGCTTCGGGCTGGTGAGCATCCCCGTGAAGCTCTACTCGGCGACGGTGGACCGGGCGGTCCGCTTCCACCAGATCGACTCCCGCTCGGGCAGCCGGGTGCGCCAGAAGCGCGTGTCCGAGGCCGACGGCACCGAGGTGTCCTACGACGACATCGTGAAGGGCTACGAGCTCTCGTCGGGGAAGTACGTCACCATCAGCGACGACGAGCTGGCGGCCCTCGATCCGAAGGCCAGCCGCACCATCGACCTGCTCGAGTTCGTCGACCTCGAATCCATCGATCCGATCTACTACGACGCGGCGTACTACCTCGCGCCCGACCCGGCCACCGCCAAGCCCTACGCGCTGCTGCTGAGCGCCATGCACGAGGCCGGCAAGGTCGGCGTCGCCACCTTCGTCATGCGGGGCAAGGAGCGCCTCTGCGCCCTCCGCGCCGACGACGACAAGCTGGTGCTCTCCACCATGCGCTACGCCGACGAGATCCGCGACGTGGAGGAGATCGAGCAGCTCGACGCGGTCCAGGACGTGGAGCTGACCGACAAGGAGGTGGCCATGGCCGGCCAGCTCATCGCCAGCCTCGACGCCGACTTCGACCCCACCCGCTTCCACGACTCGTACCGCGAGAAGGTCCTGGAGCTGGTGAGCCGCAAGCAGGAGGGCGACGACAGCGTCCTCGAGGCCGCCGAGCCCGAGGAGGACAACAAGGTCATCGACCTGATGGCCGCCCTCGAGGCCAGTGTGGCCGACGCCAAGACGGCGCGCGGCCGCCACCCGACCGGCCGTGAGGCCGACGACGCCGACGAGGCCGAGGACGCCCCGTCGCCTCGGGCCGAGAAGGCCCCGGCCAAGAAGGCCAAGAAGGCCCCGGCGAAGAAGGCGGCAGCCAAGAAGGCGCCCGCCAAGCGGGCCACGGCCCGCAAGACGGCCTGAGGGCCCCATGGCGGGGGCGCGCACCGAGGTCGAGGTCGGTGGCCGCACCCTGACGGTGTCGAACCTGGGGAAGGTCCTCTATCCGGAGGTCGAGTTCACCAAGGCGCAGGTGATCGACTACTACGTGCGCATCGCGCCGGTCCTGCTGCGGCACCTGGGCGACCGGGGCATCACCATGCGGCGGTTCCCCGACGGCGTCGAGGCCGGCTCGTTCTTCGAGAAGCGGTGCCCGAGCCACCGCCCGGCCTGGATCGAGGCGGTCGACGGGCCCGGCGACCGCGGCGGGGCCATCGGGTACTGCCAGCTGGCCGAGACGGCGGCGCTGGCGTGGGCCGCCAACATGGCCGCCATCGAGCTGCACGCCCCCATGGCGCGGGCGGTCGACCTCGAGTCGCCCACCATGGTGGTGTTCGACCTCGACCCCGGCCCGGGCACGGCGATGCCCGAGTGCGCCGAGGTGGGGCTGTGGATCCGGGACACGCTGGCCGGCATCGGGTACGCCGCCTACCCGAAGACCTCGGGCTCCAAGGGGCTCCAGGTGTACCTGCCGCTCAACGCCCCCCACACCCACGAGCAGGCCTCGTCGTTCGCGCTCGCCGTCGCCCAGGTGCTGGAGAAGGCCCACCCCTCGCTCATCGTCATCACCCAGGCCAAGGCGGCCCGCACCGGCAAGGTCCTCATCGACTGGAGCCAGAACAGCCGCCACAAGACCACCATCTGCGCCTACTCCCTGCGGGCCCGACCCCACCCCACCGTGTCCACCCCCGTGACGTGGGACGAGGTCACGGCGGCCGCCGACGGCGAGCCGCTCTCGTTCGAGGCCGCCGACGTCCTCGCCCGCGTGGCCGAACTGGGCGACCTCTTCGCGCCCACCGCCACCGAGGTCCAGGAGCTTCCGACCCCCCGCCCTTGACCTGCGCCGGTCCGGGCCGATTGGTCCGGTGCTCGCGGCGCGTCCGCCGACCTGCCGACGGAGACCGCCGTGCCCGATCTGCTCCTCACCGACACCAGCCCCTACGGGACCCGCCGGGCCTCCGTGCTCCGCGGCGACACCGACGTGTACCTCTACCTGGAGGACCTCGTGGGCCCGTCGCCCGAGACGACCTCGGCGGTGTGGGTGGCCAACGTGGCGCCCGCCCCGGCCGACCTCGGCCTGGTCAGCCCGCCCGGGTCGCCGCCGCGGATGGCGGCGGGCGGGACCCGCCACCCCGAGGGCTGCCCCCCACTCGCCACGAACCTCGAGCTGGTCTGGTTCGAGGAGGGCGACGCGGTGGCCCTGGTCGACGGCGAGGGCGTGCTGGCGGCCATCCCCGGCTGGGCGGGCCGGGCCGAGTTCTACGGCTACGCCCGCTTCGCTCGCGGGCGCAGCGCCCTGGCCTGGGAGCTCGCCGCCGACGCGCGGGAGGTGCTGGAGCAGAAGGTCACCGAGTCCCGCGACTTCTGGTCGTGGCGCCGAGGGGCGGCCTGGCCGGAGATCCGGGCCACGGGCAAGGCGCACCTGGAGTCGCGCGTCGGCCCGCAGGACGGCGCCTGGCCGCTCGGCGAGGCCACCTTCCCCGAGATGATCGCCACCCGGCACCGATGCGGCGAGCCGCCCGTCTGGGTCACGGTCACCACCGGCCTCTCGGCCCAGCGCATGGCCGGCGTCGAGCAGTACCTCGACGTGCCCGAAGAGGCCACCCGCGTGGAGCTGGCCATCGCCCGCGCCGAGCCGGACCTGGCCGGGGCCGAGCTCCTGGGGGCCCTGGCCTCCATCCCGTTCGGCCGCTGCACGTGGATCGGCGAGGGCCACACGATCGGCGGGGTGCCGGGCGCCTACCCCGCCTTCGGCCTCGACCGGGCCGCGGTGCTCCTGACCGCCCGGCCGCCGTCGGGACCGGGCCGGCCGCCGCCGGACCTGCGCGGCCTGCGGCGCCGGGGCGAGACCGTCACCTACCTGTGGGCCATGCTCATCGACGAGGAGACCTTCCGCCTGGCCCGCACCCGCGACGCCGACGCCGCGCTCGAGCACCTGGCCCGCTCCGGCGACACCTGGATCCAGTAGGCCGCCGCCGCCGCTGGCTGGTGGCCGGTGCCTGCTGGCCGCTGCCTGCCGGCCGGGCGGTCCACCGCAGCTGCGGTCCCTCAGGCCGGTCGGTCCACCGCGGCCCGGAACGCGGCCACCACGGCACGGAGCTCGTCGAGGGCCGCCCCGGGATCGGCGGGATCGGGGAGCTTCGCCCGCAGGTCGGTCACCCCGGCCGCCACCAGGGCGGGCACGGCGGCCATCGTCCGGTCGAGGTCCCAGGAGCCGTCGCCGGCGCGGACCACGGGCAGCTGGCCCACCACCTGCAGGCCGGCCGGGTCCCGGCCGGCGGCCGCCAGGGCCGCGCCCATGCGGGCGATGCCGGCCGCCGGGTCGACGGCGTCGGCCCCCCACGGGATCCAGCCGGTGCCGAAGCGGGCCAGGCGTTCCACCACCCGGGCGTTCACCGTGCCCGCAACCCAGATCGGCACGCCGTCGGGTCGGAGGGGCTTGGGCATCTGGTGGATGGCCTCGAAGTGGAGGTCCGGGGCGTCGTAGGACGCGCGCGGCTCGCGCCACAGGGTGCGGCAGACGTCGAGCGTCCGGTCGAGCAGCCGCCCCCGCTGGTGGAAGTCGAGCCCCGCGGCCTCGTACTCCTCGCGCTGCCAGCCCACCCCGACCCCGAGGTCGAGGCGGCCGCCGGAGAGCACGTCGAGCGTGGCCGTGCTTTTGGCCAGCACCACCGGTCGCCGGAGCGCGGCGATCAAGATGTTGGTCCCGAGGCGGATCCGGGAGGTGGCCCCGGCCACGACCGACAGGGTGGTGAGGGGCTCGAGCCAGTGGCCGTCGGGCCCGGTCGGCTGCACGCCCCCCGCCGTGCCGCCCACCTCGGGGCGGCCGTAGGCCTCGAGGTCCTCCCCGAAGGCCACGTGGTCGGACACCACCAGGCGGTCCACCCCGGCGGCGTCGAGGAGCCGGGCGCGCGCCAGGAGGTGGCCCCAGCCGCCGGGGTCGTCCGCCGAGAAGTTCACCAGCGTGGTGGAGAGCTGCACGTTGGGCGGCTCGGTCGGCGCCGGAGCCCGGTGGTCGTCGGTCATGGGGGTCCCCGTCGTCGCAGCCGTCCGGTGCCGCCGCCGCACCGGCGCCTGTCTAGCCGGTGGCGGCCGTGGTGGTGGTCGTCGGCGGCGGCCACGGACGTCTCCAGACCCCGCCGAGGTGGTAGGAAGACCAGTGCAGCCACGGCTCCAGGACGGTGGCCCCGGCTGTCACCAACCATCGAGGTCGTCGTGACCCTGCTCGTGCACCCGTCCTTCCCGGACCCTCACGCCGACGCCGTCGACACCGTCGAGTCGGTCGCCGACTCCGTCGCCGGCCGGGTCGCCGGCCTCCTCGAGGACGTGACCTCCTGCGACGACCCGGCGCGCCTGCGCAACGCCCTGTGGGTGCTGGCGGGGGCGCTCCCGGACCTCATGGCCACCACCGAGCCCGTCGACGCGGTCATCGCCACCGCGCGCCAGGCCCTCGCGGGCACCTGGCCCTAGGCCCCGGGCCCGCACCACCGCCCCGCCCTCAACGGACCCGGCCTCGGCTCGTGCCCGGTCAGGCAACGTTCGGCACGGTCCTCCGGCAGCACGTCGGGACCGTCAGCTGGCGTCCTCGGCGGCTTCCCGGAGCCAGTCGAGGACCTCGTCGTCGATCTCGTCCGGATGGCGCACTTCCAGGTGGTGCATCCAGTGGCCTGCGGCCGGGTGCGCGACCTCCTTGAAGCGCGCCGATGGGTCGTGGCGGCCGAGCGCGATGGAGAGCACCACCTCCGCGTCGGGGTTCTCCAGGTACTGGCCAGGGAGCCAGAGGTAGGCGAAGCCGCGTGTGCGCCGGAACGCGATCTGGCTCTTCGACGTCCGGACCTCGAACGGTTCGAGGTCCGCGAGGAACGAGCAGACCTTCTCGAAGACCGATCTCGCAACCGGGTGACCGTGGAGGAGCGTCTCGGGGTCCACGGCCCGAGACTGCCACGTGCAGGCCTTCGGCTCCGGAGGGGGTCGCCCCCGTCGTCGATCCCGACCTCTGGCCACGGCGTCCGCACCACCGCGGGACCGCCTCGCGTTGTCGATCCCTGACGAGGAGGCTCGTCGTCTGACCCGGCGCCGGTCAGTTGGCCACGAAGTACTTGGCCTTCGGGTGGTGGCAGACGATGGCGCTGGTGGACTGCTCGGGCTGGAACTGGTAGCCGGTGTCCTCGTTGACCTCGATGCCGATGCGCGAGGCCTCCAGGAGGTCGGCGACGGTCTCGTTGTCCTCGAGGTCGGGGCAGGCCGGGTAGCCCCACGAGTAGCGCCCGCCGCGGTACTGCTGGCGGAACAGCCCGGCCACGCTGGGCGCGTCCTGGTCGGCGAACCCCATCTCCTCACGGATGCGGCGGTGCCACAGCTCGGCGAGGGCCTCGGCCATCTCCACCCCGATCCCGTGGAGCATCAGGTAGTCCTGGTAGCGGTCGGCCTTGAAGAGCTCGGCGGTGCGCTCCGACACCCGCTCGCCCATGGTGACGACCATGAACGCCACGTAGTCGGTCTCCTCGGAGCCCAGGGGCCGGAAGAAGTCGGCGATGCAGAGGTGCGGCTCCCGGGTGCTGCGGGGGAACGGGAAGCGGGCCTTCTCGACCTGCTTGGTGTCGTCCTCCCAGACCACCACGTCGGTGCCGTCGCCGTTGGCAGGCCAGTAGCCATAGACCACCTGGGGCACCAGGAGGTCGTCGGCGCGGGCCTTGGCCAGCTGGTCACGGAACTCCGGGCGCATCCGCTCCTTGAACGCCGCGTCGTCCTCGCCGGCCTCGGGGCGGAAGCCCCACTGGTTGCGGAACAGCGCCGTCTCGTTGAGGTAGGCGGAGATGTCGTCGAGCGGGATGCCCTTCACCACGCGGCTGCCCACGAAGGGCGGCGTGAAGATCTCGTTGTCGGTCTCCACGGCAGGGGAGCGGTCGGGCAGCTCGATGTCGGCCCGGTCGCCCTTGGCGGCGACGCCGGCGCGGGCCCGCACGGTGGACTCCGACGGCACGTTGCCCCAGTCGGGGTCGTCGAGCTCGGGGTTCTGACGGACCTCGAGCAGGCGGTCCATGACGCGGAGGCCCTCGAAGGCGTCCTTGCCGTAGAAGAGCCGGCCCTCGTAGACGTTGCGCAGATCCCGCTCGACGTACGAGCGGGTGAGGGCGGCGCCGCCGAGCAGCACCGGGATGTCGGTGAGCTCCCGGGCGTTCAGCTCCTGGAGGTTGTCGCGCATGATGAGCGTGCTCTTCACCAGCAGGCCGCTCATCCCGATGGCGTGGGCCTTCACCTCGAGGGCCTTCTCGATCATCTCGCCGATCGAGATCTTGATCCCGATGTTGTGGACCTCGTAGCCGTTGTTGGTGAGGATGATGTCGACGAGGTTCTTGCCGATGTCGTGGACGTCACCCTTCACCGTGGCCAGCACGATGCGGCCCTTCGAGGCGTCCACCCCGTCGGCCACCTTCTCCATGAACGGTTCGAGGTAGGCCACCGAGGCCTTCATGGTCTCGGCGCTCTGGAGCACGAACGGGAGCTGCATCTCGCCGGCCCCGAAGAGCTCGCCGACCACCTTCATGCCGCCGAGGAGGTGCTCGTTGATGATGACGAGCGGCGTGATGCCCTCGGCCATGGCGAGGTCGAGGTCGGTGGTGAGGTTCTCGCGGTCGCCGTCGATGATGCGGTGGTGGAGGCGCTGGCCGACCGGCCACCCGGACCGGTCCTCCTTCTCCTCCTTCTGCACCGTGACGTCGGCGAAGACCTCGAGGAACCGCTGGAGCGGGTCGTAGTCGGCGGCGCCCTTCGACAGCGTGCCGGCCTCGCCCCGCCGGTCGTAGATGAGGTCCATGGCGACGTCGCGCTGCTCCTCGGGGATCTTGCTCAACGGCAGGATCTTGGAGGCGTGGACGATGGCGGAGTCGAGGCCGACCTTGGTGCACTCGGCCATGAACACGCTGTTGAGCACGTGGCGCGAGGCGGGCGAGAGGCCGAAGCTCACGTTGGAGAGGCCGAGGGTGGTGTAGCAGCCCGGGATCTCCTCCTTGATCGCCTTGATGGCGTCCATGGTCTCCATGGCGTCGCGGCGGAGGTCGTCGTCGCCGGTGGAGAGCGGGAAGGTGAGGGCGTCGAAGATGAGGTCGTGGTTCTCGAGCCCGTAGGTGTCTCGGGCGAGCTCGGCGATGCGCTTCGCCACCCGGACCTTCCAGGCCGCGTCGCGGGCCTGGCCCTCCTCGTCGATGCAGAGGCAGATGACCGCGGCGCCGTACTCCTTGGCCAGGCGGAACACCCGGTCGAGCCGGGAGCCGGGCGCGTAGCCGTCCTCGAGGTTGGCCGAGTTCACGATGGCGCGGCCGCCGATCCACTGCAGCCCGGCCTCGATGACCTCGGGCTCGGTGGAGTCGAGGACCAGCGGCGCGTTGGCGCCGGTGGCGAAGCGCTTGGCGATCTCGTCCATGTCGGCGGTGCCGTCGCGGCCGACGTAGTCGACGCACACGTCGAGCACGTGGGCGCCGCTCTTGATCTGCTCGGTGGCCATGGCCGAGCAGGTGTCGTAGTCGCCGTCGAGCATGGCCTCGCGGAACTTCTTGGAGCCGTTGGCGTTGGTGCGCTCGCCGATCATCAGCGCCGAGAGGTCCTGGTGGAGCGAGACGGGGGAGTAGATCGACGAGACCGACGGCTCGAACTCCACCTGGCGGGTGGCCGGCGTGAGGTTCGGCGCCATGTCGGCGAGCCGCTTGATGAACTCGGGCGTGGTGCCGCAGCAGCCGCCGATGACCTGGACGCCGAGCTCCTCCACGAAGCGGCGCTGGTGCACCTCCATCTGCTCCGCGGTGAGGTCGTAGTGCATCTTCCCGTCGACCACCGACGGGAGGCCGGCGTTGGGCAGCACCGAGATCGGCGTGCGGGCGTGCTGGGAGAGGTGGCGGATGTGCTCGCCCATCTCGCCGGGCCCGGTGGCGCAGTTGAGGCCGATGATGTCGATCTTCAGCGGGTCGATCGAGGCCAGCGCGGCGCCGATCTCGGTGCCCACGAGCATCCGGCCGGTGAGCTCCATGGTGACCTGGCACTGGATGGGGACCTGCCGGCCCACCTTGGCCATGGCCCGGCGCACGCCGATCACGGCGGCCTTCACGGCGAGGAGGTCGAAGTGGGTCTCGAGGATGAAGAGGTCGACGCCGCCCTCCAGGAGGGCCTCGCCGGCCACCTGGTAGTGGTCGCGCAGCTCCGCGAAGCGGATCTGGCCGAGGCTCGGCGCCTTGGTGCCGGGGCCGAGCGAGCCGGCCACGTAGCGCCTGCGGTCGGGGGTGGAGAAGCCGTCGGCCACCTCGCGGGCGATGCGGGCGTTGGACAGGGCGATCTCGTGCGAGCGGTCGGTCATGCCGTACTCGCCGAGGGGCACGCCGAAGGCGCCGAAGGTGTTGGTCTCCACCACGTCGGCGCCGACCTCGAGGTAGGCCGTGTGGAGGGCTGCGATCACGTCGGGACGGGTGATCCCGAGGTAGTCGGTGCAGCCCTCGTTGGCCTCGCCGCCGTAGTCGTCGAGGGACAGGTCTTGGGTCTGGAGCCACGTACCGGTCGCGCCGTCGTAGACGACGACGCGTTCCGCCACCAGGTCGAGGAAGGAGTCAGCCACGCCGAAGAGGCTACCGGTGGGTCATCACCCGCCCGTAGTCCTCTGCGCCCGCCGCCGTGGACGGCCGCGCTGAGCAGGTGAATAGGGTGGGCCGGGCATGAAGATCTACACGCGCAAGGGCGACGACGGCACCACGGGCCTCTACGGCGGTGGGCGCGTGACCAAGGACTCGGCGGCGCCCGAGGCCTACGGCACCGTCGACGAGGCGCAGGCTGCGCTCGGCGTGGCCCGGGCGGCGTGCGAGCGGGGCGGCGAGCTCGACCTCCTGCTCGTGGGCCTCGAGCGCGACCTCTGGGTGCTGATGGCCGAGCTGGCCACCGACGCGTCCAACGCCCACAAGCTGGTCGACGGGGCCAGCCGGGTCACCGCCGAGATGGTCGCCGCCCTCGAGGCCAGGATCGACGACGTCTCCGGCCGCTTCGAGCCGCCCACCGAGTTCGTGGTGCCGGGCGAGAGCATGCTCGCCGCCCTGCTCGACGTGGCCCGCACCGTGGTCCGCCGGGCGGAGCGGGCGTCGCTGCGCGCCGCCGCCCCCGGCTCCCAGGTGGTCCCGTACCTCAACCGCCTGTCGGACCTCGTCTGGACCCTCGCCCGGTGGCAGGAAGGCCACTCCCGGACCGCGGCCTCGGTCCCGCCCTCGGTGCCCGGCCCGCCGCCTGCCTGATCGCCCTCGTGGGCACGCGGTCACCCGCACCGCTCGCCCGACCCGTCCACCCGCGCCACACCCGACCGCACCGCACAGGAGACCACCATGCCGATCCCGATCACGATCGATCACCAGGCGGCCTCCCCCGAGGCCGACCTCGTCGCCCTGGGCGTCCGGGCCGGCCACCTGGCGGAGGATGCCCCCGGGCTCGACCCCGACCTGGCGGCGCTGGCCGGCTTCGAGGGCAAGGTCGCCCAGACGCTGGTGGCCGCCACCGACGACGGCCTGCGACTGCTGGTCGGTCTCGGTGAGGAGCCCGACCCCGGCCAGTTCCGCCGGATCGGCGCCGCGGTGGCGAAGGCCGCCCTGAAGCGCGAGCGGCTCGCCGTCGACGCGCTCGGCCACCTCGAGGGCGCCGACCGGCTCCTCGCCGCGACCGCCCTCGCCGAGGGGCTCGCCCTGGGCAGCTACGCGTTCGCGGACTACAAGCAGCCGGCGGCCACCACCGTCATCGCCGCCGCCACGGTGGTGGCCAAGGGCGGCCGCAAGGTCACCGACGCGGTGGCCCACGGCGCCGCGGTGGCCGGGGCCATGGGCCTGGTCCGAGACCTGGTCAACACGCCCGGCGGCGACCTGACGCCGTCGGCCTTCGCCCAGCAGGCCGAGGAGGTGGCGGGCGAGGTGGGCCTGCAGATCGAGGTCCTCGACCGGGCGGCCATCGCCGAGGCGGGCCTCGGCGGCCTCCTGGGCGTCGCCCGCGGCTCGTCGCAGGAGCCGCGGTTCGTGACCCTCACCCATCGCCCGGAGGGCCGGGCCAGGGGCCGCGTCGCCCTGGTGGGCAAGGGCGTCACCTTCGACTCGGGCGGCCTGTCGATCAAGACGGCCACCGGCATGGAGTGGATGAAGGGCGACATGGCCGGGGCGGCCACCGTGCTCGCCGCCATGAGCCTGGTGCCGTCGCTGGCGCCGCGGATGCACGTCACCGCCTACCTGCCGCTGACCGACAACATGTTGGGCCCCGACGCCACCCGGGTGGGCGACGTCCTCCGGATGCGCAACGACAAGACGGTGGAGGTGCTCAACACCGACGCCGAGGGCCGCCTGATCCTGGCCGACGCCCTCGCCCTGGCGGCGGAGGCGGGCCCCGACGCCATCATCGACCTGGCCACCCTCACCGGCGCCTGCATCGCGGCCCTGGGCGATCGCACCGCCGGGGTCATGGGGAACCACGCCGACCTCCAGGAGCGGGTGCTCGACTCGGCCGAGGCCGCGGGCGAGGCCATGTGGCCGCTCCCGGTCCCCGAGCACCTGCGCAAGGGCCTCGACAGCGAGATCGCCGACCTCCGCAACATCGGCACCAGCGGTGGCGGCGGGGCCCTGACCGCCGGGCTCTTCCTGCAGGAGTTCGTCGACGACGTGCCCTGGGCCCACCTCGACATCGCCGGCCCGTCCGACACCACCACGGCCTGGGACGAGAACGCCCGTGGGGGCACCGGCTTCGGCGTCCGCACCCTGGTCAACCTGCTCACCAGCTGGACCAAGCTGCCCACGAACTGAGGCGGCGCTCGACGAGCGCCCGGCGCCTGCCGCACCGGTGGAGCGTGCCGGGGCGCGGTGGTGCCCGCCCCCGAGGGAGAAGGGGCGGGCACCGTCGTCGCCGGGGCGGGGGCCGGCGACGAGGGGTGGCGGCGGGCGGGGGTGTGGGCCGACCCGCCGCCAGGTCTGCTCAGGCGGCGTCTCCCGACCACGGGTGGTCCGCCGCCGGGGGCGGTGCCGGCCGGACGCGGGGTGGGGCGGCGGC
>JBBRFU010000087.1:0-15705 GCA_038241315.1 Acidimicrobiales bacterium | reverse complement strand
AGGTTGCCCCACATGAACGGGGCGTTGTCCTGGAACGTGGTGTCGGGGACCGAGAGCCCGCAGCCCACGCAGAGGACCCCGCGGCTGGCCAGCTCCTCGGCGTAGGCGCTCTCCTGGGCGGGTCCGCCCACGGAGGCGAAGGCGCCGATCTCGGTGGCCACCTTCACCGCGTCGGCGCGCGAGGAGGTCTCGTCGGACCCGGAGCCCTTCAGGAACACGATCTCGATCGTCCGTCCCCACATCTCGAAGCGGTCCTCGAGCAGCTCCACCTGGCGCTGGCGCGTGGCCTTCCGCTGTTCCAGTGGGTCGAGCTGGGCCGACAGGCTGGCCGCCAGGTCGTCGTCGGCCGCCTCGTAGAGCACGATCTTGATCGAGGTGGCGGTGACGCCGGGCGAGGTGGCGCCCCCCTCCACGCCGGGTCGGGCGACGACGCACGGCGGCGCGTACACCGACGGGACCGTCACCCGGCCGGTGGCCGGATCGCACTGCTCGCCCCAGTCGTGGTCGGCCGTGGTGCCCGCCTCGTCCGCCTCGGTCCAGGAGATGGGGAGCAGCTCGTTGCCGCTCCCCACGGCCTCGGCGCCCGGCCCCGACCCGGCCGACACCTGCTCCCCCTCGCGACCGGTGGACGCGAGGGCCGCCACCACGGCGATGGCCACGAGCACCACGGTGAGGGGCCCGAAGCGGGCGAGGACGGAGGCGCGGGGCGGCGGCGTGGCGGTCCGGGGGGTCATGGCGACGTCCTGGGAGGTGAGGGGGCGGGTGGGGGCTCGGCGGGGCCGGAGCGGCCGATGGCGGAGGCGTCGCCGCCGAGGTAGGACTCGACGACCAGCGGGTGGGCCAGCACGTCGGCGGGCGAGCCCTCGGTGACCACCTGGCCCTGGTCGAGGGCGACCAGGCGGTCGGCGATCGAGGAGACGAGCGCCATGTCGTGCTCGATCACCACGAGGCTGGCGTCGAGGGTGTCGCGGATGCGCAGGAGCAGCGGGCCCAGCGCCTCGGCCTCGCGCTGGGCGATGCCCGAGGAGGGCTCGTCGAGCAGCACCACCGAGGGGCTGTGGGCCAGGACGCAGCCCAGGTCCACCACCCGGCGCGAGCCGGTGGAGAGCTCGCCCACGAACTTGGTGCGGAACGCGTCGAGCCCCAGGAGGTCGACCAGCTCGTCGACCCGGTGGCGGGCGGCGAGCTCGCTGTCGACGAACGGCGGGAGGCGGAACGCCGCGTTGAGCGGGTCCCGCACGTCGAGCCACCGCTCCAGGGCCACCAGCAGCACCTCCTCGACGGTGAGCGACGGGAACAGGCGCGAGTCCTGGAAGCTGCGGCCGAGGCCGCGCCCGGCCCGACGGTGCGGCTTGTCGCCCGTGACGTCGACGCCGTCGATGAGGACCCGCCCCCGGTCCGGACGGGTGTAGCCCGACACCAGGTCGAGCACGGTGGTCTTGCCGGCGCCGTTGGGGCCGATCAACCCCACCACCTCGGCCGGCGCAACCCGGAACCAGACGTCGTCGACGGCCCGGATCCCGCCGAAGCTGATGCCGACGCCCTCGACCGCGAGGGCGGCGGGCTGCCCGGCCGCCGCCTCGGTGGCGGCCGACGACGCCGCTCGATCGCTCGCCGAACGGGGGCGGGCCGGCACGGACCGCGCCGGGCCGACGTCGTCCGGAACCTCGTCCTGGACGTGCGAGGCGAGCGCCACCAGGTCGATGACCTCGTGCGCCGCGGGGTGGTCGTCGTGGCTCACCCCGTCGGTGACCGCCGCCAGCGCCACCAGGTCGACGACGGGAGGCGCCGCCGGCGAGGTGCTGTCGGACCCGCCGCCTGCCCCACCGGTCGCGCCGCCGTTCGAGGACGGGGCGCCGGCCAGACCGGCCGACGCGCCCTGGAGGAAGACGGAGCGCAACACGTCGGGCCGATCCAGCAGCTCGGCGGTGGGACCGTGGAACCGGATCTCCCCCTTCTCCATGAAGTAGGCCGTGTCGGCCACGGTGAGGGCCACGTTCACCGACTGCTCCACCAGGATGA
Source organism: Acidimicrobiales bacterium (assembly GCA_038241315.1). GTDB lineage: Bacteria > Actinomycetota > Acidimicrobiia > Acidimicrobiales > Iamiaceae > Aquihabitans. The sequence continues at coordinate 13,683 of JBBRFU010000087.1, read as the reverse complement.
TCGTGGTGCCCCGCTCGCGCAGGCCGCGGACCACCCCGAGCAGCTGCTCCACCACCACCGGCGCCAGGCCGAGCGAGAGCTCGTCGATCATCAGCAGCTTCGGGGCGGACAGGAAGGCCATGGCCAGGGCCAGCATCTGCTGCTGGCCGCCGGAGAGGTCGGCCGCCGGGTCGTCGATCCGCTGCCGGAGGATCGGGAACAGCTCGAGGGCCTCCTCGACCCGAGCGGCTCGCAGCCGGGGGTCGCCACGGAGCATCCAGCCGGCGGCCCGCAGGTTCTCCCCCACCGTGAGCCCCGGGAACACCCCCTCGCCGCCCGGCACCTGGGCGATCCCGCGGGGGGCGATCTCGTCTGGTGGCGCGTGGGTGATGTCGCGGCCGTCGAAGACGATCGCGCCGCGATCGGCGATGGCCACCCCCGAGATGGCCTTCAGGAGGGTGGACTTCCCCGCCCCGTTCGTGCCCAGCAGGGCGATCACCTCGCCCTCCTGGACGTCGAGGTCCACCCCGAAGAGGACGCGGACGTCGCCGTAGCTCACGTGCACGTCACGCACGCTGAGCAGCGGCAGCTTGCCGAGGGTGCGGTCCTGGAGCATCTGGGCGCGTGCCGCGGACCCGGTCCAGACCTGGGCGATGTCGTCGTCGATGACCGACCCCACCGACGCGATCAGCAGGCCGCCGACCAGGAACACCGGCACCAGGACCAGCAGACCCCAGCGGAAGCCCCAGTTGTCGCCCACCCAGCCGACGAACGGGATCACCAGCAGGCCGGGGAGGACCCACAGGGCGCCGACCGAGAAGCCCATGGACCGGGCGCGCGGCGGGATGGCGAGCGAGAGCGAGGCCATGACGCCCGGTCCCACGATGACGAGGGCACCGGCCACCAGGGCGTGGGCGACCACGGCCAGGTACACGTTGGGCGCGGCGGCGAAGGCGGCGGCCATGACCGAGGCGAAGATCGCCCCGTGGAACAGCACGCGGAAGATCTCCGGCGCGCCCTTGCGGAACGCCCGGGTGGTGAGCCGGGCGCCGAGGGCCACGCCGGCCAGCTCCACGAGCTGCACCGGCACGTTGGCCATGGCCCGCTCCACCTCCGAGAGGTCGAAGGTCTCGGCGTACTGGAGGGCGGCCAGCGACCCCAGCCCCACGATCGACGCGGCGAGGAACGGGAGGGCGGTGAAGATCCGTCGGAGGCACCGGATGGTCCACACCATCCGGATGGCCTCGGCGAACGACGGCGGCTCCTCCTCGAGCGAGCGGTCGACCCCGAGGTCGGCAGCCTCCCGCTCGAAGTGGCCCCGCCCGGGGTCGGCGAGCCGGGCGCCCGCGATCACCAGCAACAGGGTGGGGATGGCGAAGACCACGAAGGGCGCCCGCCAGTCGAAGGCCTGGGCCAGGCCGGCACCCACGAGGAGGCCGATGATGGTGCCCAGGCTGTTGGCCGCCCGGTGGATGGAGTACACCCGCGGCCGGCTGGCGATCGGGTAGTAGTCGGCCAGCAGGCTGTTGTGGGTGGGGAACACCACGCCCTGGCCGATGGCGGCGCCCGAGCGCATGGCCACCAGCCACCAGACCGTGACCGCCAGGCCGGTGCCGAGGGAGAAGGCGCCCCACAGCGCCGCGCCGATGAGGGCGATGCGGACCCGGTTCGAGCGGTCCGCCAGGTGGGCGATGGGCACGGTGAGCAGCAGCGCCACCGCCGCGGCCAGGGCCACCACGGCGAGGATGCCGCTGTTGCTGAGGCCGAAGTCGTCCCGGATCTCCGGCAGCAGGATCAGGTAGGCGCTGCGGTCGAGCTCGTCGGCCATGTTGAGGCCGAAGAGGATGGCGAGGGGGTACCAGCCCGCCGGTCCGAGCCACGAGGCGTCGCGCCACCGTCGCCGCCCGCCCGCGGGCTCCGACGGCCGTTCCCCCAGGGCGTCGCCCACCAGGGCGCTCACCGGGCGCTCCCCACGGGCTCGTCGGCGGCCGGCTCCGGGTCGGGCGGCGGCTCGCCCGGCCGGCCGGGCATGGCCACCTTCACCGCCGCCGGCGTGGCGTCGTCGACCGAGCGGTCGGCCATCAGGCTGGAGACCACGATCCCCCGACGGCGGGCCAGCCGGCGGAGCAGGGCGTCGCGCCCGCGGTAGAGGAGGTTCGCCAGCCCGCCGGGCAGCACGAGGAGCACGGCGAGGACCCCGACCGCCGAGGGCAGCAGCTGCCAGCGCTCGGGCAGGAACCAGGTGCCGCCGTTGAGGTAGAGCGCGCCGAGCACGGCGCCGGCCGATGAGCCGAGGCCTCCCACCACGGCGGCGGTGAACACGCCGAGGCTCTCGGCGGCGACGAACGGCTCCTCGGTGTAGGCCTGGTTCACGTGCACGATGAGGCAGCCGGCCACCGCGGCCAGGAAGCCGGAGAGGGCGAAGCCGAGGAGCTTGGCCCGGATCACCGGCACCCCGTAGGCCGCGGCGCCGCGCTCGTTGTCGCGGACGGCGATCAGCACCCGGCCCGTCCGGCTCCGGCGGATGCCCGCCACGGCGAGGAAGCCCAGCACCGTGACGGCCAGCACGACCTCGTACATGGCGGCCTGGCTGCTGAGGTCGAAGGTCCGGAAGAGCGCCGGTCGCTCCAACCGGTCCCGCGGGATCCACGACTGCTCACGGCGGTTGAGGAGGAAGTTCGACGAGGCCAGGGCGAACGCCAGCGTGGTGACCGCCAGGTACAGGCCGGGCAGGCGCAGGGCCGGCAGGCCCACCACCACCGCCACCGCCGCGCCGGCGACCCCCGCGAGGATCAGCGCCAGGCTGAGGTCGAGGTGCCAGGTCTGGGTGGCCACCGCGCCCATCACGCCGCCGACGGCCGCGAACGACATCTGGCCGAGCGACACCTGACCGGCCCAGCCGGTGAGCACCACGATCGAGAGGGCGATCAGCGCGAAGGCCGCCACCGTGGCCGCCTTGAGCTCGTCGCCGGCCCCGAGCACCAGCGGCAGGCACGCGGCGAGCGCCACCACCACGAGCGGGACCAGCACCCGGGCCACCCGGACGACGGCCAGCCGGCGGAGCTCGATGGGCACGGGCCGGACCTCGTCGGCGGCGCTCCACGACTCCGAGCCGTCGACGTCCTGGCGGCGGATGCCGGCCCGGCGGACGATCAGGGCGAGCAGCACCACCGCGGCCAGCACCACGTAGGCCCGTCCGGGCGAGCTGGGGTTGTTGGCGTCGACCCCGGCGGCGAGGACGCGCAGCGCCACGGCCGACGCGGTGACCGCAGGGAGGTGCTCCAGGCGGCCGAGCACCAGCGCACCGAGGGCGAACACCAGCACCTGCGGGCTCAGGGCCCCGGCCCCGCTCACCCCGAAGATGGAGGCGTGCAGGAAGACGCCGACGAACGACAGGGTGGCCGCCACCGCCCACACCAGCGTCTGGAGCCGCCGGACCGGGATGCCGAGCAGCGCCGCCCGGTCGCCGCGCTCGGCACTGGCCCGGACGGCGACACCGACATCGGTGCCCCGCAGGAAGAGGGCCAGCCCCAGCAGCAGGAGGGGCCCGAGCACGAGGGCGCAGATCTCGCTGCCGCCGAGGATCTGGCCGCCGATCTCGAGACGGGCGGTGAAGGGGTCGGGGATGCGCTCCTCGGCGAAGATGTCCTGGCCCCACAGCCGGGGCAGCAGCAGGCCGCAGACGATCAGCAGCTGGGACACCCCGATGGTGGCCACGGTGAGCAGGAGCCGGGGCGCCCGACGGAACCGTCGGATGATGGCCAGCTCCACCACGGCCCCAAGGACGAGGGCCGAGGCCAACCCGGCGGTCGCGCCCACCACCCAGGGCAGGCCCGAGACCGAGATGATCCCCACCGCCAGCGTGGTGGGCACGGTCCCCAGGTCACCCTGGGCGAAGTTGAGGATCCGGTTGGACCGGTAGATCAGCGCCAGGCCCAGGGCCAGGAGGGCCGTCAGCAGCCCGGTGACCACCCCGAGGGCCCACGGGCCGGTGCCCATCGGGAACAGCACCAGCTGGGCGACGACGATGAGCAGCGCCGGGACGAACGGTCCGAGGGCCCGGGCCCCGGGAGCGGTTCGCAAGGTCTGGGCGGCGCGGCTCATGCGGGCGGTCCACTCCTGGGTCGAGGTCACCCCGGGCCGACGTCCGTGCCGCCCGGCAAACTCCTTGCACCGTAGCTGCAAGTTCTCTGGACGTGTCGCCCGTCACGTCCGTCACCTCTGGAGCGACCCGCGTCGGACCCTCACCGCTCGACCCGCGCCGATCCGCCCCACCGGGAGAACCGGGCTGCGATCCGGTCGTCTGGCGGCCAGATCCCACCCCACCTCCGGGCCGGGGCACCCCTCTCACCGGGGAGCGACGGGGTCCGGCGGCCGGTCAGCTGGCCGGGTCGACGGCCACCCAGGCGGGGTCGAGGCCGAGGCGCCGGTAGAGGTTGCGGGCGAAGCGGTCGCCGGTGCGGGCCATGGTGGCGGCCATCACCCGTTCCACGGCCCGGCGGGCGGCGCGGGGCACCGGCAGGTCGGCCCGGATGGTGATGTCGATGGACAGCCGGGTGTGGCCGTCGGGGGCGTCGGCGAGCACGTACTCCCCCTCGGCGCCGGTGCGCTGGTGGGGACCGAAGGGCGGGTCGGGGGCGAACCCGATGTGCTCGTGGTCGGTGAAGGTCATGCGCTCGGTGAAGCTGGGCGCCACCGACACCCCGAGCGCCGAGATCCCGTGGAGCTGCCAGCACCAGAGGTCGCCGTCGGCCCGGATGGCCTTCACGAGCGGGGTGAGCTCGGCGAGGGCCTCGTGGTCCGACAGGACCGCCCAGATCGCCTCGCGCTTGGCGGGGACGATCGCGGTGGACTGGTTGCGGGAGCTGAAGGTGGCCACGGGCGGCGCCTACCCGCCGGGCGTGCCCTCGACCACCGGCGCCGCCGGTCGGACGTCACCCTCGTGCCCGGCCAGCGGGGCGAGGTCGGCGGCGCCGGCGCGCCGGCCGCACCCTCGCAGGGGCCACAGGAAGGTCAGCGAGCCGGTCCAGAGCACGTGGGCCACCACCGGCGCCACCAGCCCCTCGGTCCACCAGGCCAGGCCGCCCCACACCGCGGCGCCGAGGAGGGCGGCCAGGGTGAGCGCCCACTTGCCGGCCACCAGCTGCACCGCGGTGTAGACGACGATCGACCCCGCCAGGCCGATCCGCCCCTGGACGAAGCCACGGAAGAACACCTCCTCGGCCCCGGCCATGGCCACCACCGGGCCCACCATGGTGCGCACCCGGTCGCCCTCGCGCAGGGCGTAGAGGTCGGAGATCTGCTCGAGGAACCCGGGGATCAGGCGGCAGAGCACCGCGTGGCCGATGTGGGTGGCAACCAGCCAGGCGCCGCCCACCACCAACCCGGCGGCCACCACCGCGGGCGAGACCGGTCCCACCAACCCGTCGAGCTCGTCGGTGAGCGCCGTCGCCAGCACCGCGTACGCGGCGAGGGCCCCGGCGGTGATCCAGGTGCGGGTCCAGAGCCCGGCCGCCGGACGGCGGAAGAGGAACGCCCACGCCGCCAGGGCCAAGGCCAGGCCGACCACGAGCAACACGGATCCGGCCATGGGGAGAGACTGCCCGATCGTCGTCCCGGGCAGGACCGCCGCCATGGAGATCTTCGTCACGGGCGCCACGGGCGCCATCGGTCGCCCCCTGGTCGAGGCGCTGCTCGCGGCCGGCCACCAGGTGCTGGCCGCCACCCGCCGCCCGGAGGCCTACGACGGGCCGGCCACCCCGGTGGCGGTCGACCTCGACGCCGACGGGTCGATCGACCCCAGCGGCGCCTCCGACGGCGCCGACGCGGCGTACTACCTGGTCCACGCCCTCGACGATCCCGACTTCGAGGCCATCGACCGGCGGCGCGCCGAGCGCTTCGCCGAGCGGTGGGGGCCCGACCGCCCGGTGGTGTACCTCGGTGGGCTGGGACGGCCCGGCCTCGGCTCCCCCCACCTCCGCTCCCGCCACGAGGTGGGGGCCATCCTGCGTCGCCGCTGCGCCACGGTGGAGCTGCGCGCCGCGCTGGTGATCGGGGCCGACAGCCTGAGCTTCCAGCTCCTGGCCCGTCTGGGCCGGCTGGCCAGCTGCTCACCGCTCCCGGTGCTGGTCCCCACCGCGGCGGCGGCCCGCACCCAACCGATCGGCGAGGCCGACCTGGTGCGCGAGCTGGTCGGTGGGCTCGAGCTGCCCCCCGGCACCTACGACATCGGCGGCCCCGAGGTGCTCCCCTACGCCGAGCTGATCGAGCGCAGCGCCCGGGCCCAGGGCCGCTCGCTCCAGGTGCTGCCCGTCGTCCCGGTGGGCCCCGAGTGGATCGGACCGGCGAGCGCCCTCGCGGCCAGGGTCGACCCGTGGGCCACCACCTCGCTCTTCGCCGGCATGGGCGAGGAGACCGTGGTGCGGCCCGACCACCGGGTGCCCGGCCCCGCCCGTTCGGTCACCTCGCTCGACGACGCCCTGGCCGCCGCCCTCGCCGCCACGTGACCGAAGGCGCCGCTCCGGCGCCCTCGCACGGGGTCAGCCGGCCACCACGGCGTTGATGGCCTCGGCCAGGGCCGCGTCCCGGCTGGTGAGCCCGCCGGCGTCGTGGCTCACCAGGTCGATCACCACGGTGTTCCAGGAGTTGGACCAGTCCGGGTGGTGGTCCAGCCGCTCGGCCTCCGCGGCCACCCGCGTCATGAACGCGAAGGCGGCGGTGAAGTCGTCGAAGGTGAGCTCGCGGTGGAGCCGGCCGTCGGCCAGCTCCCATCCCTCGGGCACGTCGGTGGGGTCGTGATCGGCCATGGTGCGAGCCTGCCCGGTGGCCCGGGACCCAGACCACCGCGCCCGGTTCCCGGCCGTCCCGGCCACCCCGGCGTCGGGGGCTACCGCTCGGCGAAGGGGCCGGGGCCGAAGGGGTCCACGTAGGCCTCGGGCACGGCCTCGGGCTCGTCGTCCCCGTAGGCGGCGTAGCCGTCGACCTCGAGCTCGTCGGCCAGCTCGGCCCCACCGGAGGCGCGGAACTGGCCCTTCACGAGGATGTGGACCTTGTCGACCTTCAGCTCGCGGAGCAGGCGCGTGTAGTGCGTGATGGCCAGCACGCCGAGGCCGGTCTCGGAGGTGGCCTCCTCGACACGCCGCGAGCAGTCGCGCAGGGCGTCGACGTCGAGCCCGGAGTCGAGCTCGTCGAGGATGGCGATCCGGGGCTGCAGCACGCCGAGCTGGAGGGTCTCGTTGCGCTTCTTCTCGCCGCCCGAGAGGTCGACGTTGAGGTCGCGACCCAGGAACCGCTCGGCGAAGCCGATGCGGGCGGCCTCGGCGGAGACCAGGGCGGGCACGGTGAGCACGTCTCGGCCGCCGGCCGCGAACGAGGCCTGGAGCATGGCCTCCACGGACACGCCGGGGACCTCGGTGGGGTACTGGAGGGCCAGGAACAGGCCGGCCTGGGCCCGCTCCCACGTGTCCATGGCGAGCACGTCGGCACCGTCGAGGGTGACCGACCCGCCGGTGATCTCGTAGCCGGGACGGCCCATGATCACGTGCGAGAGGGTGGACTTGCCGGAGCCGTTCGGCCCCATCACGGCGTGGACCTCGCCGCTGCGGACCACGAGGTCGATCCCCTGGAGGATCTCCTTGCCGTCGACACCGGCTCGCAGGCCGTCGATCACGAGCTCAGACATGGGCGCCACCTTCGGCGGGTTCGGGCAGGGAGACCACCACGTCGCCGTCGACCACGCGGGCCTCGTAGACGGGGACGGGCTTGGTGGCCGGGAGCACGTCGGGCTCGCCGGTGACGAGCGAGAACGAGCTGCCGTGCTTCGCGCACTCGATGTGGCAGGTGTCGACGTCGACCTCGCCCTCGCTGAGCGAGTAGTCGCCGTGGGAGCAGCGGTCGCCGATGACGTAGACGTCGTCACCGATGCGTACCACGGAGAGGGCGCGGCCGTCGACCACGACCCGGAGCGCACCGCCGTCGACGAGGTCGTCGAGGCGGGCGACGGTGGCGGCGCTCATCGGAGGTCGCCGGCCGTGCGGTCGAGCTTCGCGGTGATGCGGGCCCGCACCGCGGCGATGGCGGCAGCGGCGGGAAGGGCGCGGACCACCTCGTCGAAGAACCCGGCCACGATCAGGCGGTCGGCGGTCTGCGGGGGCACGCCGCGGCTCTCCAGGTAGAAGCGCTGCTCGGCGTCGACCGGGCCCACCGTGGAGGCGTGGCTGCAGTGCACGTCGTTGGTCTCGATCTCGAGGTTCGGGACCGACTCGGCCCACGCCGTCTCGGACAGCTTGACGTTGCGGTTCGTCTGGAAGGCGTTGGTGCCCCGGGCCTCCTTGTCGACCCGGATCAGGCCGGTGTACACGGACCGGCTGTGACCGCCGACGGCGCCCTTGAAGAGGAGGTTGGACGTGGTGTCGGGCGCGTCGTGGTGCTGGAACGTACGGAAGTCGAGGGTCTGGTCGCCCTCGCCGAAGTAGGCGGCGAGCAGGTCGCCGCTGGCGCCCCGCCCGGCCATGGTGCAGTCGGTGCGGATGCGGGCGTAGCTGCCGCCGAGGCCCACCAGGGCGGCCTGGAGGTTCGCCTCCTGCTCCACCCGGGCCACCAGGGACCCGATCTGCCAGCCGGCCTGGCCCAGTTCCTGCACGTGGACGTAGCCGAGCCGGGCGCCCCGGCCCACGAAGAGCTCGGTGAGCGGCACCGACAGCACCGGCTCCGGCCCCGACGACACGTGGTCCACCACGGTGGCCTCGGCGCCGTCGCCCAGGCGCACCACCAGGCGGGGGAAGACGGCGATGCCGGCGGTGGCCAGGTGGTTCGTCACGAGGACGGGGGCGTCGAGGCGGACGCCTCGCGGCACCGTGATGACGATCGGGTCGAGGCAGAAGGCGTCGTTCAGCCCGGCGAACACGTCGGGGCCGTCGCCGGCCACCGAGCCGAGACCGGTGAGCGACTCGTCGTCCAACGTGGACGCCTTGGCCACCACGACGCCCTTCGCCACCCACTCGGCGGGCAGCTCGCTCACCGAGGCCACGCCGTCGAGCACGGTGACGGTGACCGCCGCCGGGGCGTCGAGGAGGTCGTCGGCCGGCGGCGGGCTGGTCGGTCGGTCGCCCGCGGCGGGGGTCCAGGCGGACAGGTCGAGCTCGCCGATGCGCGAGTAGCGCCAGACCTCCTCGGAGGCCGAGGGCAGGTCGGCGGCGGCGAACCGCTCGGCGGCACCGGCCCGGCGGTCACGCAGCCAGTCGGGCCCGGCTAGGGCAGCGGCGGCAGCAGCGGTGAACGAGCTCAGGACAGGGACCTCTTCGTAGGCGCAACGGGCAGCGCCCGTTCGTTGACCAGTGGTCGAGCCTACCGGCGGGCCGCCCGGTCCCCCAAAGGTCGCCGCCGGTCAGCCGGAGGTCGGGCGGGGCCGCCGCGACCGGATGGGGCTCGTCGGCTGGCAGACTGCGCACATGCCGATGCGGCAGGACTGCAAGTTCTTCGAATCGCGGACGTACCGGAGCGGCGAGACCGTGCGGAAGTGCGACCTCGATCTCGCCCCCGAGGCCCCGTGGCGGTGCCCCGAGGGGTGCACCGGGTACCAGCGACGCCTGGCCGACGTGAACTGGCAGCACGGCTCGCTGGTCACGCCGGCCACCCCGCCGGAACCGCCCGGGCTCGACGAGCGGGGCACCGAGATCGCCGCCCTGCTCGATGCCGCCGAGGACATCGTCAACGCGGCCGGGCCCACGATCGTGGCCGAGGTGGCCGCCGAACGGGCCGAGGCGGAGCAGGCCGGTCCGTTCGGCCGCCTGGTCCGGCGCCTCCGCCGCCGCTGACCACGCGGCGCCGACCCGGCCCGCTCGTTTGGCAGCGCCGACCCCCGGCTCCGTAGCGTCACCCCCGGTGGACACCGCCCTCTACGAGTCCTTCTCCCGTGAGGAGTGGCGCGCCCGCCGCGCCGCCACCCCGCTGACCCTCGACGCGGACGACCTCGACGAGCTCCGCGGCCTCAACGAGGCCCTCGACCTCGACGAGGTGGAGTCGGTCTACCTCCCGCTCTCACGCCTGGTGAACCTCCACGTGGCTGCCGTGCGCACCCGCCAGGAGGCCACCCAGACCTTCCTGGACCGCGAGCAGGTCCCGGTGCCCTACGTCATCGGCGTGGCCGGCAGCGTGGCCGTCGGCAAGAGCACCACCTCGCGCGTCCTCCGCGCCCTGCTGGCCCGCTGGCCCGACCACCCCTGCGTGGAGCTGGTGACCACCGATGGCTTCCTGTTCCCCAACGCCGAGCTGGAGCGCCGGGGCCTGCTGAAGCGCAAGGGCTTCCCCGAGAGCTACGACGTCCGTCGCCTCCTGGCCTTCCTGCGCGAGGTGAAGTCCGGCGTCGCCGAGGTCCGGGCCCCGTCGTACTCCCACCTGACCTACGACGTCCTCGGCCCCGAGCACGACGTGGTGGTCCGCCGCCCCGACATCTTGATCGTGGAGGGCCTCAACGTGCTCCAGACGAGCCGGGTCACCACCACCTTCGTGTCGGACTACTTCGACCTCTCCATCTACGTCGACGCCGACACCGCGGATGTCCGCCAGTGGTACGTCGAGCGCTTCCACACGCTCCGCGAGACCGTCTTCCAGCGGCCGGACTCCTACTTCCAGCGCTACGCCGACGTCGACGACGACGAGGCCACCGAGATCGCCCTCGACATCTGGCGCGACATCAACGAGCGGAACCTCGTGGCCAACATCGAGCCCACCCGGCAGCGGGCCGACGTCATCTTGCGCAAGGGCCCCGACCACCACGTCGACGAGGTCCGGTTCCGCCGCATCTAGCGTCGCCGCCCGCCGCCCGCCGGCCCGCCCCCGCCCTCGGCGCGAGGCCGAGGGCGAGGGCGGTTCGGAGGCGAGCGCGGTGCGGTTCAGGCCTGCGGGACGATGCGGTACACGCGCCCGGGATCGGCGTCGGTGACCACGTGGAGGTTCCCGTTGGGGCCCTGCACGACCACCCGGAGGCGCTCGTACTCCTTGATGGGCACCCACTGCTGGACGACCGAGGCGCCCTGGGTGTCGAAGGCCATCACCCGCAGCTCCTGGTCCTTCAACACCGCCAGGGCCAGGGTGCCGTGCCACCCGCCCCAGCGCTCGCCCTGGATGAACGTGCCGCCCGACGGCGCGATGGTGCGCGAGCCCGACCGCCAGACCGCGGGCCGGGCCGACGGGTACCGACCGAGGTCGGTCATCGGGCGGGACTGGTCGTAGACGGTGCTGGAGGTGCTGGACCGGGGGTCCCAGCCGTAGTTGGCGCCGGCGTAGAGCCGGTTGACCTCGTCGTCGACGTTGGTGCCGTGCTCGATGCTGTAGGCCTTGCCGCCCGGGCTGAAGGCGATGCCCTGGACGTTGCGGTGGCCGTAGGAGTAGATGCGGGGGTCGAAGGGCGCCGGCGCGTTGCCGGGCACCCCGTGGCCGCTCGTGTTCACCCGGAGCACCTTCCCGCCGAGCGAGGTGCGGCTCTGCGGCGTGGTGGCCAGGCTGGCGTCGCCGGTGCCGATCCACAGGTTGCGATCGGGACCGAAGCGGGGGCGGCACCCGGTGTGCTGCCCGTTGTTGGCCGGGATGCCCGTGACGATGTCGACCCGATCGGTGAGGGCGGTGGCGGCGTCGTTCAGGCGGAACCGCGCCACCCGCACGTCGAGGCGCCCGCTGCGGTTCGATTGCAGGCAGGCGTAGATGCGCCGGTTCGATGCGAAGTTGGGGTCGACGGCGATGCCCATCAGGCCGCCCTCGCTCTGGACCACCACGTCGGACAACGTGGCCAGGGTGACCACCGGGTAGCCCGACACGCTCTTGCGGAGGAGGAGCCGTCCGCCCTTCTCGCTCACGAGCATGCTGCCGTCCGGCGTGAAGGCGATGTCCCAGGGCCGGTGCAGGCCGCTCATGACCGTGCTGGTGGTGATCCGCGGGGCCACCCGACAGCTGCTGAGGCCGGCGGCGATGGTGACGAGGGCCACGAGGCCCACCGCCACGACCGGCAGGCGCCGTCTCGGCGCGCGGTGCTGTTGGCTGGGCTCGTTCACGATCTGCGTCTCCCTCACGCTGGCTCCGACGGGCGGACGCTACGCGACCGACGGCGCGCCGCGAAGGCCGGCGGCGCGGGACCGCCCGATCGGGTGGGGGCCCTCCCGGCGGCGATCGGTGCTATCCATGCCGCCATGGCACCCGAGGACGAGCCCGCCGCACCCATCGCCGGACCTCCGGCCGGCGTCGTCGGCACGGTGGCCCGGGTGTGGCGGTACCCCGTGAAGTCCCTGCAGGGGCTCGAGCCCGAGGCGATCGAGGTGGGGCCCACCGGGGTGGTGGGCGACCGCACCCACGGCCTCGTCGATCCGGCGGGGCGCCACGTGCTGTCGGCGAAGCGCACCTCGACGCTGCTGGAGGCCGCCGCCGACGACCACGCCATCACCCTGCCCGACGGCACCAGGGTGGTGCTTGACGACCCCGCGGCCGACGACCTCCTCTCGGCCTGGCTGGGCCGGCCGGTGCGCCTGTCTGCGCCGACCCCTGGCGCGTCGGTCAGCTACCAGATGACCTTCGACCCGCCGGATGACGACGCCGAGCTGGTCGACATCCCCACCCCCGCCGGTTCCTTCGTGGACCTGGCCGCGATCCACCTGGTGACCACCGCCACGCTCGACGGCTGCGCGGGGGCCCGCCCCGACCTCGACTGGGACGTGCGTCGGTTCCGCCCCAACCTCCTGCTCGACGTGTCCGGCCCGCCGTTCGTGGAGGGCGAGTGGCTGGGCCGCCACCTCCGGGTGGGCACCGCCACGCTCTCGATCGACACCCCCACCGTCCGCTGCGCCATGCCGCTGCGGGCCCAGCCCGGCGGCATCGAGCGCCAGCCCGAGCTGTTCCACGCCATGAGCGAGCTCAACACCGTGAGCCCCAACCACCTCGGCGCCTACTGCTCCGTGGTCGAGCCCGGCACCGCCCGCCCCGGCGACCCCGTCGAGCTCCTGTAACCCGAGGCCGCCGCACCACCCGGCCCCGACCGACCGGCCCGAAGGCGGCGTCGGCGGGACACCGCCGAGGTCAGGAGACGGGTGACCCGCAAGCTGCGGATGGAAGGCGGCGGAGGCTGAGCGACGGAGGACCGTGCGCGCTGGACCGCGGCCGATGACCGAGCGGCAGGTCTGATCGCCGCAGGCGAAACCGGGCCCGAGCGGCCCGGCGGCGAAGCCGCCGAGAGCGGGAAGGACGGTTGACGAGGCGCCAGCCGAGTCCGACCGTGCGCGGCGAGGACGCCGCATCGCCCGGCCTCGGCCGACCCGCCCGAAGGCGGCGTCGGCGGGCCGAGCGGAGCGAGGTCAGCCGACGCTGCCTTCCATCTGCAGCTCGATGAGGCGGGACCACTCGACGGCGTACTCCATGGGCAGCGTCTTGGTGACGGGCTCGATGAAGCCGTTGACCACCATCGACATGGCCTGGTCCTCGGAGAGGCCACGGCTCATGAGGTAGAAGAGCTGCTCGTCGGCCACCTTGGACACGGTGGCCTCGTGGCCGACCACGGCGTCGGCCGAGCCGACCTCCATGTACGGGAGCGTCTTGGAGATCGAGTCCTCGTCGAGGATCAGCGCGTCGCATTCGACGTGGCTCTTGGCGCCGGTGGCACCCTCGTCGATGCGCACGAGTCCGCGGTAGGTGGTGATGCCGCCGTCCTTGCTGATCGACTTC
>JBBRFU010000086.1:0-15990 GCA_038241315.1 Acidimicrobiales bacterium | reverse complement strand
GGCCACGCGCCAGCCCAGCCACGTGGCCACGGCCCGGGCCGGCGCCCGGCCGGTGGCCGGCGCGCCCGGGGACGTGGCGCGCCCGTCGCCCCTGGGGGCTCGCCGCCTCGCGCCGGAGCGCTCGGCGAGCACGGTGCAGGGCCTGGTGGAGGCCACCCGCAACGCGCCCCGGCGGCGCTCGCCCCGGGAGCGGGAGATCCAGCGCAACCGCCTGCTGGCGGGCGGCGGCGTGCTCGCCGTCATCGCCCTGCTGGTGGGCTTCTGCACGGTGGTGGGCGGCGACGACGACCCCACCACCACGGCCACCGGCGGGGGCGGGAAGCCGGCCGCCGAGGGCGGTGCCGGCGAGGCGCCGGCGTCGTCCACCGCGCCCGGCCTGGCGGCCGAGCCGGCCGAGCCCTTCGACGGCTGGGTGGACCCGGCGTCCTCGGGCCAGCCGTGGAGCACCGAGGTGGTGGGCCAGCTCACGTTCCGCGGCAACCCCACCCGCAGCTACTACGGCCTGGGCCCCGTGCCCGAGGCCCCCGAGATCTTGTGGCAGTACCCCGAGGAGGGGGGCATGTGCGGGCAGTCGTCGGTGGGAGGCGAGGCCAAGAGCTGGTGCGGCAGCGGGTGGACGGGCCAGCCGTCGGTGTGGCGCGAGGGCGACGCCACCTGGGTGGCCCTCGGCGCCTACGACAAGAACATCCACTTCTGGGACGCCGCCACGGGCGAGCCCGTCCTCGACCCCCACGACATGGGCGACATCATCAAGGGCTCGGTCACGCGGGACCCCGACGGGTTCCCGCTGCTGTACTCCGGGAGCCGGGCCGACTTCGAGATCCTCGCCCTCGACCGCGCAGACGGCCGCCCCGAGAGCCTCTGGAGCCTCACCGACGACGCCGTGTCGCCCACCAAGTGGAACGACGACTGGGACAGCTCGCCGCTCGTCATCGACGACTTCCTCTTCGAGGGCGGCGAGAACGGCCAGTTCCACATCGTGCGCCTGAACCGGGCGGAGGGCCCCGACGGCAAGGTCACGGTCGACCCGCAGCTGGTGTTCAACACCCCCGGCTGGGACCAGGAGCTGCTCGACGACCTCGCCGGCTCGGGCAGCCGCGTCAACGACGTGTCCATCGAGAACTCGGTCGCCATCTCCGGCGACACCGTGTACTTCACCAACTCGGGTGGCCTGGTGCAGGGCTGGGACATCTCGGGCCTGAAGGAGGGGGAGACCCCCACCCGGACCTTCCGGTACTGGACCGGCGACGACACCGACGCCTCCATCGTCATCGACGAGGAGGGGATGCTCTACGTGGCCCAGGAGGTGGAGCGCGGCTCCAGCGCCAGCCGCAACGAGGAGGTGGGCCAGCTGGTGAAGCTCGACCCCTCGAAGCCCGACGACCCCAAGGTGTGGTCCGTCGCCGACGACCACGGCATGTGGGCCACGCCGGCCCTCTACGGCGGCGTGGTGGTGGCCCCCACCGACAGCGGCCGGATCATCGGCGTCGACGCCGCCACCGGTGAGGTGCTCTGGGAGAAGGACCTGCCGGGGCCCACGTGGTCGTCGCCGGTGATCGTCGACGACGTGTGGGTGCAGGGCGACTGCAACGGGGTCCTCCACGGCTACGACTTCTCCGACCCCCGGACCGACCCGCCCGAGCTGTGGAACGTGCAGCTCGAGGGCTGCGTCGAGTCCACCCCCGCCGTGTTCGACGGCCGCATCTTCGTGGGCGCCC
The DNA here is from genome assembly GCA_038241315.1 of Acidimicrobiales bacterium. GTDB lineage: Bacteria > Actinomycetota > Acidimicrobiia > Acidimicrobiales > Iamiaceae > Aquihabitans. The sequence goes on along the minus strand of JBBRFU010000086.1, from coordinate 14,272 downwards.
GCGGCGGCAAGTTCTACGCCCTCGCCGACCCCACCTGACCCCGCTCCACCCGACGGCTACTCGGCGCCGATGGCCTCGAGCACGTTGAGCCGGGCGGCCTTGATCGACGGGCGGACCGAGGCGAGCACGCCGAGGCCGGCCCCGAACACCACCACGACCACCATGCCGGTGACGCTCACGTCGAAGTCGCGGATGCCCTCGCTGGCCAGGGCCTTCACCATCAGGTAGCTGAGGCCGATGCCGAGCGCGATGCCGAGCGCGGTACCCATGAGGGCCACGATCACCGCCTCCCAGCGGACCGAGGACCGCAGCTGGGCCCGGGTCATGCCCATGGCCCGCAGCAGGCCGAGCTCACGGGTGCGCTCGTGGATCGAGAGCGACAAGGTGTTGGCGATGCCGATGAGGGCGATGACGATCGAGACGGCCAGCAGGCCGTAGATCACGTTGAGCAGCGTGGTGATGGTGCCGATCAGGCTGCTCGTGTACTGCTCTCGGTCCTGCAGCTTCATGTTGGCGAAGGGCTCCACCACGGCCCGGAGGTCCGAGCGGATGCTCTCCACCGAGACGCCCTCGTCGAGCTTGACGCCGATCAGGGCGTCGGTGGGGGTGGCGGTGAGCTTCGCGCTGTCCTGCCGGGTGATCGTCCACTGGCCGAGCAGGGCGGGGTCGTCGCTGAGGGCCGCGACCTCGAAGGTCGCCTGGCGCCCGGCGGCCGCGAGGATGGTGACCTCGTCGCCGACGGAGACGCCCTCGTCCCTCGCCACCGCCTTGTCCACCAGCATGGTCCCGGACCGGAGGTCCTGGAGTGAGCCCTGGGCCATGGCGAAGGTGAAGATGCCGCCGAAGGTCTCGGGGTCGATGCCGCCGATGAAGCCGCCGGGCTTCGAGCCGTCGGGGAGCTGGAGCTGGCCGAGGGTGAAGGTCACCGCCGTCACGCCGGCCACCCCGTCGACGGCCGCCAGGTCGTCCGACAGCTGCGGGGGCGCGCCCACCGTGCCGAAGCGGTTGGTGGGCTGGATGATGTAGTCGCCGTCGAAGCCGTTGCCGAGCGCCGAGTTGATGGACGCGGTGGCCGAGCTGGCGAAGATGCTGATGAACGCCACGAGGGCGACGCCGATGATCAGCGCCGAGGCGGTGGAGGCCGTGCGCCGAGGGGAGCGCATGGCGTTCTCCCGGGCCAGGCGGCCGGTGACGCCCCGCACCAGGGGCAGCCAGGAGCCGACCACCCGGGCCAGCGGCCGCGCCATCACCGGGCCGAGGATCAGCACCGAGAGCATGATCAGCCCGAGGCCGGCGCCGATGGTGGGGAGGTCGTCGCTGGAGGGCTCGGCGGCCAGCGCCGGCGCGGCGAGGAAGCCGCCGGCGAGCAGGGCCAGCACCCCGAACGCGGCCCGCAGACGAGAGCTCCCCGAGGTGTCGATGGCGACGTCTCGGAGGGCGGCCATCGGCGCCACCCGGGTGGCCCGGATGGCCGGCATCACCGCGGCGAGGGCGGTGATGGCGAGGCCGACCGCGATCGTCTGCACCGCGGTGACGGGCTCGACCACGAGCCCGGCGCTGGGCAGCTCGAAGCCCAGGGCGTCGACCAGGGCGAGGGCGCCGGCCGCGAGGCCCACGCCCGCCACGAACCCGATCACGGCCGAGAAGATGCCGATCAGGCCGGCCTCGAGCAGCACCGAGCCGAGCACCTGGCGCCGGCTGGCCCCGATGGCCCGGAGCAGGGCCAGCTCCCGGGTGCGCTGGGCCAGCAGGATGCTGAACGTGTTGGAGATGATGAAGGCCCCCACGAACAGGGCGATGGCGGCGAAGACCAGCAGGGCGACGGTGAAGAACGAGAACCCCTCCTTGATGGAGCTGGCCTGCTCGTCGGAGGCCTCCTGGCCGGTGATGACGTCGACCTCGTCGGCCACCCCGGCGTCCCGGATGGCCGCCACCAGCTCCTCGGGGGAGGTGCCGTCCTCGGCCCGGGCGTTGACCACGTCGAGCTTCCCGGGCTCGCCGGCGAGGCGCTGGGCCTCCTCGAGCACGGTGCCCAGGAAGAGCGAGCCGCCCGCCGAGTCGGCCTCGCCGAACTTCGAGAGGCCCACCAACCGGAGCTGCTCGGGGCCCTCCCCCGTGATGATGGTGATGTCGTCGCCCACGGCGAAGTCGCCCTTCTCGGCGCCGGCGCGGTCGATGATGACCTCGCCGGGCGCTTCCGGGGCCCGGCCCTCGGCCACCGTGTAGGAGGCGATGCCCTCGTCGACGTCCCAGGAGCCGACGATCGTGGGCGGGCCGATCCCGCCCATGGGGTCGCCCTTGTCGTCGAGGACGGTGATGTCGAAGGTGAGGATCGAGCCCTCCGCCGCGGCCACGCCCGGCACCGCGGCCACCCGGTCCACCACGTCCTGGTCGAGCAGCTCGCGCTCCACCTCGCCCTGAGGCGACTCGAAGAGCTCCGGGCCGCGGACCACGGCGTCGATGCCCTGGCCCATGTCGGCGAACAGGTCGTCGAAGACGCGGCTGATGGTGCTGTTGAGCACCAGCGTGCCGGACATGAACGCGACGCCCAGGATCACGGCGACGCAGGTCGAGATCAGCCGTCGCTTGTGCGACCACAGGGAACGGAGGGTGGTGCGGAACATGGGGGCCTCGGGTCGGGCGGGAGAACGGGGTCGGGCGGGCTCGGGGTCGGCGGGGGTGCCGTCGGGCGGCGCTCGCGTCGTGGCCGCGCCGTGGTCCCGCCCACGGGCCCGACGATACGCCCGTGGGTCGACGACGCGTCGCGCGGATCACTCCGTGGCGATGGCTCGCAGGACGTTGAGGCGGCTGGCCCGGAAGGCCGGGAGCAGGGACGCCACCACCCCGAGCAGGGCGGCGGCGACCACCACCCACGCCAGGGACCCGACCGGCACCTCGAAGCGCTCGAAGCCCTGGCTGGAGAGGCCCCGGACGAGGGCGTAGCTGAGGATCAGGCCGAGCAGGAGGCCGATGGTGGTGCCGATGAGGGCGACGATGACCGCCTCCCAGCGCACCGAGGACCGCAGCTGGGCCCGGGTCATGCCCATGGCCCGCAACAGGCCCAGCTCGCGGGTGCGTTCGTGGATCGAGAGCGACAGCGTGTTGGCGATGCCGATGAGGGCGATGAGGATCGACACGCCGAGGAGGCCGTAGATCACGTTCAGGAGGGCCTTGATGTCGCCCACGATGCCGTCGGTGAACTCCTGGCGGTCCTGGAGGGACATGGTGGGGTACTCGTCGGTGACCCGCTCGATGGCGGCACGGGCCTCCGCGGTGCTCGTGCCCGGATCGAGGGTCAGGCCCAGCAGCGCGTCGGTGGGCTTCGCCACCAGCTCGGCGGCGGCCTCGCGGGTGATCACCACCGGCTGCACCAGGGTGGCGGTCTCGGTGAGGCCGCGGATGGTGAAGGTGGCGCGGGAGGTGGCGTCGGCGTCCTCGTCGGTGGGGGTGGCGGTGGCCACCTCCACCTGGTCACCCACCGCCAGGTCTCGGGCCTCGGCCCACTCGCGGCTGACCACCATGTCCTCGGGGCCGAGGTCGGCGAGCGTGCCCTCCGCCATCGAGACGTCGAACACCTCGGGGAAGGTGGCGGGGTCGATCCCCTGGACGAGGCTCACCGACTCGTCGCCGTCGGGCAGCGTCAGCTGGGCCTGCAGGTACGGCGAGGCGGTCACCGCAGCGACGCCGTCGAGGGCGGCGAGCTCGTCGGCCAGGGAGGGGCTGACGCCGCTGAAGGTGAACTGGTTGACGGGCTGGATGATGTAGTCGCCCCGCAGGCCGGAGTCGACGACCGCCTCGATCGAGCGCTGGGCCGAGCTGGCGAACACGGTGATGAAGACCACGAGGGTGACGCCGATGACGATCGCCGAGGCGGTGGAGGCGGTGCGGCGCGGGTTCCGCATGGCGTTCTCGCGTGCGAGGCGACCGGTGACGCCCTTCAGGGCGGGGAGGGGCGAGCCCACCAGCCGGGAGAGGGGCTTGGCGGTGACGGGCCCGAGGACCAGGACGGCGACCACCAGCAGGGCCATCCCCGTGCCGATCCCGGCCAGGGCGTCGCTCTCCACGTCGGCGCCGAAGACGGGGAGGATGAACACCACGCCGGCCACGAGGGCGACGAGGCCGAGGGCGGTGCGGATCCGCGAGCGGCCCGAGGTGTCGATGGCCACGTCCCGCAGGGCCGCCATCGGCGCCACGCGGGTGGCCCGCACCGCCGGCATGATGGCGGCGATCGCCGTGATGCCCAGGCCGGCCGCCACGGCCCACAGCACGCTGGTGGGCTCCACGGCGAGGCCCACGGCGGGCAGGTCGAGCCCGAGGGCATCGAGGCCCGCCATCGCCAGCGCGCCGAGCCCGATGCCGGCGGCCAGGCCCAGGAGCGAGCTGAAGAGGCCGATGATGCCGGCCTCGAGCATGACCGAGGCCAGCACCTGGCGACGGGTGGCGCCGATGGCCCGCAGCAGCGCCAGCTCCTTGGTGCGCTGGGCCACGAGGATGCTGAACGTGTTGGAGATGATGAAGGCCCCGACGAAGAGGGCGATGAGGGCGAAGATCAACAGGAACGTGGTGATGAAGCCGAGCCCCGAGCTGATGTCGTCGGAGAGCTCCTCGCCGGCCTGGGTGCCGGTGATGACCTCGGCCTCGCCGAGGATCCCGGCGTCGGTGATGCGGTCGACCACCTGCTGCTGGGAGAGGCCGGCGTCGCCGCGCACCTCCACCGAGAGGAGCCGCCCGGGCTGGCCGAGGAGGTCCTGGACCTGGGGCAGGGTGGCGAACACGTCGACGGCCCCGGCAGCCGACTCGGCGTCGCCGAAGCGAGCCGTGCCCACCAGCTCCATCGTCAGGCGACCGTCGGGCGTGACCAGCTCGATGTCGTCGCCGACGTCGTACCCGCCGTCCTCCGCGGTGGCCACGTTGACCACCGCCTCGCCGGCGGCCTCGGGGGCGCGCCCCTCGGCCAGGTCGTAGATGTTCAGCTCGTCGTCGGCCACCCAGGAGCTGACGATGGTGGGCGCGCCGCCGCTGCCCAGGGGATCGCCCTCGTGGTCGAGCAGCGTCATGGTGAAGGCCATGTTGAACGGCTCGGCGGCGGCCACGCCGGCCACGCCCCGCACCTCGTCGAGCAGCTCCTCGCGCAGCGGCGCCCGCTGGTCGCCCATCTCGGACTCGAACAGCACCTCGCCCCGGACGGTGGCATCGGTGGTGGCGTAGGCGTCGGCGAACAGCGAGTCGAAGACCTTGTTGATCGTGCCGGTGAGCACGAACGTGGCGGCCATGAAGGCGACGCCGAGCATGACGGCGACGCAGGTGGAGATCAGGCGGCGCTTGTGGGACCAGAGGGAGCGGAGGGTGGTGCGGAACATGGGGGTCCTCGCTGATCGCTCGGACGGGCCGAGCGTGCGGACGTGGGCTCCCCGCGCACCGGCCCGGTCGGGGCGGCGGGAGGGGTGGGGGCTCGGGGCGAGCCCCGGTCAGTCGCCGAAGGTCTTCATGAAGTCGACGACCGACTCCGTGGTGGGGTCGAGCAGCTCGTGGACGACCTTGCCGTCGGCGAGCACGAGCACCCGGTCGGCGTAGGACGCGGCGACGGGGTCGTGGGTGACCATCACGATGGTCTGGCCGTACTCGGAGACCGCCCGGCGCATGAAGCCGAGGATCTCGGCGCTGGACCGGGAGTCGAGGTTGCCGGTGGGCTCGTCGGCGAAGAGGATCGCCGGCTTGGTGGCGAGGGCGCGGGCCACGGCCACGCGCTGCTGCTGGCCGCCGGAGAGCTCGCTGGGGCGGTGGTGCAGGCGGTCGGCCAACCCGACGGTGCTCACCACCTCGTCGAACCAGGCCTGGTCGGGCTCGTTGCCGGCGAGGGAGAGGGGGAGGGTGATGTTCTCCTCGGCGGTGAGCGTGGGGATCAGGTTGAAGGCCTGGAACACGAAGCCCACCCGATCGCGCCGGAGCTTGGTGAGGTCCTTCTCCTTGAGCTCGGTGAGGTTGGTGCCCTCGATCCACACCGTGCCGCTGGTGAGCTCGTCGAGCCCGGCCAGGCAGTGCATCAACGTGCTCTTGCCCGAGCCCGAGGGGCCCATGATGGCGGCGAACTGGCCGGCGACGAAGTCCACCGTGACCCCGGCCAGGGCCCGGACCTCGGTGTCACCCTCGCCGTAGACCTTGGTGGCATCGACGGCCCGAGCGGCCACGGCACCCGAGGAGGGGGCAGCAGCGGGCGGCGGGGGAGCGCTGGTCATGGTCATGGGTGCCATCCTGGTGGGCCGGGGGGTGCGAGGTCGTCGGACTTCGGGCCGGTGCCCGCGTCATCGATGAGGATGACACGGCATCGACGGTCGCGTCGGGTCGCCGACCGATGTCACGTCGCTTCGGGCGCCACCAGGGGATCGCCACCGCGGTCCGACCCCGGTCCGACCCGGGGACCACCCGTCGACGGTGCGGCTCCCCGGGGGAACGGGGGTCGGGTTCGGCCCGGCAACGAAGTAGGGTCGCCCCTCGGTCTGTTCAGCACCTGCGAGGAGAAGACCGTGCCAGCGACCGTGGTGGTCGGTACCCAATGGGGCGACGAGGGCAAGGGGAAGTTCACCGACCTCGTGGCCAAGGAGATGCAGCTGGTCGTCCGCTACCAGGGCGGCCACAACGCCGGCCACACCCTGGTGGTCGACGGGGAGAGCTTCGCCCTCCAGCTGTGCCCCAGCGGCATCCTCTACGACCACATCACCCCGGTGATCGGCAACGGCGTGGTGGTCGACCCCCGCGTGCTCATCACCGAGATGGACATGCTCACCTCCCGCGGCATGGATCCCTCGCGCCTGAAGGTGAGCGGCAACGCCCACCTGATCCTCCCGTACCACCAGGAGATCGACCGCCTCACCGAGCGTCGCCTCGGCAAGAGCAAGCTGGGCACCACCAAGCGGGGCATCGGCCCCGCCTACGCCGACAAGGCGTCGCGGGTGGGCCTGCGCGTGCAGGACCTGCTCGACCCCAAGATCTTCCGCCAGAAGCTCGAGGTGCTGGCCAAGGAGAAGAACGCGGTCCTGGCCAAGGTCTTCAACCAGCTCCCGCTGGACCCGGGCGAGATCGCCGACGAGTACCTCGACGTGTGCCGGCCCCGGCTGGAGCCCCACATCGCCGACACCGTCTCGCTGGTCCACGAGGCGCTGGAGCGCCACGAGCAGGTGCTCTTCGAGGGCGCCCAGGCCACCTTCCTCGACCTGGATCACGGCACCTATCCCTTCGTCACCTCGTCGAACCCGGTGGCCGGCGGCGTGTGCACCGGCGCCGGTGTCGGGCCCCGCTACATCGACCGGGTGATCGGCGTGGCCAAGGCCTACGTCACCCGCGTCGGCACCGGCCCGTTCCCCACCGAGCTGGCCATCTCCGGCGACGCGGTCGGCGGCAAGTCCGCCGAGGGCGTCGACGCCGAGGAGATCCGCCTGGGCGACCACTTCGTCGACGTCGGGCGCGAGTACGGCACCAACTCCGGTCGGCGTCGCCGCCCCGGGTGGTTCGACGCGGTGATGCTGCGCCAGGCGGTGCGGCTGAACTCGCTGTCCGAGCTGGCCATCACCAAGCTCGACATCCTCGACACGCTCGACACCGTGAAGGTCTGCGTGGCCTACGACGTGCGTGGCGAGCGGGTCACCCACCTCCCGTACCACCAGAGCGACCTCCACGCCGCGGTCCCGATCTACGAGGAGCTGCCCGGCTGGAACACCCCGCTCGTCGACATCACCGAGACCCACCAGCTCCCGCCCGCCGCCGAGGCCTACCTGGCGTTCCTCGAGCAGCAGGTGGGCGTGCCGGTCACCCTGGTGGGCGTGGGCCCCGGTCGCGAGCAGTTCGTGCACCGCAACGAGGCCTGACGTCGTGAAGGTGGTGGTGGTCGGCTCGGGCGGTCGCGAGCACGCGCTCGCGGAGGTGCTGGCCCGCACCGCGGAGGTGATCGTCACGCCGGGCAACCCGGCGATCCCCGGCTCCACCGCCACGCCCGTGGAGGAGCTGGTCGCCGACGGCTCGGTCGACCTGGTGGTGGTCGGCCCCGAGCAGCCCCTCGTCGACGGGCTGGCCGACCGCCTGCGGGCGAGCGGGGTGCGGGTCTTCGGGCCGGGTGCCGACGGCGCCCGGGTGGAGGGCTCGAAGGCCTACATGAAGGACCTGGCCGCGGCGGCGGGCCTGCCCACGGCCCGCTACGGCGCGTTCACCGAGGTGGCCCCGGCGCTCGAGTTCCTCCGCACGCTGCCCGGCCCCTACGTGGTGAAGACCGACGGGCTGGCGGCCGGCAAGGGCGTGCTGGTCACCGGCTCGCTCGACGAGGCCGAGGCCGACGTCCGCGAGAAGCTGGCCGGCACCTCGTTCGGCGACGCCGGGCGGCGCGTGGTGGTCGAGGAGGGCCTCACCGGCCCGGAGGTGTCCGTGTTCGCCGTCTGCGACGGCACCCGCACCGTGTGCCTCCCGGCCGCCCAGGACGTCAAGCGGGTGGGCGACGGCGACGTCGGGCCCAACACCGGGGGCATGGGGGCGTGGTCACCCCTGCCCTTCGTGGGCGACGGCTTCGAGGCCGACGTGGCTGCCCGCTTCGTGGAGCCCACCCTCGCCGCCCTGCGCGAGCGCGGCATCGACTACCGCGGGGTGCTCTACGCGGGGCTCATGCTCACGCCCGAGGGGCCGAAGCTCATCGAGTACAACATCCGCTTCGGCGACCCCGACTCGCAGGTGGTGCTGCTCCGCCTCACCTCGGACCTGGCCGCGCTGCTCGCCGCGGCCGCCGACGGCGACCTCGCCTCGGTGCCCGAGCCCACCTTCGACGACGACGCCGCCGTCCTGGTGGTGGCGGCCAGCGAGGGGTACCCCACCGCACCCCGCACCGGCGACGTGGTCGAGGGCCTCGACGCGGCCGGCGCCGTCCCGGGCGTCACCGTGCTCGGGGCCGGCGTGCGGGCCGACGCCGCCGGCCGGCTCGTGACCGCGGGCGGACGGGTGCTGAACGTGGTGGGCCGGGGCCCCGACGTGGCCGCGGCGCGGGCCCGGGCCTACGAGGCGGTGGGCCAGCTGTCGTGGCCCGGCCTGCACCACCGCACCGACATCGCCGCCGCTCCGCCGCCCGCGTCGTCCTGACGGGTCCGGGCGGGCGATAGGTTCCGGGTCCCGTTTCCCGACCGAGGAGCCCTGCGGTGTCCGAGCACAAGGTGGCGATCATCATGGGATCGCCCAACGACCGTCCGAAGATGGCCCCGGCCGCCGAGACGCTCGAGGCGTTCGGCATCACCGCCGACGTGCAGGTCATGTCGGCGCACCGGAGCCCGGAGCGGGTGGCGGCGTTCGTGGGCGGGGCACGCGAGGCCGGGTACGCGGCGATCATCGCCGGCGCCGGGATGGCGGCGCACCTGGCCGGCGCCGCCGCCGCCCACACCACGCTGCCGGTGGTGGGTGTGCCGCTGTCGGGCGGCGCGCTCAACGGGGTCGACGCCCTCTACGCCACCGTGCAGATGCCCCGCGGCATCCCGGTGGCCACGGTGGCGGTCGACGGCGCGGTCAACGCCGCCCTGCTGGTGGTGCAGATGCTGGCCATCACCGACGCCGACCTGGTCGATCGGTTGGCGGCCGACCGGGCCGAGCGGGCCGCCGCCGTCTGAACCGGGCCCGCCCGGGCGACCGGCGGTTCAGTGGTCCTGGGCCAGGAGCAGGCTGGGCGGCGGCACCTGGGCGGTGCGGGCCGCGTCCTGCTGGGGCGCCGGCTCGGCCGGCCGCCCGGTGGCCCGGGCCGCCTTCTTGGCGGCCTTGGCCGCCTGCTTCTCGGCGTCGCGCTCGGCGCGGCGCTGGGCCTTCAGGGCCCGCTTGTCCACCGGTTCCAGCTGCTCGCCATCCGGTGCGACGACGTTGCGGTGGCCGTTGCGGACCCCCGAGGCGTGCAGGGCGCAGCCGAGGCAGTACGGGGGCTTCTTCGGGCCGAACGAGTAGACGAGGCACCGGCTGCAGAACGGCTGGTGGCACTCCCGACAGTGGGCGACGACCGGCTCTTCGAAGTGGCGCAGGCAGTGGTTCACAGGAGGATCCTCGAGAGAGTGCGGGTCACCCTGTAGGTGTCGGCACCAGGGCTCGAAAACTGAAGGATCGTCCGGATCGCTCCACAGGCCCGGCGGGCGGGGTCGGTGCGCCGGGCGGCCTCTAAGGTCGCGTCGTGAAGCCCACCATCACCAACGTGCTGGCCACGCGCTACGCCAGCGCCGCCATGGCCGAGCTCTGGTCCGCCGAGCACAAGATCGTGCTGGAGCGCCGCCTGTGGATCGCCGTGCTGCGGGCCCAGCGGGAGCTGGGGGTCGAGGTCCCCGAGGGCGTGGTGGAGGCCTACGAGGCGGTGGTGGACCGGGTGTCGCTCGACTCGATCTCGGCTCGCGAGCGGGTCACCCGCCACGACGTCAAGGCCCGCATCGAGGAGTTCTCCGAGCTCGCCGGCCACGAGCACGTGCACAAGGGCATGACGTCGCGCGACCTCACCGAGAACGTGGAGCAGCTGCAGGTGCGCGACGCCCTGGTGCTGGTGCGGGGCCGCATGGTCGCCACCCTGGCCCGGCTCGCCGAGCGGGCCGCCGAGCACACCGACACCGTGATGGCGGGTCGCAGCCACAACGTGCCGGCCCAGGCCACCACCCTCGGCAAGCGCTTCGCCAACGCCGGCCAGGAGCTCCTGGTGGCGCTGCGCCGGGTGGACGACCTCCTCGAGCGCTACCCGCTCCGCGGCATCAAGGGGCCGGTGGGCACCCAGCAGGACATGTTGGACCTCCTCGGCTCCCCGGGAGCGGTGGACGCCCTGGAGCAGGCGGTGGCCCACCACCTGGGCTTCAGCGCCTCCCTGGCCAACGTGGGCCAGGTGTACCCCCGCTCGCTCGACCTCGACGTGGTCGCCGCCCTGGTGCAGGCCGCGGCCGGACCGTCGAGCCTGGCCACCACCATCCGCCTCATGGCCGGCCAGGAGCTGGTGACCGAGGGCTTCAAGGCCGGCCAGGTGGGCTCGTCGGCCATGCCGCACAAGATGAACTCCCGGTCGTGCGAGCGGGTCTGCGGGCTGGCGGCCATCCTCTCGGGCCACCTCGCCATGGTCGCCCACCTGGCCGGCGACCAGTGGAACGAGGGCGACGTGAGCGACTCGGTGGTGCGCCGGGTGGCGCTGCCCGACGCCTTCTTCGCCATCGACGGCCTGTTCGAGACCATCCTCACCGTGCTCGACGAGTTCGGCGCCTACCCCGCGGTGATCGAGCGCGAGCTCCGCCGGTACCTGCCCTTCCTCACCACCACCAAGGTGCTGATGGCGGCGGTGCGCCAGGGCGTGGGCCGGGAGGTGGCCCACGAGGCCATCAAGGAGCACGCCGTGGCCGTGGCCCTCGCCATGCGGGAGCAGGGCGCCGAGGGCAACGACCTCTTCGAGCGCCTGGCGGCCGACCCGCGGCTGCAGCTCGACGCCGACGACCTCGCCGGCATCGTGGCCGACCCCGTGTCGTTCGTGGGCAACGCCCCGGGTCAGGTGGCGGGCTTCGTGGCCGAGGTGGCCAAGCTGGCCGAGGCCGATCCGCTGGCCGCGGCCTACCGCCCCGGCGAGATCCTCTAGCCCCGTCGCCGGCGAGCACCAGCGCGGGCGTTGCCTGCGGGTCCCGGTCGGCTGGTTCACTACATTCGGCGGGGATGGCCCCTCTGACGCTTCCCCACCTGTCCTCCGGCAAGGTCCGCGAGATCTACGACGCCGGCGACGACCGCCTCCTGATGGTCACCTCGGACCGCATGTCGGCCTTCGACGTGGTGCTGGCCGAGCCGATCCCCGACAAGGGGCGGGTGCTCACCGCCATGTCGGCCTTCTGGTTCGATCGCCTCGCCGACGTGGTGCCGGGCCACCTGCTCTCCACGGACCTCGCCGACGTGCCGGTGGACGACCCCGACCCCGACCTGGCCGGCCGGATCATGCTCTGCCGCCGCGCCGAGATGCTCGAGATCGAGTGCATCGTGCGCGGCTACCTCACCGGCTCGGCCTGGAAGGAGTACCAGGCCTCGGGCACCATGCACGGCACGCCGCTGCCGGCCGGCCTGCTGGAGTCGTCGCAGCTGCCCGAGCCGGTGTTCACCCCGTCCACCAAGGCCGAGGTGGGTGACCACGACATCAACGTGAGCTTCGAGGAGGCCGCCTCGCTGGTGGGCCGCGAGCTCGCCGAGCGGGCCCGCGACGTGTCCCTCGAGCTGTACCGGCGGGGCGCGGCGTGGGCCGCCGAGCGGGGGATCATCATCGCCGACACCAAGTTCGAGCTGGGCCTGGTCGACGGCGAGCTGGTGCTGGCCGACGAGGTCCTCACCCCCGACTCCTCCCGGTTCTGGCCGGCCGAGCACTGGGAGCCGGGCACCACGCCCCCCTCCTTCGACAAGCAGCCGGTGCGCGACTTCCTCGAGGGCCTCGACTGGGACAAGGCCCCGCCCCCGCCCCCGCTCGGTGCCGACGTGGTGGCGGCCACGCGCCAGCGCTACGTGGAGGCCTACGAGCGCATCACCGGCCTGTCCTTCGCCGACTGGCCCGGGGTCGGCTGACCCGGCGCACCGGTTCCGGGGCCCGCCCGGCCGTGTGCGACGATGGGCCCATGCTGTTCTCGGTGCAGGTCGAGGTGTCGCTTCGCGAGGGGGTGGCCGACCCGCAGGGCGCCACCATCGAGCGGTCGCTGCCCCATCTCGGGTTCGACGGCGTGCGCGGCGTGCGCGTCGGCAAGTCGATCCGCTTCGACGTGGAGGCGGCCGACGAGGTCGCCGCCCGCGCCGAGGTCGACGACCTCTGCCAGCGCTTCCTGACCAACCCGGTCATCGAGGACGCCGCCGTCATCGTCACCTCGGTCGACGCCGCCCCGGCGGGGGGCTGATGGCCCCCCGCATCGGCGTGGTGCAGTTCCCGGGTTCGAACTGCGAGCTCGACGTGATCGAGGCCGTGGGCCTGCTCGGCGGCGACGCCGAGATCCTCTGGCACGGCGACGAGGGCATCGGGGCCGTCGACGCCGTGGTGGTGCCGGGCGGGTTCGCCCACGGCGACTACCTCCGCCCCGGCGCCATCGCCCGCTTCTCCCCCGTGATGGCCACGGTGGTGGCCTTCGCCGAGGCCGGCGGGCCCGTGGTGGGCATCTGCAACGGCTTCCAGGTGCTCACCGAAGCCGGTCTCCTCCCGGGCGCGCTCCAGAAGAACCGCGGCCTGAAGTTCCTCTGCGCCACGGTGTCGCTTCGGGTCGAGGCCACCGATTCGGTGCTCACGTCGGCGGCCTCGGTGGGCGATGTGCTCCGCGTGCCGATCAACCACTTCGAGGGCAACTACACCTGTTCGCCCGAGACGCTCGCCGAGCTCCGCGCCGAGGATCGGGTGGTGTTGCGCTACGTCGACAACCCGAATGGCTCGGTGGACGACATCGCCGGGATCACCAATGTCGGGCGCAACGTGGTGGGCCTCATGCCCCACCCGGAGCGGGCCACGAGCGCCCTGCTCGGCTCCGAGGACGGGCTCCCGCTGTTGCGGTCGCTGGTGGACGCCGCCGGGGCCTGAAGGGCCCGCCACGCGATCGGGCCGGGCCCCTGGGGGCCCGGCCCGAGCCGCTCGAACTGCCGTGGCGCGTCAGGCGCCCCGGCGGATGCCTGCCTTGGTGAGCACCGCCGGCGGCACGCCGACGGCTCGGAAGGCGGCGTAGCTGATGCCCTTGCGCCGGGCGTAGGCCGCAGCGGCGTCGATGAAGTCCTGCTCGAGGGCGCCCAGGTCGACCTTGGGGCCGTCGGACGCGGCCAGCTCGGCCTGCAGGTCGTACTGCTCCTGGGTGAGCTGCAGCCGGTTCAGCGGGTCGGCGGCCACGAGCTCGAGGTCGATGGCGGCGAGCCGCTTCTTGATCGACTCCGGGGTGCGCTTGCGGCCCCGCTTGGGCTTGTTGGCGGCCAGCGCTTCGAGGTACACCCGCACCGCACGACCTTGGGACCGGCCCTCGGCGAGCGCCGCTTTGTGCTCATCCGACATCGACCGTGTTTGCTTCTTCTTTGGCGCCATCGACAAAGCAAACCAGGTCTCGGAGATAGGTACAAGTCAAGCGACATCCTGACAGATGTCCGTCGGGCCCATGGAGGTATTTCCGACGCGGTTGCATGATTGGCTTCGCGTCAACTCCGCGGGGGTGGCGAGGCGCGCACTTCGGGGCGCCATCGGCCGCCCCGGTAGCCTCGGCGCCGTGACCGACGCCGACGCCACGCCGATCCACCGGGCCCTGGGCCTCACCGA
>JBBRFU010000085.1:0-16122 GCA_038241315.1 Acidimicrobiales bacterium | reverse complement strand
TACTTCCAGCCCGAGCGGTCGCCGGCCTGGACGATCCGTACCTCGTCGAGGAGCCGCTGGTGCTCGTGGGCGTCGTCGCGCCCGTCGAGGTAGTCGGGCACCCAACCACCGATGAAGAGTCCGAACTCGATGCTCATGCGGGCACCGTACCACTTCCATTACGGACTGTCACGTAATGGGTGGGTGGGCCACGATCCCGTCGAGGAGGGCGGCCACCACGAGGTCGGTGATCTCGTCGACGGGCAGGCGCAGGGCCTGGCCCAGGCCGGTGGCGATGCCCGAGACCACGTTGGTGACCACCCGCACGTCGACCCCGTCGACGACCTCGCCACGCTCCCGGGCCCGGGCGAAGATCGCCTCGAACCCCACCTCCGACGGCTTGATGTAGCGCAGGTAGGTCTGCCGGGACAGCTCCGGGTCGCTCAGCAGCTCCACGGTGAGGCCGGGGACGCCCATGAGGTGCGCCGGGCGGGTGAGGGTGCGCACGAGCTGGCCCACGAAGCCCGACACGTCCTCGCGCAGCGAGCCCTCGTCGGGCACCACCAGGTCGGCGGCCGACGAGAACAGGGCATCGGCCACCAGCGCCGGCTTGGAGTCCCACACCCGGTAGATGAGCACCCGGCTCGACCGCGCCCGCTGCGCCACCGCGTCGATCGTGAGCGAGGCGAACCCCACCTCGGCCAGCACCGAGAGCGTGGCGTCGATGACCGCCTGGCGCTTCTCGAGGTCGGGCGGTCGACCCCGGCGCGCGGGCGCCTGCGGCTCGGCGGAGGAGGGCGAGGTCACCGCCCCAACCTACCGAGGGGCCGATCGGCGACCGGCGCCGCCCGACGGGCCCCGGGTCAGTAGGGGCGGGGCGGGAGCCAGGTGTCGGTGTCGATGCCGGCGTCGCGCATCAAGCGGTAGACCCGGTCGGCCTCGGGGCCGGTGAGGCGCTGGACGTACTCGATGCCGTCGAGGTGGTCGAGCTCGTGCTGGAGGACCCGGCCGAAGAGCTCGTCGGCCTGGGCGACCAGCTCCCCGCCGCCGGGCAGCTGGGCGTGGACCACCACCACCTTGGGCCGCACCACCTCGCTCCACGTGCCCTCGAGGTGCAGCGACAGGCACCCCTCCTCGTAGCGCCACTCGTCCCAGGCGTCGAGCAGCACGGCGTTCACCAGGACGGTGGGGGCGATGCGGGGCAGGTTGTGCGAGAGGGCGCGGACGGGGCCGCCCACCTGGTTGGCGGCCAGGCCGATGCCCTCGGCCTCCTCCTGGGTGTGGAGCAGGCGAGCCGCCAGGTCGGCGACGGCGGGCGCGGTCACGTCGACGTGGTCGGTGGGCTCGTGCAGCACCGCCTGGCCCACCGGCACCACCCCGTCGCGGGCCCAGGGGCTGGCCTGGTCGACCGGCCACAGGTCGCGCACCACGCGGGCCAGGGCGTCGGGGCCCAGCACCGGGTCGGGCTGCGGGCGGTGGGCCAGGAAGGCCACGGCCGCGGCCGGCAGCTCCTTCGGGACCTCGCTCGGCGCGAACCGCTCCCCGCACGAGCAGGCGCCCCAGCGCTTGGTGACCTTGCCGCCGGCGTCGAGCAGCCAGAGGTGGTTGAGGGGCTCGCAGTAGCGGTCGTCACCGAGGAGCCGGCACGGCGTGGGCGTGGTGCGCCCGAGTCGCCGGCCCTTCTTGGTGGCTGCCTTCGCCATGGGTGGTCTCGCCTCGCGTGGTGCTCGGGGCCGCACCGGCGGCGGCTCGGCGACCGACGCTATCGGCGACGCCGCCGGAGGTGACACCGATCGACGCGGCGCGCGAGCGTGCGGCATGGACTTCGACCTGCCCGGTGACGACGACCCCCGCCGCCTCGCGGTGCGCGAGTGGCTGGCCGCCAACCCCGCCCCGTCGGGCCGAGACCTCGCCGAGGCCGGCTACGTGGCCCCCCACTGGCCCGCCCCCTACGGCCTCGACGCCGACCCCCTCCACCAGCTCCTCATCGACGAGGAGCTGCAGGCCGCCGGCGTCCGCCGCCCGAGCAACATGATCGGCATCGGCTGGGCCGGCCCCACCATCCTCCTGGCCGGCACCGAGGCCCAGAAGGACCGCCACCTCCTGCCGCTGCTGGCCGGTGAGGAGATCTGGTGCCAGCTCTTCAGCGAGCCCGGCGCCGGCAGCGACCTCGCCGCCCTGGCCACGCGGGCCGAGCGCGACGGCGACGAGTGGGTGGTCAACGGCCAGAAGGTGTGGACGTCGCTCGCCCAGCACTCGGCGTTCGGCATCCTCATCGCCCGCACCGCTCCCGACGCCGCCAAGCAGTCGGGCATCTCGTACTTCATCTGCCCCATGGACGCGCCCGGCGTGGAGATCCGCCCCATCATCGAGATGACCGGGGCCCACACCTTCAACGAGGTGTTCCTCACCGACGTGCGCCTCCCGGCCGACTCGCTGGTGGGCGAGGTGGACCGGGGCTGGGAGCTGGCCAAGGTGACGCTCGGCAACGAGCGGGTGTCGCTCTCGAGCGGTGGCGCCCTCTGGGGGATGGGCCCCACCGCCCGCGACCTCCTCGACCGGGTGCGGGCGTCGGGCCCGGTGACCGACCCGGTGCTGCGCCAGCGCCTGGCCGCCCTCCACATCGAGGACCAGCTCCTGCGCCTGATCCGCCTGCGGACCGTGTCGGCCCGCGTCCGCGGCGAGGAGGTCGGCCCCGAGGCGTCCATCCGCAAGGTGCTGGCCGACGAGCACGGCCAGCACGTGATGGGCCTCGCCAAGGACCTGGCCGGTCCCGGCGGGATGCTCACCGACGTGGGCCCCGTGGGCGCCCCGGTCGACGTGTGGCACCACGGCTTCCTGTTCTCGCCGGCGCTCACCGTCGGCGGCGGCACCGGTGAGGTCCAGCGCAACATCCTGGGCGAGCGCATCCTCGGCCTGCCCCGCGACCTCGACGTCGAGGCCGGCCAACCCTGGTCCGAGCGGCGCCGCGCCTGACCGGGGCGACCCGGACGGCGCACCCGGACCTCAGCGCCGGAGGCTGCGCTCGGCGAGGAACGCGGTGAGCGGGATCAAGGCCCGGTACGGCCAGCGGAGCAGGCGCCCGCTGAACCGGGGGTGGCGCTCCTCGACGGCGACCCGGGCGCGGAGGTGCTCCTTGGAGCCGACGCGTGGCTGGGTCTGCCGGAGCCCGAGGGCGACGAGGTGCTTCACGGACTTGTAGCCGTACTGCGACGGGCTCACCAGCCGGAGCGGCGCGCCGTGGCGGGCGTCGAGCGGCTCGCCGTCGAGCCGGAGGGCCAGCAGCACGTCGGGCGCCAGCAGGTCGTCGCGGGTGAGGACGGCGCGGTGCCGGTCGGCCCCGATGGCCAGCACGTAGCCCACATCGGCGTGCGGCCCCGCCCACGGGGCGATGAGCTCGTCCCACACCGTTCGCATCGGCACGCCGCCCCAGGTGATGCCGAGGTGGCTCCAGGTGGTGACGCAGTGGAAGGCGCTCGGCTGCTCGGTCGCCTCCATCGCGGCCAGGGCGGCCTCGTCGATCACCAGGTCGTCGCGTCCCGGGGCCGACACCCGGAGCTCGACCGGCCCGGTGGGCGGCGGCGGGCGCAGGGGCTGGTCGCCGAAGCGGGGGAAGCGCGCCGACGGGCGCTGGCCGGGGGGCAGCGCGCCGGAAGGCTCGGGTGGCGGGGCGCTCGTCATCGGCCCCGCTCCGGGGACGACGTGGCGGTCAGCAGCCCGAGGACGAGGCACAGCGGCGAGTAGAGGCGGAGATCCCAGCGGCGGAAGGCGGGGGTGCGTTGCCCGATCCCGGCGGCGGAGCTGACCAGCCCGGTCACGCCCCGAGCGAGCAGGACGGCGGCGACGACGTCGGCGCCCAGGCGCACCGGACGGCGGGCGCGGCGGGGCGACGGCACCAGGCCGGCGCGTGCTGCGGTGAGCCCCGTTGCGGCGCCGAGCAGGCCGGTGACGCCCCAGGTGAGCGCGGGGCTCGGGAACGGGCGCCGGCCCACCACGAGATCGGCCAGCTCGTCGGGGCCGGACGCCGGCCAGGTCGAGCCGGTCGCCCACGCGGCGTGCACCGCGGCGGCGGCCGCCAACCCGCCTGCGGCCGCGCCGCCCGCCGCTCGGCGGAGCCCCGAGCCCTCCGCCACCCCATCCGTACGCTTCCGTATGGTCATGGCCCGTACGGTACCGTACGGGCCATGGCCGACGCCACGAGTCTCACGTCACAGGACTGGGCCCGGGCCGCCCTCCACGTCATCGGCGAGGGGGGCGTCGCCAGCGTCACGGTCGAAGGGGTCGCCCGCCGGCTGGGCGTCACCAAGGGCAGCTTCTACTGGCACCTCGCCGACCGTCCGTCGCTCATCGCCGCCGCCGCCCGGCTGTGGGAGCAGGAGGGGACCCTCGACGTGATCGAGGCGTTGGGCCGGGTGGCCGACCCCGTCGAGCGGCTGCGCGCCCTGTTCGACGTCTCCTTCGGGGACGTCGTCCACGGACCGGTCGACGCCGCCTTCGTGAACCTGGTCGACGACGAGGTCGTCGGTCCCGTGGTCCGGCGGGTCCACGCGGCCCGGATCGGGTTCCTCGAGGAGATCTACCGAGACCTCGGCCTGAGCCGGGCGCAGGCGGCCGCCCGGGCCCGGCTCGCCTACTCGACCTACGTGGGGCACCACCAGCTGCGGCGGACCGCCCCGGACGACCCCCTCCTGGCACCGTCGGCGAGCTACCTCCGCCACCTCCTGACCACGCTGACCGCCGACCCCTGAGCGCCGGTCCGACCACCCGCCGGCGCCGGCGGGTGGTCGCGCTCGGTGGGCTCAGCCCTGGCGGGGGACGTCGGTGAAGGAGGGCTCGCCGGCATCCTCGTAGCGGGTGAGCTCGTTGCGCCCCACCACGTGCCAGTGGACCTCGTCGGGGCCGTCGGCGAGTCGGAGGGTGCGCTGGCCGGCGTACATCTCGGCCAGGGGCGTCCAGTTCGACACGCCGGACGCGCCGTGGATCTGGATGGCCTCGTCGATGATCTGGCAGACCCGGATCGGGACCATGGCCTTGACGGCCGACACCCACACCCGGGCCTCGGCGTTGCCCATGGTGTCCATGGCCTTGGCCGCCCGGAGGACCATGAGGCGCATGGCCTCGATCTCGATGCGGGACTTGGCGATGACCTCGGTGTTGCGACCGAGGCGAGCCAGCGGCTTGCCGAACGCCTCGCGGCCCAGGCCCCGGCGGACCATCAGCTCGAGGGCCCGCTCGGCGGCACCGATGGAGCGCATGCAGTGGTGGATGCGGCCCGGGCCCAGCCGGACCTGGGAGATCTCGAAGCCCCGGCCCTCGCCCAGCAGCAGGTTGGCGGCCGGCACCCGCACGTCGGTGAAGCGCAGGTGCATGTGGCCGTGCGGTGCGTCGTCGGCGCCGAAGACGTGCATGGGGCCGACGATCTCCACGCCGGGCGTGTCGGTGGGCACGAGGATCTGCGAGTGGCGGCGGTGCGGCGGCCCGTCGGGGCTGGTCTGCACCATGGTGATCATGATCTTGCAGCGGGGGTCGCCGGCGCCCGAGATGTAGAACTTCTCGCCGTTGATCACCCACTCCTCGCCGTCGAGCACCGCGGTGGTGTGGATGTTCTTGGCGTCCGACGAGGCCACGTCGGGCTCGGTCATGGCGAAGGCCGACCGGATCTCGCCGGCGAGGAGCGGCTTCAGCCACCGCTCCTTCTGCTCGGGGGTGCCGACCCGCTCGAGCACCTCCATGTTCCCGGTGTCGGGAGCGCTGCAGTTGAGGCACTCCGCGGCGATCGGGTTCTTGCCGAGCTCGGCGGCGATGTAGGCGTAGTCGAGGTTCGACAGGCCCTCGCCGGTCTCGGCGTTGGGGAGGAAGAAGTTCCAGAGGCCCTGGGCCTTGGCCTTGGCCTTCACCGAGTCGAGCAGCTCGAGCTGGCCCTCGCCGAAGCCCCACCGCTCGGCCCGGCCCTCGCCCAGGCGGAAGAACTCCTCGGTGACCGGCTCGACCTCGGTGGCGATGAAGGCGACGACCGCCTCGTAGAGCGGGAGCCCCTCGGCGGACATGGCCAGGTTGAGGGCGTCGTCGGTGGGGGATCCGGAGTGCATGGCGGAGGTGGGCATGGGGCTTTCCTACACCTGTCCGGCCGGTCGGTCGCCACCCGACCGGTGGGTCGGCGGGTGGATCAGACGGTGAGCTCGTCGGTGGCCGGGCCGGCGAACTGGGCGTTGTAGAGGCGGCAGTAGGCGCCCTCGGCGGCGAGCAGCTCGTCGTGGGTGCCCTGCTCCACGATGCGCCCCGCCTCCATGACCAAGATGAGGTCGGCGTCGCGGATGGTGGAGAGCCGGTGGGCGATCACGAAGCTGGTGCGCTCGGAGCGCAGCGCGGCCATGGCCTTCTGGATCAGCACCTCGGTGCGGGTGTCCACCGAGCTGGTGGCCTCGTCGAGGATGAGGATGGTGGGCTCGGCCAGGAAGGCCCGGGCGATGGTGAGCAGCTGCTTCTCGCCCGCGCTCACGGTGCCGCCCTCGTCGTCGAGGACGGTGTCGTAGCCGTCGGGCAGCGAGTGCACGAAGCGGTCGACGAACGTGGCGCGCGCCGCGGCCTGGATCTGCTCCTCGGTGGCGGCGAGGTTGCCGTAGGCGATGTTCTCGCGGATGGTGCCGCCGAAGAGCCAGGTGTCCTGGAGCACCATGCCCACGTTGGACCGCAGCTCGCTGCGGCGCATCCGGGCGATGTCGCGGCCGTCGAGCGTGATGGTGCCGCCGTCGAGCTCGTAGAAGCGCATGACCAGGTTGACCAGGGTGGTCTTGCCGGCGCCGGTGGGGCCGACGATGGCCACGGTCTGACCCGGCTCGGCCACCAGGGACAGGTCCTCGATGAGCGGGTTCGCCGGGTCGTAGGAGAACGACACGTGGTCGAAGACCACCCGGCCCTGGGGGCGCTCGTCGGTGAGGGGGTGGTCCGGGTCGGGCGACTGCTCGTCGACGTCGAGGAGGTGGAACACCCGCTCGGCCGAGGCGATGCCGGACTGGAACACGTTCAGCATGGAGGCCAGCTGGGTGAGGGGCTGGGTGAACTGGCGGGAGTACTGGATGAACGCCTGCACGTCGCCGATCGTCATCGTCCCCGACGACACGCGGACCCCGCCGATGACCGCGATGGCCACGAAGTTCAGGTTGCCGAGGAACATCATCGCCGGCTGGATCGTGCCGGCGATGAACTGGGCGCCGAAGCTGGCGCCGAACAGCTGCTCGTTCTTGGCCCGGAAGCGGGCCTCCACGTCGCCCTGCTGGCCGAACACCTTCACCAGGGCGTGGCCGGTGAAGGCCTCCTCCACCTGGGCGTTGAGCGAGCCGGTGTGGGCCCACTGCTGCACGAACCGCTTCTTCGACGCCCGGGTGACGAGGCGCACCAGCACGAGCGAGGCGGGGATGGTGACGAGGGCGATCAGGGCCAGGACCGGCGAGATCACGAACATCATGGCGACCACGCCGATGATGGTGAGGATCGAGGTCAGGAGCTGGCTGAGGGTCTGCTGGAGGCTCTGGGCGATGTTGTCGATGTCGTTGGTGACGCGGCTCAGGAGGTCGCCACGCGGCTGGCCGTCGATGTAGGAGAGCGAGAGCCGGTGGAGCTTGTCCTCGACGTCGGAGCGGAGCCGGTGCATGGTGCGCTGCACCACGCCGGCGAGCAGGTACGACTGCACGTAGGCGAGGCTCGCCGACACGAGGTAGATCCCGCTGACGAACAGCAGCGTGTCGCGGAGCTCGTCGAAGGGGATGCCGTCGGCGCTGGTGAGCCCCCCGATGATGATGTCGGTGGCCCGCCCGAGGATCCGTGGACCGATCACCGCGAGGGTGACGCTGGCGAGCGCGGCCACCAGCACCACCGTGGCCCCCACGCGCTCGGGCCCCATGGCGGCCAGGAGCCGGCGGGTGGAGCCCCGCAGGTCCTCCACCCGCTCGGCCGGCATCCCGGCGCTGCTGCCGAAGCGGGCGGAGACCGCCTCGCGCCGCGGCGCGGTGGGAGCGGGCGCGTCGTCGACGTGGTCTCGATCGGTCATCGGGCCACCTCCTCGACGCTGAGCTGGGAGGCGACGATCTCCCGGTAGGTCTCGCAGTCGGCGAGCAGGTCGGTGTGGGTGCCCCGGCCGACCACGTGGCCGTCCTCGAGCACCAGGATCTGGTCGGCGTCGATGATGGTGGACACCCGTTGGGCCACCATCACCACGGTGGCCTCGGCCGTGTGCGGCGCCAGGGCGGCGCGGAGGCGGGCGTCGGTGGCCAGGTCGAGCGCGGAGAAGGAGTCGTCGAAGAGGTAGATCTCGGGCCGGCGGACGAGGGCCCGGGCGATGGCCAGGCGCTGGCGCTGGCCGCCCGACACGTTGGAGCCGCCCTGGCTGACCGGCGCGTCGAGCCCGCCGGGCATGGCCCGCACGAAGTCGGTGGCCTGGGCGATGGCCAGGGCCTCCCACAGGGCCTCGTCGGACGCGGTGGGATCGGCGAAGCGGAGGTTGGACGCCACCGTGCCCGAGAAGAGGTAGGGCTTCTGGGGCACCAGGCCGATCCGGGCCCAGAGCACCTCCGGGTCGAGCGAGCGCACGTCGACCCCGTCGACCAGGACCTCGCCCGCGGTGGCGTCGAAGAGGCGGGGCACCAGGTGCAACAGGGTGGTCTTGCCCGAGCCCGTGCTGCCGATGATGGCGGTGGTCTGGCCGGGGCCCGCCACCAGGTCGATGCCGGTGAGCACGGGCTCCTCGGCTCCGGGGTAGTGGAAGCCGACCCCGCGCAGCTCGAGCGACCCGTGGCCGGTGAGGCGGCTGACGGGCACGGCGGGGGAGACGACCGTCGACGGGGTGTCGAGGACCTCGATGATGCGCTCGGCGCACACCGCGGCCCGGGGGGCGAGGGCGGCCATGAAGGTCGCCATCATCACGGCCAGCAGGATCTGGATGAGGTAGGTGAGGAAGGCGATGAGGGCGCCCACCTGCATCTCGCCGCTGTCGAGGCGACCGGCGCCGAGCCAGAGGGCGGCCGCGCTCGAGCCGTTCAGCACCACCATGACGATCGGGAACATGAAGGCCTGGAGGCGGCCCGCCTTCAGCGCCGTGTCGGTCACGTCGTCGTTCACCGCGGCGAAGCGCTCCCGCTCGGCCGGCTCCCGCACGAAGGCCCGGACCACGCGGATGCCGGTGATCTGCTCGCGCAGCACCCGGTTGACCGCATCGATGCGCACCTGCATGACGCGGAACTGCGGGACCATCCGCGAGACCACGAGCCCGACGCCGACGATGAGCAGCGGGATGCTGACGAGGAGGATCGTCGAGAGGCCGACGTCCTCGCGGAGGGCCATGACGATGCCGCCGATGCCGGTGATGGGCGCGGCCACCAGCAGGGTGCAGGTCATCAGCAGGAACATCTGCACCTGCTGCACGTCGTTGGTGATGCGGGTGATCAGCGACGGGGCGCCGAACGTGCCCATCTCCTGGGCCGAGAAGCCCGAGACCTGGTGGAACAGGCCGTCGCGCACGTCGCGCCCGAACGCCATGGCCGCCCGGGACCCGAAGTAGACCGCGGCGGTGGCGCAGACCACCTGGAACAAGGTGACGGCCAGCATCAGCCCGCCGGTGCGCCAGATGAAGTCGGTGTCCCCGGTGGCGATGCCCCGGTCGATGATGTCGGCGTTGAGGCTCGGCAGGTACAGCGTGGAGAGGGCCTGGAGGGTCTGCAGCCCGACCACGAAGGCCAGGTCACGGCGGTAGCGGCCCAGGTAGGTGCGGAGCAGGCGGAGCAACATGGGTTCTCGGATCGACGGGTCGGGCGCCGTGGCCGACCACGGGCGCGGTCGGCCGCTGGGGCCGGGCTGAGCGACCACGCTAGCGAGGCCGGGCCCGAAACGTGGAACTCGGTACCGAATGGTACTCGGTGCCATTCTGTGCGAGGATCGTGCCGTGGACACCGCGACGGCGCCGGGGCTGCGGGCCCGCAACCGCGAGCGAAAGCACGGCCGCATCCGGGCCATCGCCCTGGAGGCCTTCGGCGAGCGCGGCTTCGACGAGGTCACCGTGGAGGAGATCGCCGAGCTGGCCGAGGTGTCGCGCAGCACCTTGTTCCGCTACTTCCCCACCAAGGAGGACCTCGTCCTCCTCGACGACAGCAGTCGGCTCGCCGCGCTCCACGCCACCCTGGCGGACCGCCCCGCCGACGAGCCCGCGGTGGCGTCGCTCCGGGCCGCCCTGTTGGTCCTGGCCGCCGCCTACCAGCACGACCGCCCCGACCTGGTGGCCCGCTACCGCATCATCCGGGCCACCCCGGCCCTCATGGCCCGCACGCTCGAGCAGCAGACCGACCGGGAGGAGGCGCTCGCCGCGGCCATCACCCGCCGCCTCGACGGCGACGAGGTGCGGGCCCGGGCCCTGGCCGCCGCCGGCATGGCCGTGGTCCGCGTCGCCCTCCGCTCCTGGCTCGCCGCCTCGCCCGACACGGACCTGGCCGATCTCGTGGCCGTCACCCTCGACGGCCTCGTCGCCGACCTCGCCCCCTGACGAACGGACCGGGTTCGGGACCACGGGGGCGGGTAGGCCAGAGGGCGAGCGCCGCGGCACCGCGCCGGGGCCGGAGAGGACCACGATGAGCGACCCGAGCGACGTGCGCGATGCGATCGACCCCGACGAGGAGCGCCTGGTCGAGACGGGCGACGTGGTGCCGGACACGGCCGTGCTCGACGACGAGCGCGTGGTGGAGGGCTTCGGCGAACCGGACGAGCCGGTGCCCGACGAGGATCGACCGGCCGACCCGGTCTCTCCCGGGGAGACCATCGACGATCCCGACGAGACGGCCGAGCCCAACGAGCCCGCCTGACCACCTCGGCCGCGGGTTGCGGCGAGGGCGCGCGGCTAGACCGGGGACCGTGACCAGGCGGCGCCGACCCCGGACGACGGGAGCACCACGTGGACGACGGTGACGGCGCCCGGGCCGCCGGCCCCCCGGCGGTCGAGCACGCCGACGACCTGTACGGCCTCGACCCCGCCGAGTTCACCGCGGCCCGCAACGCGCTGGTGAAGCGGCTCCGCAGCGAGGGCCAGCGGGAGGTGGCGGCGGAGGTGGCGGCGTTGCGCCGACCGCCCGCCACCGCCTGGGCCCTCGACCAGGTGGCGCGCACCGACCCGGACCTGGTGGACGAGGCCCTGGCCACCGGCGCCGCCCTGCGGGCCGCCACCGACGCGGCGCTCGGCGGCGATGCCACCCTCCTGAAGGAGGCGTCGGCCGCCGAGCGGGCCGCGGCGGGGGCGCTGGTCGAGGCGGCCGCTGCGCTGCTCGGGCCCGGCGGGGAGCCGGCCGAGCCCCGCCTGGCCGCCACCGTCCGGGCCGCGGTGCTCGACGAGGAGGTGGCCGACCAGCTGCGCCGAGGGGTGCTGGCGGCCGACCACGACCGCTCCGGTCTCGGGCTCGGTGGGGGCTTCGACCTCGCCGCCGCCCCGGCCCGCCACCTCCGCGTGGTCCCCGAGCCCGGCTCGACGCGATCGCCCGAGGCGCGCTCGACGGGCTCGAAGCCGGCGGCGGCGGCGAAGGCACCGAAGCGACCCCGCGAGGCCGTCCGGGGGGCCACCGTCGCCGAGCGCCGGGAGGCGGCTCGCGCCCGGGCTGCCGCGAAGCCGGGCCGGTCCGTCCCGGGGGATCGGGCGGCGGCCGAGCGCGACGCCGAGGCTCGCGCCGCCGCCGAGCGCGAGGCCGCGGACGCCGCCCTCCGGGCCGACGCCGAGGCCCGGCGGCGCGCGGAGGAGGAGGCGGCGCGGGCCGAGGCGGCCCGTCTCGTCCGCCGCCGCATCAACGAGCTGCGCACCGAGGCCACCAAGGCCACCCGCCGGGCGGCCCGACTGGTCCGGGTGGCCGAGGAGGCCGAAGCCGAGGCGGCCGACGCCCGGGCCGACGCCGACGCCGCCTCCGCCGCGGCCGAGGCCGTCGCCCGGGACCTCGCCGAGGCCCAGGCCGAGGCCGACCGGCTGCGACGCGAGCCCTGAGCGGCGGCCGGGCCGGCGACGCGGGCCGGCTCGGGAGAACGGGTTCTCGTGGGTGGGGCCGGCTCAGGCGAGCGAAGCAAGTAGAACCTGTTCTAGTGTTCGTCGGGTCGACGTCGACGACCCACCGGAGCCCGCATGCGCATCGCGTTCACCGCCGAGCAGGACGACCTGCGTCGCGAGCTCCGGAGCTACTTCGCGGCCCTCATGACGCCCGAGGTGCAGGAGGAGATGGCCTCCGGTGACGGCGAGTACGGGGGCGGCGAGCTCTACAAGCGCCTGGTGCGCCAGATGGGCCACGACGGCTGGCTGGGCATCGGCTGGCCGACGGAGTACGGCGGCCAGGACCGGTCGATGATCGACCAGCTCATCTTCCTCGACGAGGCCAGCCTGGTCTCGGCCCCGATCCCGTTCCTGACCATCAACACCGTCGGGCCCACGCTGATGCACTACGGGAGCGAGGAGCAGCGGGCCACGTTCCTGCCGGCGATCCTCAAGGGCGAGATGCACTTCTCGATCGGGTACTCCGAGCCGGGGGCCGGCACCGACCTGGCGTCGCTCACCACCCGCGCCGTCCGCGACGGCGACGAGTACGTGGTGAACGGGCAGAAGATGTGGACCAGCCTCATCCAGTACGCCGACTACGTGTGGCTGGCCGCCCGGACCGACCCCGACGCCAAGAAGCACAAGGGCATCTCGATGTTCCTGGTCTCGACCGACTCGCCGGGCTTCTCGTGGACGCCGGTGCCCACCGTGACCGGCACCACCACCAGCGCGACCTTCTACCACGACGTCCGGGTGCCGGCCGCCAACCTGGTGGGCGGCGAGAACGAGGGCTGGCGCCTCATCACCAACCAGCTCAACCACGAGCGGGTGGCGCTGTGCTCGGCCGCCGGGGTGCAGAACGCCCTCGCCGACGTGCGGCGCTGGGCCCACGACCACCACCTCCCCGACGGGCGCCGGGTCATCGACCAGGAGTGGGTGCAGCTGCACCTGGCCCGCGTCCACGCCAAGGTCGAGTTCCTGAAGCTCATCAACTGGAAGATCGCCTGGGGGGTGAAGGAGGGGCTGGGCCCGGCCGACGCCTCGGCCACCAAGGTGTTCGGCACCGAGTTCTCCATCGAGGCCTGCCGGTTGCTCATGGAGGTGCTGGGCCAGGAGGCCATGGTCACCACGGGCTCGCCGGGGGCGATCCTGCGGGGCCGGCTGGAGCGGATGTACCGATCCGCGCTGATCCTCACCTTCGGCGGCGGGACCAACGAGGTGCAGCGCGACATCATCGCCATGGTGGGGCTGGGCATGCCCCGGGCCCCGCGGTAGAGGGAGGCCACGTGGACTTCGCACGCAGCGACGAGCAGCAGGAGGTCGTCGGCCTGGCCCGGCGCATCCTCACCGACCTGGTCACCGAGGACCTCCTCCGAGAGGTCGACCGCGCCGACGGTCCCCGGCTCCACCGAGGGGTGTGGGCGGCGCTGGCCGACGCCGGCCTCCTGGGGGTGGCCGTGCCCGCCGAGCAGGGCGGCCTGGGCCTCGGCATCATCGAGCAGTGCCTGGTGCTGGAGGAGGTGGGGCGCACGCTGGCCCCGGTCCCGGTGGTCGCGTCGATCGTCGGCGGCGCCCTGCCCGTGGCCCGCTTCGGTCGGCCCGCCGTGCGCGACCGGTGGCTCGGCGCCGCCATCGAGGGACGGGCGCTGCTCACCGCGGCGCTGACCGAGCCGTTCGCCCGGAACCCGGAGGTGCCGGCCACGACGGCGACGGCGTCAGGCGACGGCTGGGTGCTCCACGGCGTGAAGACCTGCGTGCCACTGGGCACGGTGGCCGACGCGGTGCTGGTGCCGGCCGCCACCGCCGACGGCGAGGTGGTGGTCTGCCTGGTGGAGCCCGGTGCCGCCGGGGTGGGGATCGAGCCCCAGCGCACCTCCGACCACGACGAGGCGTCGCGGCTCACCCTCGACGGCGTCGCGGTGGGCGCCGACGCCGTGCTCGCCTCGGGCGACCACGGCCGGGTGGCCCTGGCGTGGATCGTGGAGTGGTCGACGGTGGCGGCCTGCGCCCAGTTGGGCGGCACCATCGCCCGGGCGCTCGAGCTGACCGCCGCCTACACCGCCGAGCGGGTCCAGTTCGACCGGCCCATCGCCACGTTCCAGGCGGTGGGCCAGCGCGCCGCCGACGCCTACATCGACGTGGAGGCCACCCGGCTGGTGTGGCTCCAGGCGGCGTGGGCCCTCTCCGAGGGCCTCCCGGCGGCCACCGAGGTGGCCGTGGCCAAGTTCTGGGCCGCCGACGCCGCCCACCGCGTCGCCCACACCGCGGTCCACCTGCACGGCGGGACGGGCGTCGACGCCGACCACCCCGTGCATCGCTACTTCCTCGCCGCCAAGGCCCTCGAGCCGGTCCTCGGCGGGGCCACCGACCAGCTGCTCCGGATCGGCGCCTCGTTCGCCGCCACCCGCGAGTAGCCCACCCACCCGCACCCCTTCCCCCGCGTCCGTCCGCCTCCGAGGTGGCCGGCGCCCCCACCCGCACGGCGTACCCTCGCCGAGATCCGGACCACCCACCGACGGCCCCGCACCAGCGGGACGGCCGCTCGCCGGTGGGCCACCGACAGGAGCACCCTCCATGGACTTCGACGAGAGCGCCGAGGAAGCCGCCTTCCGCGCCGAGGCCCGGGCCTGGCTGGACGAGCACGCCGGTTCGGCCGCCGCCCTCGACGTGGCGCGTCGCGAGGGGGAGGACGAGGCCGCGTTCGTGGCGCGGGCCCGGCCCTGGCAGGCCCTGCTCGCGGAGCACGGCTGGGCCGGCATCACCTGGCCCGCGGCGTACGGCGGCCGGGGCGGCACCCCGGCCCAGGCGGCGATCTTCGCCCAGGAGGCCGCCGGCCGGGGCTTGCCCACGGGGGCGTTCGCGGTGGGCGTCGGCATGGCCGGGCCGACGATCATCGCCCACGGCACCGACGCGCAGAAGGCCCGCTACCTGCCGCCGATGCTGCGGGGCGAGGAGGTGTGGTGCCAGCTCTTCAGCGAGCCGGGCGCCGGCTCCGACCTGGCCGGCCTGGCCACGCGGGCCGTGCGCGACGGCGACGAGTGGGTGGTCGACGGCCAGAAGGTGTGGACGTCGGGCGCCCATTACAGCGACCTCGGCATCCTGCTCGCGCGCACCGATCCCGACGCGCGGAAGCACCGGGGCATCACGTTCTTCGTGGTCGACATGACGACGCCCGGCATCGACGTGCGTCCGCTCCGACAGATCACCGGACGGGCGCATTTCAACGAGGTCTTCCTCACCGACGTCCGCATCCCGGCGGACAACGTCGTGGGTGAGGTGAACGGCGGTTGGGGCGTCGCCCTCACCACTCTCGCCAACGAGCGCGCGCTCATCGGCGGCGGCGGGGGCATGGCGTTCGGCGACCTGGTGCGCCTGGCCCGGGAGCTCGATCGGAGCGACGACGCCATGAGCCGCCAAGGTCTCGTCGACGCGTTCATCCGGTTCGAGGTGCTGAAGTACCTCGGCTACCGCGTGCAGACGGCGATCAGCCAGGGCCGGATGCCCGGCCCGGAGAGCTCGGTGTTGAAGCTGGCCTATTCGCGCCACGTGGCCCGCACGGGCGACCTGGCGCTCGCGCTCGAGGGGCCGCGCGGCATGTTGCTGGCAGCGGCGCCGCACCACGGGTTCTGGCAGCAGCAGTTCCTCAACCAGTGGGGCATCCGCATCGGTGGCGGCACCGACGAGGTGCAGCGCAACGTCATCGGCGAGCGTGTGCTGGGTCTTCCACGCGAGCCGCGCCCCGACAAGGACGTGCCGTTCCGCGAGCTGGCCCGAGCTTCCGCCGGGGCGTGAGGCGCAAGATTTCCGTCACCTGCTCTCCTGACGTGGGAGACTCGGGACCTGAAGCGTGCCGCGAGGCCCCGACAGGGGGACAGTGTGGGTCGCTGGCGGCGGCGGGCCGGGATGCTGACGGTGGCGTTGGCTCTGCTCTCGGGCGTGATGGCGGGCGTGCCTCCGGCCGCCGCCGTGACGTTCACGCTCTCGGGCGCCGTGACCGACGACTCGGCCACCCCGGTGGTGGACGTCATCGTGGATGTTCTCGATCCGGCGACAGGCACTGTGGTCACGACTACCTCGACGGACACAAGCGGTCACTA
>JBBRFU010000084.1:0-16258 GCA_038241315.1 Acidimicrobiales bacterium | reverse complement strand
GGCCGGGGTTTCGGCGCCCTCGTGTGGGGCCTCCCGGTGGCCGCCGCCGTGGTCGCCGTCGGCGCCCTGGTCGCCCGCTTCCGGGAGTACGGCTCGCCGGTCGCCGCCGTCACCGCCGCCGATCGCGACCTGGTGGCCGATGCCCTGGACCGCCGGGCGGCAGCTGACGACGCCGACGCCGACGTTGCCGATGTCGACGACGAGGCCGAGGTCGACGGCGTCGAGGGCACCGAGCCCGACCACGAGCGCCCCACCGATGGGGAGCCCGGCGAGCCCGACGACGGGCGGCGGCCGTGAGCCGTCCGGGCCCCCTGCCGGGAGCGACCTCGCCGTCCGCCCTCCCGCCGGGTCGAGCGAACGGCTCGGGCCGGCGGGCCGGGCGCCTCGACCCCGACGAGCTCGCCGCCCTCGAGGACCAGCGGGCCTTCCTGCTCCGCTCGCTGGAGGACCTCGAGCGAGAGCACGCCGCCGGCGACCTCGACGACGACGACCACCGCACCCTGCGGGACGACTACACCGCCCGTGCCGCCGAGACCATCCGGGCGATCGACGAGCAGCGGGCCGCCTTCGCCGAGGCCCGGACCGGTCGGAGCCGGGGCCGCACCCTGGCGGTCCTGGGGGGCGTCGCCGCCTTCGCGGTGGTCGCCGGGCTCCTGGTGGCCGCCTCCCTCGGCGCCCGCGGCGCGGGCGACACGGCGAGCGGCGGCATCTCGGTCTCCCAGTCGCCGAGCCAGCGGGCCCAGCAGTGCATCAGCGACATGGCGCCCCAGGCGCCGTCCGCCGCGATCGACTGCTTCCAGGGGGTGCTCGAGGACGATCCCCGCAACGTGGTCGCCCTCGCCTGGCTGGGGTGGCAGCTCGAGCTGTCCTCGGGCCTCGTCCCCGACGAGGCCCAGGCCGCCGAGCTCCAGGCGTCGGCCGAGCGGCTGGTGGAGAACGCCGTGACGGCCGATCCCGACTACAGCTACGCCCGGGCCTTCCGCGCCGTCATCGCCTTCCGGCGCGGCGATTTCGCCCGCGCCCAGCAGTACCTGGCCGAGTTCCGCGAGCGCGACCCCTCGCCCGACGCCGAACAGGTCATCGACCAGTTCGACCTCGACGCCCAGATCGCCGCCGCCCTCGCCGGCGAGACCCCCGCCGGCGAGGCCCCCGCCGACGAGGCACCCGCCACCACGACCCCCGGCTGAGCGTGACGGCCCGCCGGCTGCGCCGCCCCGGTGGCGGTGGCCCTCCGTCGCTCCGGCCGGGATCGACTCGGGTCCTACGCTGGCGCCATGACCGAGCCGTCGACCCCGTCCGATCCCGCCGGCGAGCCGGGTGGCCAGGGAGCGGCCCCCGGGCCGGCCGAGGCCAGCCCGTCGGACCCCACCGCGCCCTTCGGCGCCGGCTGGGCCGACGACGGCGGCTACCTGCCGCCGCCCGGGTCAACCGATCCCGCGGCGGGTGCTGCCGGCGGGCCGGGCGCCTCGCAGGGGTGGAGCGGCCAGCCGATCGCGGGCCCGGGCGGTGACGCCTCGGGCGGCTACCCGCCGCAGGGCGGCTACCCGCCCCAAGGGGGATACGACGCCACGGGTGGCTACCCGCCCCAGGGTGGCTACCCGCCCCAGGGTGGCTACCCGCCCCAGGGTGGTTCCGACGCCGCGGGCGGCTACGGGGCCGCCCTGCCGCCGGCGCCGTACCCGGGGATGACGCCCCTCGGGTGGGTCGCCACCCCCTGGGGGCCGCGCTGGCGGGGCCCGATCGGCGAGGCCCGGGCCACCGGCACCACGATCCTGCTGGCGATCGTCACGTGCGGCATCTGGACCTACGTGTGGTCGTTCCAGAACCACGAGGAGCTCAAGCGCTACCGGGGCGAGGGCCTCGGCGGGGCCATGGGGCTGGTCCTCGCCATCCTCGTGTCGCCGGCGGTCATGTTCACGATGCCGTCGGAGATCGAGCGGATGTACCAGGAGGAGGGCCTGCCGTCCCCCGTCGCCACCACCATCGGCCTCTGGTTCCTGCTCCCGATCATCGGCAACTTCATCTGGTACTTCGCCGTCCAGCGCGCCCTCAACGACTTCTGGGTGGCTCGCGGCGCCAACCCGGTCTGAGCCGGGCCGCCCGTCTCGGGCCGGCGCCGGCCCCGCGGGAGGTCAGCTCCCCGCGTCGGGGGCGGGCACGTGGAGGATGCGATCGACGCGGCCGTCGACGACCGTGAGCTCGTAGCGCTCGCCCTTCTTGGCGCTGCCGGGCCCGTCGAGGGTGGCGCCGCGGACGACCGCCTCGGCCACCAGCGCCGCCACCTCGTCGCCGTGGCTGGCGGCGGCCACCCGGTGCCCGTCGCTGGTGGCGGCCAGCAGGGCGTCGAGCGCCTTGACCACCACGCCGCCCTCGCCGAGGTCGTCCACGGGCTCCACCTCGAGCGACCGCAGGCGGGCCAGGGGCTCGAGGGTCTGGATGCAGCGGCGGGAGGGGCTCGACCAGATGCGGTCGATGCCGGCATCGGCCAGGGCCCGGGCGATGGCCTGGGCCTCGGCCTCCCCGCGGGGCGACAGCGGCCGCTCGGCGTCGTCGCCGGACCAGGCCTTGCGGCTGCCGGCGTGGGCGTGGCGGACCAGGTGGATCGACATCGGGCTTCCGGGCGGTGGGGCGGCGGGACGCGGACGTCGGGAGCCACGGGGGAACGCCCGGGAACCCGGGCACCCGCACAGCCTGCCGCGCGTCAGGCGCCGGCGGCCAGTGCCCGGAGGCGGTCGATGGTCACGGGCAGCGCGGCCAGGGCGCGATCGACGTCGGCCTCGGTGGTGCACCACCCCACCGACAGCCGCAGCGATCGGTGGGCGTCGACGCCCATGGCCTCGAGCACCGGTGACGGTTCCAACGACTCCGACGAGCACGCGCTGCCCGAGTGGGCGGCCACGCCGGCCCGATCCAACCCGAGCAGCACGCCCTGGGGCTCGATGCCCTCGATGCCGAGGCAGACCAGGTGGGGGAGGCGGTGCTCCGGGTGGCCGTAGACCTCGATGCCGGCCAGGTGGGCCACCCCGGCCCGGATGCGGTCGGTGAGGCGCTGGCACTCGGCGGCCTCGGCGTCGAGGCGGGTCCAGGTGGCGGCCCCGTCGGTGGACGAGCCGCCACCCTCGCCCTCGGCTTCCCGGGCACGCGAGCCGGGCTCGGTCGGGTCGACGGCGTCGGTCGGGACGGTCGGGGCGGTCGGGACGGCCGGGCCGGCGAGGGCGGCGCAGGCGGCGCCCAGGCCCACGAGCGCGGCGACCGGCTCCAGGCCGGCCCGCCGGGCTCGCTCCTGGTCGCCGCCCACCAGGAGAGGCGCCAGTCGCAGGCCGCGCCGCACCAGCAGGGCGCCCGTGCCCGCCGGGCCGCCGAGCTTGTGGCCGCTGACGGTGAGGAGGTCGGCGCCGAGGTCGTCGAAGGCGATGGGCACCCGGCCGGCCGCCTGGGCAGCGTCGACGTGCACGAGCACCTGGCGCGCCCGGCACGCGGCCACCACCTCGGCCACCGGTTGGGTGGTGCCCACCTCGTGGTTGCCCCACTGCACGTGGACCGCGGCCGTGTCGGGGCGCACGGCCGCGAGCACGGCGTCGGCCTCCACCCGGCCGTGGCGGTCGACCGGCACCACCGTGACGGGGCCGGACCGCTCGGCGGCCAGCCGCACCGCCGAGTGCTCCACGGCCGTGACCACCTGGTGGGTGGCGGTGGTGGGGTCGCTCGCCCGGGCCCGGGCCCGCTCGGCCGCGCCCCACACCGCGGTGGCGATGGCCTCGGTGCCGCCGCTGGTGAACACCACCGAGCGCCCCTTGGTCCCGAGCAGCCGGGCCACCTGCTCCCGCGCCGTCTCCAGGGCCACCCGCGCCGTCAGGCCCTCCTCGTGGATCCGCCCCGGGTCGCCGACCAGCGTGGTGAGGGCGTCGACCAGGGCGGCGAACGCCTCGGGTCGCAACGGCGACGTGGACGCGTGGTCGAGGTAGGCCCGGCTCATCACGCGGCACCGTAGCGCCGCCCCGTGCGGGCTCCCCCGGGCGGGGCGATGGGCCGGCGGGCGGTCGGTGGGCCGAGGTGCTCAGCGCTCCCGCTCGGCGTCGGTGCCGAAGCCGTCGCGGGCGGTCCGCTCCTCGGCGGGCTCCAGCTCCTGGAACACCGTCACGTGGAGCCCGGCCGGCGCGTCGAGCCGGGCGTTCAGCGACCGCCACGGCGTCTCGGTGGGCGACGCCACCAGGTCGGCCCCACCGGCGACGAGGCGGTCGGTGGTCTCGGCGGCGTCGGCCACCTCGAAGGCCACCCGCATCCGGGGGCTCACCTGTCGGCCGACCTCCACCTCGTCGATCATCCGCTTCTGGGCCGGGTTGGCCAGCTCGAGGGTGGCTCGCCCCGCGTCGAGGATCACCACCCGGGCGCCGTCCTCGCCCTCGAAGGCGGCCTCCTCGGGGAGGCCCAGGACGTCGCGGTAGAAGGCCACCGCGGCCTCGTGGTCGTCGGCCTCCACCACCAGGCGGAGCTGGAGCACGGGCGGTCGGTCGGTCGGGGCGTCGTCCACCGCCCCACGCTATTCAGACGGTGGCGCGGAGGACGGTGCCGTAGCCCGTGCGCTCGCCGAAGCCCGGCGCGAAGGCGCCGTCGTGCCACGCCAGCCGCCCGTTCACCAGCACGGCCGGGACGCACTCGTCGTGGCGGCGGACGAGGCGTCGGAGCTCGGGCATGCCCACCATCGGGTCCTCCGAGATCGGGTCGAGGCGGTCGTCCAGCGTGGCCGGATCGACCACGACCAGGTCCGCCCGACGGCCCACCTCCAGGTGCCCGGCGTCGATGCCGAGGTAGTCGGCGATCTCGCCGGTGAGGCGGTGCACCGCCCGCTCGGGCGTCATCAGCACCCGACCCTCGGCCTGGGCCCGCACCACCAGGCGCAGGAGGTGGAGGGGGAAGTCGTAGTACGCCATGTTCCGCAGGTGGGCGCCGGCGTCGGAGAAGCCGATCAGCACCGCCGGGTGGTCGACGACGTACTCGAGCTCCCGCAGCCGGTCGTTGCCCACCACCGTGTACCAGCGCAGGTCGTTGCCGAACTCGAGCTGCAGGTCGAGGAAGCAGTCGAGGGCGTCGACGCCGCGCTCGGCGGCCACCTCGGCGAACGTCTTGCCCACCAGGTCGGCCTGCGGGCAGTCGATGATGCGGGGCTCGCCCAGGTCGCGGTGCCACGCCTTCGACGAGAACCTGTTCGTCCACTGCTTGCGGAAGCGGGCCCGGAAGGCGGGGTCGGCCAGGAGGTCGCGACGGTTGTCGAGATCGATCTCGTGCAGCGCCTCGGTGCCGGCCCCGAACTCCTCCATCACCGGCACCTCGAGGCCGTCGACCCACAGCTCGAACGGCAGGGGGAGCGACTGCCAGCGCAGGTCGGCCTTGAGGAAGCGGTTGGCGAAGCGGGTGCCTTCGCCGGCCACGCGGTGCATGCCCCGGAGGGCCACCGAGTCGATGAGCGAGATCACCATCGTCTTGAGCGGCTTGCGCCCGATGCCGGCGGACAGGCCGGCGATCACCGGCAGGTTCAGGCGGCCCTGGAGGTCGGGCACCATCTGCAGCACCCGTTCCCGGGCCCGGAGCACCTTGGCGAAGTGCCGGTACTCCTTCCACTTCGCGTACACCGACGGCGTGCTCTTCGAACGGAAGCGCTCGCCGTCGAGCTTGTCCCAGGGCAGCGTGTTGAAGCTCATGCCGAGGTAGCCGGCGTCGAGCGCGTCGTGCAGGTGGCCGGTCATCTCCTCCAGCTCGCCGTCGGTCGGTCGGACGCCCTCGTCCACCGAGCGCCCGAGCCCCATCACCGACGCCCGCACCGCGGAGTGGCCGAACATGGCGGTCACGTTGGGGCCGAGGGGCAGGGCGTCGAGGTGGTCGAGGTACTCGGCCGGCGTCTCCCAGTCCTTCACCTTCTCCAGCAGCGGCAGCACGGTGTCGTAGGGGACGGCCTCCACCCGGCAGAACTGGTCGGCCAGGTCCTCGGGCGTGCCCATGGCGAACGACAGCCCGCACGAGCCCACGAGCACCGACGTGATCCCGTGGCGCACCGACTCCTGGAGGGCCGGGGCGATCTCGATCTCGGCGTCGTAGTGGGTGTGGAGGTCGACGAAGCCGGGGGTCACCCACCGGCCCGTCGCGTCGACCACGGTGGCGCCCTCGGGCGCGGCCAGGTCGATCCCGATCTGGGCCACGATCCCGTCCCTCACCAGCACGTCGGCCCGCAGCCCCGGTCGCTGGCCCGACCCGTCGAACACCGTCCCGCCGCGGATCAGCACCGGCGGGTCGTGGTCGACCTCGGCCGGATCCCGCTCGCCCTGCGATGCCCCTGCTGCGTCAGCCATGGCCCCAAGCTAGAACCCGTTCTCGCCGACGCGCCCATCGACCCGAGCGAACCCGGAGACCCGCCCGGCCCGGCCGCCGGTGCCCACTGTTCTTCCGGGTGTGGGCGCGGCTGGTTGCCCTGTCTGCCGTGGAGATGGGCGGGGTGACGGTTCTTGCGGGTGTGGGCGCGGCTGGTTGCCCCGTCTGCCGTGGAGAACGGTGGGGTGACGGTGTGGGCGCGGCTGGTTGCCCCGTTTGCCGTGGAGATGGGTGGGGTGTCGGTTCTTGCGGGTGTGGGCGCGGGTGGTTGCCCCGTTTGCCGTGGAGATGGGTGGGGTGTCGGTTCTTCCGGGTGTGGGAGCGGCTGGTTGCCCCGTCTGCCGCGGAGAACGGCGCGGCCGCCGGTGCCACGGACCGGCGGCGGTCAGGGGGGCGGCGCGCCCGACGGGCGGGGCCGGACGGCCGCCTCGAAGCGGTGGGTGGTCTGGCGGAAGGTGCCCTTGGTGAACGACAGCACCTTGGTCGGGGCGATCGCGAACACCAGCGAGGCGCCGCCCTCGTCGTGGTGGAACCCGCCGTCGCGGGCTTCGAACCGCCACCGGCCGTCCCACCTCGTGGTCCACGCCGCCGCGAGCCGTCGGAGGACGGCCTCGTCGGTGACCCGGACGGCCTCGCCCTCGACGACCACGTCGAGGCCGGCGTCCCACGTGTTGCACCCGGTGGTGACCACGACCTGGGGGTTGGTGCGCAGGTTCACCGCCTTCTGCTCCTCGGGCCCGGCCGTGAAGTGGAGGGCGCCGGCGGACCACACCGCCACCAGGGGCGACACGTGCGGACGGCCATCCGCGCGCACCGTGGAGATCCACGACAGCTCGGCCGCCTCCAGGGCGGCGCGGGCCTCGTCCCAGCTGGTGGGCTCGACACCGGGGTCGCTGAAGCGAGGGTCGAGCCGGCTCGTCGGTCGGGTGCTCATGTGCGGTGGACCGCCGGACGGCCGCCAACTGATCGGTCGCCAGCTGATCGTCGCCGACCGACCGACCGACCGGTCGCCGACGGCGACGGCCTCAGCGGGTGATGGAGGTGATGCAGGTGGCGTCGCCGGCGGCGCGGGTGGCCTCGGTGAGCGTGGTGGCGTCGCCCACGTAGAGCGTCTCCAACATGCCGCGGACCATGCCGCGGTCGACGGCGCAGATCACGGGGTGCTCGATGGCGGCGTCGCCGAAGGGGCAGTGGCCGCTGATGATGCGGAGCCCGTCGTCGTGCTGCTCGGCGTGGGCGGCGAAGCCGTGGGCGCTGAGCGCGTCGGCCACCGCGTGGAGGGCGGTGCGGAACGAGCGCTGCACGTCGCCGACCTCGCCCATGGCCTTGGCCATGGTGCGGCCGTACTCCACCCCGACCTCCTCGGCCATGGCCTCGGCGGCGTCGGGCGGGAGCATCGACAGCGCCTTGCCGAGCAGCGAGATCAGCACGTCGTCGTGGCGGACCGGCAGGTCGAGCTCCACCGCCTGGCCGTGGGTGCGGTAGCGCTTGGAGGGGCGGCCGGCGCCGGGGGAGCCCGGGACCCGGCCGACGGTGACCTCGAGGTGCCCGCCGGCGGCCAGCTTGTCGAGGTGGTGGCGGGCCACGTTGGAGTGGAGCTCGAAGCGCTCGGCCACCTCGCTGGCGGTGACGCCGGCGGGGCGCTCGTGGGCGAAGAGGTAGATCTCGCGCCGGGTGGGGTCGCCGAAGGCCGCGGTGATCGCGGTGACGGCCGAGGAGAACTCGGTCGGACTGAGGGTCGGCTGGGCCACGTCGGTATTCTACCTATGCCCGTAGGGGAAATCCCCGGGCACCGAAGCGAACGCCCCGTCGACGAGCCCCACCCGAGGACTGCGCTGTGCCCACCGAAGCCGAGATCATCGAGGCCCTCCGCCCGGTCGAGGACCCGGAGCTGCACCGCAGCATCGTCGACCTCGGGATGGTCAAGGAGATCGCCCAGGCCGGCGGCAACGTCCGGGTCATGATCGCCCTCACCACGCCGGGCTGCCCGCTGAAGAACGAGATCAACAGCCGGGTCAGCGGCGCGGTGGCCGCCCTGGCCGGCGTCGACGCCGTCCAGGTCGACTTCACCTCCATGACCAAGGAGGAGCTGGCCGCCCTGCGCCAGTCGCTCAACGGCAACCCGGCCGCCACCGCCGGTTCGCAGCAGGCCCATGGCCACGCCGAGGGCCGCGAGATCCCCTTCGGCGACCCGTCGAGCACCACCCGCGTGCTCCTGATCGCCTCGGGCAAGGGCGGCGTGGGCAAGTCGTCGGTCTCCACCAACCTGGCCATCTCGCTGGCCGCCCGCGGCAAGTCGGTGGCCATCGTCGACGCCGACGTCTGGGGCTTCTCGATCCCCCGCATGCTCGGCATCGACCAGCAGCCCACCGTGATCGACTCCATGCTCGTGCCGCCGGAGGCCTACGGCGTCCGCTGCATCTCCATGGGCTTCTTCGCCGAGGAGGACCAGGCGGTGGTGTGGCGTGGGCCGATGCTCCACAAGGCCCTCGAGCAGTTCCTCACCGACGTCTTCTGGGACGACCCCGACTACCTCATCATCGACCTGCCGCCCGGCACCGGCGACATCTCCATCTCCATCGCCCAGTTCCTGCCGCGAGCCGAGGTCTTCGTGGTCACCACGCCGCAGCAGGCCGCCCAGCGGGTGGCCCAGCGCGCCGCGGCCATGGCCGACAAGGTGAACCTCAAGGTCCGGGGCATCATCGAGAACATGTCGTGGTTCACCGGCGACGACGGCCAGCGCTACGAGATCTTCGGCGCCGGCGGCGGCCAGGAGCTGGCCGACCGCCTCAAGGTCCCGATGCTCGGCCAGATCCCGCTCCTCAACGACCTCCGCGAGGGCTCCGACACCGGCAAGCCGGTCGCCGCCATCGACCCCGACGGCGAGGGTGGGCGCGCCTTCGCCGCCATCGCCGAGCAGATCGACGTGGCCCTCGCCCCCACCCGTCGCTACAACAAGGGCCTCAACCTCCTCGGCGGTTGAGCCCCGGCGCCCGCCCCCACCGGCTCGACCGGAGGGGTGAGGTCGTGCGCCCCCTACGATGGCCCCCGTTCGGACCAGCCCTGAGGAGATCACCCGTGGACGTGCGCATCGGCGTCAGCCAGACCGCCAAGGAACTCGACGTGGAGCTGCCCGACGGCGCCGACGCGGACGCCATCAAGGCCGACCTCGACAAGGCCCTGGCCGACGGGACCACCCTGTGGATCACCGACAAGAAGGGGCGCCAGGTCGGCGTGCCCGCCGAGAAGATCGCCTACTTCGAGATCGGCGCGCCCGACTCGGGTCGCCGTATCGGCTTCGGCGGCTGATCGCCGTCTCGTGACGGCGCTGCTCGATCGCCAGCTGCTCTTCGTCACCGGGAAGGGCGGGGTCGGCAAGAGCACCGTCGCGGCCTCGCTGGGGCTGCTCGCCGCCGAACAGGGCAAGCGGACCCTCGTCTGCGAGGTCGACGCCAAGGGAAACCTGGCCGACTTCTACGAGGCGGGGGAGACCGCGTTCGCGGCGCGGGAGATCCAACCCCGCCTCTGGGCCATGTCGATGGACCTCGAGGAGTCGCTCAAGGAGTACCTGAGCCTCCAGCTCAAGATCCCGTTCCTCGCCAAGATCGGCCCGCTGGCCCGCACGTTCGACTTCATCGCCAACGCCGCGCCCGGGGTGAAGGAGATCCTCACCATCGGCAAGCTCACGTGGGAGGTGCGCGAGCGCCACTACGACCTGGTGGTGGTCGACGCGGTGGCCACCGGCCACATCGTCGGCCAGCTCACCGCCCCCCAGGCCATCAACGAGCTGGTGCAGGTGGGCATGGTGCGCAACCAGACCCAGTGGATGCTCGACATCCTCACCGACCCGGCCCGCACCGGCGTGGTGATCGTCTCCGCCCCCGAGGAGATGCCGGTGGCCGAGACCATCGAGCTGGCCGAGCGCCTCGACGCCGAGACCGACGTCGACCTGGCGGCCATCGTGGTCAACCGAGTCCTGCCGGAGCTGTTCACCGAGCGCGAGGAGGCGCTGTTCGAGCAGCTCCGCACGCCCGAGCGGGTGGCCGCGCTGAGCGAGGCCGCGGGCGGTGACGTGAGCCCGGTGCTCGACGCCGCCGAGCTGGCCGTCACCCTCCGGCGCACCCGGGCCGAGCACCTGGCCACCCTGCGCGACGCGGTCGACCCGCACCTGCCGCTGATCTACGTGCCCTACCTCTTCACCCGGAGCCACGGCGCCCGCGCCACCCGCCAGGTGGCCGAGCTGCTGGCCGAGGAGCTGTAGTGGCCGCCCCCCGCAAGCGCGCGGCCAAGGCGCCCCGCGCCGATGCCGTGGTCGGCGCCGACGAGAAGGTCCGCACGCTGGAGCAGCTCCTGGCCACCAAGGAGATCGTGATCTCGTGCGGTTCGGGCGGGGTGGGCAAGACCACCACGGCTGCGGCGGCGGCCCTGATGGCCGCCACCCACCTGGGCGGCAAGGTGCTGGTGCTCACCGTCGACCCCGCCAAGCGGCTGGCCACCGCCCTGGGCCTGGAGCGCTTCGGCAACGTGGAGGTCCGCGTCCCGCCCGAGGCGTTCGCCGCCGCCGGCATCGAGCCACGCGGCGAGCTGTGGGCGGCCATGTTGGACACCAAGCAGTCGTGGGACGACCTCGTGGCCCGCCACGCCCCCGATCCCCGCACCCGAGACGCCATCCTGGCCAACTCGCTCTACCAGAACATCTCCGGGCGCTTCGTGCAGAGCCACGACTACATCGCCATGGAGCGGCTCTACGAGATCCACCAGTCCGGCGAGTACGACCTCATCGTGGTGGACACGCCGCCCACCCGGAACGCCATCGACTTCCTCGAGGCGCCCGACCGCATGGCCGAGTTCTTCTCCTCGAAGCTGCTGCGCTGGCTCACCGCGCCCACCGCGTCGCGGATGGTCAACTTCGCGTCGAAGCCCTTCTACACGGTGGCCGACCGCATCCTGGGCTCGCAGTTCCTGGAGGACATCGCCACCTTCTTCACCCTGTTCCAGACCATGGCGCCGGGCTTCGTGGAGCGAGCGGAAGCGGTCACCCGCACGCTCTCGGACCGGCGCACCACCTTCATCGTCGTCTCCACCCTCGAGGACGCGCCGCTCAACGAGGCCGAGTTCTTCATCCGGGCCCTCGACGAGCGGCGGCTCCACCTCGGCGCCCTGGTGCTCAACAAGGTCCTCCCCGCCTACCTCCGCCGCACCGCCACCACCGCGGTGGCCAAGCGCCTCGTGGGCCGGGCCGACGAGGTGGCCGGGTCGGTGGCCGGCGTGGGCGACCCGGCGGACGTGGCCCGGGTGCTGGCCACGGTGGGGGAGAGCTTCCTCAACTACCAGGTGGTGGCCAAGCGCGAGGCCGAGCAGCGCGCCGGGTTGGCCCGCAGCCCCGACGTGGTGGCGGCGGTGCCCTACTTCGACGCCGACATCGCCGATCTCACCGGCCTCTTCGCCCTGGGCGACAAGATCTGGCGCTGATCACGCCCGACCGGCTCCGGGAGCGGCGGTCAGCGTCGGGTGACGAGGCGGCGGAGGCGGGTGAGGGCCCAGGCGAGGGGGACGGCCAGGAGGGCGCCGGGGCCGACCACGGCCCACGCGTTCTGGAGGCCGGCCGACTCCACCAGCTCGGCCCGCTCGAGGTCGTGCTCGGCGGGGCCCTCGGGCTCCGTCGGCTCGGGGGCGCCCGAGGCGGGGCCGCTCGTCACGTGCCCACCTCGCCGTTCGCCACGGGCTCGACCGGGGCGTGGGCCTCGAGGTCGGCCCGGGGGACGGTGGGCGTGCTGGGCAGGGCGTAGGTGACCGTGGCGTAGGCCACCAGCTCCTCGGCCTCCTCCGAGTGGATGCGCACCGCCACCACGGCCTGGCGGCGGCCCACCTTCAACAGCTCGCCGGTGGCCCGCAGCCCCGCTGCGGCCGGCTTGCGGAGGAAGTCGATGGCGAGGTGGCTGGTGACCGTGAGGAGCTCGGGACCGATGCGCGACACCACGGCCACGTAGGCGACGGTGTCGGCCAGCGTCATCAGGACGGGCCCCGAGACCGTGCCGCCGGGTCGGAGCTGGTCGGGCCCGAAGGGCTGCACCACCTCCACGCCCCGGTCGTCGGACCGCACCACCCGGTAGGGGAGCCTGGCGCCGGGGAAGGCGGCGGCCAGGAAGGCGTCGAGCTCGGCGGGACCCAGGGCGACCATGCCGGGACCGTACCGCCCGCCCGGCCCCCGCCGGGGACCTGCCCCGCGGCCGGGGTGCGGCGAGGGGGCGAGGGCGAGGTGCGGCGAGGGGCGAGGGCGGGGCCAGGGCGGGGCCTGGGCGGGGCCTGGGCGGGGTCGGGGGTGAGGGGCGGTCGGGACGGTGGCCCTACCATCGGATCGTGGCCTCCCTCGCCGAGATCGTCCGCAAGCAGTCGCGGCTCACGCTCGCGGAGATCGTCCACCTCCAGCGGCTGGTGGCGTCGTGGAACATGCTCGCCGACTTCTGCTTCTCCGACCTCTTGTTGTTCGTGCCGTCGCTGCCGGGCCCGCTCGCCCCGCCCCGCACGGCCTCGGGCGGGGTCGAGGAGGGTCGCGACTTCCTGCTCGTGGGCCACGTGCGCCCCTCCACCACCCAGACCCTCTACCGCCACGACATGATCGGGGAGACGGCCAGCGAGGCCGACCGCCCGCTGGTGGCCCGCTCGATGCGCCTCGAGGAGATCATCGAGGGCGAGATCACGGTCTCCGCCATCCGTGAGCGCGTGCGGGTGCTGTGCATCCCCGTCCGCTACAACGGCCGGACCATCGCCGTGCTGTCGCGCGAGTCGGCGCCGTCGGTGGCCCGCTCGCCCGGCGAGCTGGAGCGGACCTACGTCGACATCTTCAACCGGTTCGCCCGGATGATCGCCACCGGCGAGTTCCCCTTCCCGATCGAGGACTCCGACTCCAAGGAGTCGCCGCGGGTGGGTGACGGCGCGGTGGTGCTCGATCGGGCCATGTGCGTCGAGTACGCCTCGCCCAACGCGGTCTCGGCGTTGCACCGCATGGGCGTGCACGCCAACACCGAGGGCATGCGCCTCGGCGAGCTGGGCCTCGACGACGAGCCGGTCCGCGACGCCTTCACCGTGGCCAAGCCGATCACCCAGGAGGTCGAGCGCGGCGAGGTGATCATCCTCCTGCGCTGCATCCCCATGCTCGACTCGCAGGGCGTGTCCGGGGCGGTGGTCCTGTTCCGCGACGTCACCGAGGTGCGCATCCGGGACCGGCTCCTGCTGTCGAAGGACGCCACCATCCGGGAGATCCACCACCGGGTGAAGAACAACCTCCAGACCATCTCCTCGCTGCTGCAGCTCCAGGCCCGGCGCACCGGCTCCGAGGACGCCAAGGCCGCCATCGCCGAGTCGGTGCGGCGCATCCGCTCCATCGCGCTGGTGCACGAGACGCTGTCGCGCGATGCGGGCGAGGACATCGCCTTCACCGAGATCCTGCGGCCCCTCGTGCAGATGGTGGCCGAGACCGTCTCCTCACCCGACCGCCACATCGAGTTCGACGTCGACGGTGAGGCCGGCACCCTGCCCACCCAGGTGGCCACCCCGATGGCCGTGGTGCTCACGGAGCTCCTGCAGAACACCGCGGATCACGCCTTCCCCGCCGACGTGCCGAGGGAGCGCCCGGACCGGGTGCGCGTCGAGCTCGAGGAGGACGAGGCCGGCATCGTGATCCGGGTGATCGACAACGGCGTCGGCGTCCCCGAGGGCTTCAGCGTCGCGTCGTCGACGGGCCTCGGGCTCTCCATCGTGCGGGCCCTGGTCACGTCGGACCTCGGCGGCACCATCGACGTCTTCGAGCCCGTGAACGGGCTGGGCACCGTGGTGGAGCTCCGGGTGCCCATCGACGCCGTGGCCTCCTGACGGGCGACCCGCCGAGGGCGGCGGTGCGTGGGCGGCCCGGCCTGCGTCGCCCGGAAAACGCAAGAAGCCGGCCCAGGAGGCCGGCATCTGCTGCGGGGGGAGTTGCGCACCGGGGCTCGCCGGCCCCGGTGGGATCAGGCGGTGCGGCGCTGGCGAGCGGCGTACTGCTTGCGGAGCTTGCGGCGC
The DNA here is from genome assembly GCA_038241315.1 of Acidimicrobiales bacterium. Classification (GTDB taxonomy): domain Bacteria; phylum Actinomycetota; class Acidimicrobiia; order Acidimicrobiales; family Iamiaceae; genus Aquihabitans. Next base: position 1,837 of record JBBRFU010000084.1, on the reverse strand, counting down.
TCCTCCTCGGAGGTGCCGCCCCAGATGCCCGAGTCCTGGTTGGTGGCGATGGCGAACTCGAGGCAGGCGGTCTGCGCGTCGCACTGGCGGCAGACGGCCTTGGCGTTCTCGATCTGCTCGATGGCGGGACCGGTGGTCCCGACCGGGAAGAACAGGTCGGGGTCGGTGTCGCGACAAGCAGCGTTGCGCCGCCACTCGTCAGATGCGATGGTGAGCGACAGCAGATGCGCGGAACTCAGGGCCACGGGGTGCCTCCAGACACTTCGGGTGTCACGAGAAGGGGGCTCGTGACTTGCTTCACATGCCGATCCGACGCGTGCGTGCGACGCGGTCGGACGGCGGGGCGTTCCTGACCGTACTGTCCAGTGCTGCCTCCTGCAAGCACTTTTTCGCAGAATTTTCACGAGCTGGACGCAATGGGGTAGAAGGCCGTTCACCCAGCTCCTCCACCCGGCCCGCGGCGGGCGGCCGGGACCGCCCACCCGCTCGCGACCCCTACGCTCCGGCGATGGTCCGGGTCATCGCACATCGGGGCGCTTCGGCGGCCGCCCCGGAGAACACCATCGAGGCCTTCCGCCTCGCCGGCGCGCTGGGCGCCGACTGGGTGGAGCTCGACGTGCGGCGGACGCGGGACGGCGTGGCGGTCGTCCACCACGACGCCCACCTGGCCGACGGGCGGGCCCTCGTGGAGCTGGCCCGCCACGAGCTCCCCGACCGGGTGTGCGACCTCGGCCAGGCGCTCGACGCGTGCGCCGGGCTCTCGGTGAACATCGAGATCAAGAACTGGCCGGACGACGTCGACTTCGACCACACCGAGGCGATGGCGCTGGCCGTGGTCGGGGAGGTCCAGCGTCGGGGCGCCCAGGCCGACGTGCTCGTGTCGTGCTTCTCCCAGGTCACCATCGACCGGGTCCGCCACCTCGACGGCGCCATCGCCACCGCCTACCTCCACCACTTCGACGACCGCAGCTGGCACGAGCTGGCCTGCGACATCGCCGCCGCCGGCCACGCGGCCCTGCACCCGTGGGAGCACCTGGTCGACGAGGCCCTGGTGACGGCGGCCCGCGCCCACGGGCTCGAGGTCAACGCCTGGACGGTCGACGACCCCGACCGCATGGCGGCGCTGGTGGCCCTGGGGGTCGACGGCCTGTGCACCAACGTCCCCGACGTCGCCCGGGCCGTGGTGGAGGCGGCGCCGGCCTGATCGGGCCGCCGGCCAGCCCACCCGCCCTCGGAGGACTCGGGAGGTCGCGTAGGCGTCGCCGGGTCGCCGGGTCGCCGGGTCGCCGGGTCGCCGGGGCGGCAGAGCGGCCGGGCTGACGGGCGCTCGTGGCGTCAGGTGGCCGTCGGCTCCGCCGCCGGTTCGAGCGGGACCACCAGGTCGAGGATGTCGGGCACGTGGCGCAGCTCGAGGCGGGCGATCTCCCCGAGGTAGTCGCCGTCCACCTGGTAGGGGAACGGTCGGCCGTCGATGCCCTCCACCACCAGCGACTCGACGTCGGGTCGGTAGTGGACCGCGGGGTCGCGGGCCAGGGCGCCGTCGCCCTGCAGGGCGCGCGCCACCACGCGGAGGAGCCGGTCCACGCGCAGCGACCGCACCGTCACCATGGCCAGGCCGTTGTCGAGGGTGGCCTCCGGGGCGATGTCGAAGGCCCGGTTGCCGATGTAGGTGTAGGGGTTGGTGTTGCAGCAGACGGCGAAGTAGCCGTCGTCCACGTGGTCGCCGTCGGGGTAGCGGACGGCGAAGCGGGGGTGGCGGTGGTCGTAGTGCTTGAACCAGGTGGTGATCCCGGCCCACATGAACAAGGGGTGCCCGGCCCACCGCTTGAGCCCCGAG
>JBBRFU010000083.1:0-16289 GCA_038241315.1 Acidimicrobiales bacterium | reverse complement strand
TCGAGGTCCACGACCATCGAGCGGAGGCGGAAGCCCTCGGCCTCGGTGATGCCGCCGCCCTCGGCCGCAGCCCGGCGGTCGGCGTCGGAGATGGCGGCCGCCACCCACGTGGCGCCGGTGCCGGCGACGGCGGGACCGAGCGCGGTCACGAGGCCGCCGGCGCCCCTTCGGACCCGGAGCTCGCCCTCGTCGTCGATGGCGAACGACAGCGGTCCTCGGTTGGAGACGATCACGAGGGGGCGGTCCGCGGCGCTCGGCACGGCGACACCGTACCGACGCGGAGGCGCCCGGTTGCTGGGCGGCGACGCATGCCCTCGGCGTGCGGGGTAGCCATGGGAGGTGCACGTCGTGGCTGCGCCCGACAAGTTCCGGGGAACCGCCACCGCCGCGCAGGTGGCGGCGGCGATCGGTCGCGCCGTGGCCAGCGTCGGCGGGACCTGCGACGAGGTGCCCGTGGCCGACGGTGGCGAGGGGACCCTCGAGGTGCTCGGCGGGCCGAACCGGACGTCGGTGGTCGCCGGTCCGCTCGGCGACCCGGTCGAGGCGCGCTGGCGCTACGCCGGCCGGACCGCCGTCGTCGAGATGGCCCAGGCGTCCGGTCTCGCGCTCACCGGCGGTCCTGAGGGCAACGACGCCATGGCTGCGTCGACGTATGGGACGGGGGAGCTCGTGGGTGCAGCCGTCGACGCCGGGTGCCGTCGGGTCATCGTCGGCGTGGGGGGCTCGGCGACGGTCGACGGCGGGCTCGGCGCCCTGCGCGCGCTCGAGCCGCTCGCCCGGCTGCGGGCGATCGAGCTGGTCGTGGCGTGCGACGTGCGCACCGGCTTCGTCGACGCTGCTCGGACGTTCGCGCCGCAGAAGGGTGCCTCACCCGCTCAGGTGGAGCTGCTCCACCGGCGCCTCGAGCGCCTCGTCCAGGTCTACGAGCGCACGTACGGCGTCGACGTCACCACCCTCGAGGGAGCGGGGGCGGCGGGCGGTCTGGCCGGTGGCCTCGCAGCGGCAGGGGCATCGCTCGTGGCCGGGTTCGACGTCGTGGCCGACGAGGTCGAGCTCCACGATCGCATCGAGCACGCCGACCTGATCGTGACCGGCGAGGGGTTCCTCGACGAGCAGAGCTTCGAGGGCAAGGTGGTCGGCGGCGTCTGCGACCTGGCCCGCTCGGTCGGGGTGCCCGTGCTGGCCGTGGTGGGTGAGGTGCTCGACGGGGTGACGATCCCCGAGGGTCTCGAGGTCGTCTCCCTCGTCGCCGAGGTCGGCCGGCAGCGAGCGCTCGAGGACACCACGGCGGCGATCGAGGAGGTCCTGGCCCGCCGCCTCAGCCAGCGCTGACACCCGGAACGGGGGGGTGGGGCCGGTGGGCGGGGACGTCGATCAGGGCGGGGCGCACACCGTCGCCGACCGTGCGAGGCGCCACACCGGGCCGTTTGAGCGTGGCGGGCCACGCCATCCCCTCGACGCCGGCCCGGCCGAGACCCTCGTGCAGCACGGCGAGGGCGGTGGCGCCGAGGTCTCCGAGCGGCCGGTTGCGGTGGGTGCGGACCCCGAGGTCGACCTGGGCGACACGATCGTGGCCCAGCAGCGCCAGGGCGTCGGCCAGGAGCCCGAGGTCGACCCCGTAGCCCTGGGAGAACGGCAGCCGCTCCAGCACGTCGCGCCGGCCGGCGTACTCGCCCGAGAGCGGTTGGGAGAAGCCGTCGAGGCCGGGCAGCAGGAGGGCGATGAGCGGGCGGGCCACGAGCTCGGTGACCCGGCCGCCCTCGCCGGTGACGCCGCCGACCGGTCGCTCGTAGAAGCCCTTCACGAACCCCAGGTGGGGGTCGAGGAGGAGGGGCCCGAGCAGGCCGGAGACGAAGCACGGGTCGAAGTCGGTGATGTCGGCGTCGCACCAGGCCACGACGTCCCCGGTGCTGACGGCCAGCGACTTCCACAGCGCCTCGCCCTTGCCCGTTCCCTCCCCGAGCTCGGGGAGCACCGAGTCGGCAGCCACGACCCGGGCGCCGGCGGCAGCGGCGACCCGGGCGGTCGCGTCGGTCGAGCGGTCGTCGACGACGATCACCTCGTCCACCAGGGCGTGGGCCACGACGAGCTCGGACACGATCGCCTCGACGATCCGGCCGATCGTGGTGGCCTCGTCCCGGGCCGGCAGGCAGACCGACGTGGTGCGCCCGGACTTGGCCGCCACGAGCGCTCCGACGTCGAGATCGGCGGCGCGGAACGTCGGCCCGCCCCGTCCCGTCATGCACCGAGCCTCACCGACGGCGCCCGCCCGCCGCAAGGCGCCGACCCGTAGTTGCGGGCGGTGCGCGGAGGTGGTTTGCTGTTAGCACTCGACCCGTGAGAGTGCTAACGCTCCCCGGTCGTCCATCGCAACCGCACTGCCCCATCAGGAGGACCACCCGTGGCCAAGCTCATCGCCTTCGACACCGAAGCCCGCAAGGGACTCGAGAGCGGCATGAACCAGCTCGCCGACGCCGTGCGCGTCACCCTCGGCCCGAAGGGCCGCAACGTCGTGCTCGACAAGAAGTGGGGCGCTCCCACCATCACCAAGGACGGCGTCTCCGTCGCCAAGGAGATCGAGCTCGAGGACCCCTACGAGCGCATCGGCGCGGAGCTGGTGAAGGAGGTCGCCAAGAAGACCGACGACGTCGCCGGCGACGGCACCACCACCGCCACCGTGCTGGCCCGTGCCCTCGTCCGCGAGGGACTCAAGAACGTGGCCGCCGGCGCCAACCCCATGGACCTCAAGCGCGGCATCGAGTTCGCCGTCGAGGCCGCCGTGAAGTCCATCGCCGACCTCGCCATCGACGTCGACGACAAGGACCAGATCGCCAAGGTCGCCTCCATCTCGGCCAACAACGACTACGAGATCGGCGAGCAGATCGCCGAGGCCATGGACAAGGTCGGCAAGGACGGGGTCATCACCGTCGAGGAGTCGAACACGTTCGGCATCGAGACCGACTTCGTCGAGGGAATGCGGTTCGACAAGGGCTACATCTCGCCGTACTTCGTGACCGACCCCGAGCGCATGGAGGCCGTCCTCGACGACGCCCACGTCCTGCTCGTGTCGTCCAAGGTCGGCGCCGTGCGCGACCTCGTGCCGGTGCTCGAGAAGGTCATGCAGAGCGGCAAGCCGCTGGTGATCGTGGCCGAGGACATCGAGGGCGAGGCCCTCTCCACCCTCGTGGTGAACAAGATCCGTGGCACGTTCCGCTCGGTGGCCGTCAAGGCCCCCGGCTTCGGCGAGCGCCGCAAGGCCATGCTCCAGGACATCGCCATCCTCACGGGTGCGCAGGTCATCTCCGAGGACGTCGGCCTCAAGCTCGACAACACCACGCTCGACCTGCTCGGCACGGCCAAGAAGATCATCATCACCAAGGACGAGACCACCATCGTCGAGGGTGGCGGCTCGGCCGACGACGTCAAGGGCCGGATCTCGCAGATCAAGGCCGAGATCGAGAACACCGACTCCGACTACGACCGCGAGAAGCTCCAGGAGCGCCTCGCCAAGCTGTCGGGCGGCGTGGCCGTCCTGAAGGTCGGCGCCGCCACCGAGACGGAGCTCAAGGAGAAGAAGCACCGCATCGAGGACGCCGTCTCCACGGCCAAGGCCGCCATCGAGGAGGGTGTCGTCCCCGGCGGTGGCACCGCCCTCATCCGCTCGCAGGCCGCCATCCTCGAGGTCGCCGCCAAGCTCGACGGCGACGTCGCCACTGGCGCCCTCATCGTGGCTCGCGCCGTCGAGGAGCCCCTGAAGCAGATCGCCATCAACGCCGGCCTCGAGGGCGGCGTGGTGGTCTCCAAGGTGAAGGAGCTCACGGGCAACCAGGGCTACAACGCCGCCACCGAGGAGTACGGCGAGCTGCTGCCGTCGGTGCCGGACGCCGCGAAGGTCACCCGTTCGGCCCTGCAGAACGCCGCCTCGATCGCGGCGCTCTTCCTCACCACCGAGGCGGTCATCGCCGACAAGCCGGCCGAGTCCGGCGGCGGCGGCATGCCCGGTGGGGGCATGGAGGACTTCTGAGGCCTCGCCTCGGCGAACCTCGCTCCACACGGTGGCCGGCCCGCACGGGCCGGCCACCGGCGCGTCCGGGCACCGGTCGTCCGGGCACCGGTCGCCCGGGCACCGGTGCCCCGGCCCCTGCGCCTCGCAGGGTCAGGGCGCCTGGGCGGTCAGGCCCAGCTCGTCGAGCACCCACCGGGTGGCGACGATGCCGCCGGCGCCGTCGTAGTGCACCCCGTCGGCGCGGAGCTCGACCTCCTCGCCGTCCAGCGTGGTCACGGTCTCCCGGCACCGGCCGCCGTCCGGGCAGGTCCACTCGGCCAGGTCGATCACCCGGGCGCCGGACGCCCTCGCGGTGGCCCGGATGACGTCGTTGCGGCAGTCGACCTCCGGGTAGCGGCCGTCGGCGTCGGACTCCGAGTCGGCGTAGCCGATGGTGGCGATCGCCACCTCCCCGCCGTCGGCCCCCAGCACGTCGATGGCGCGCTCGTACTCGGCTCGGGCCGCGGCGTCGTAGGCGGGGTCGCAGTCCTTGCGCCAGCGGCCGTCCACCCACCGGGCGGTCCCGCCCGGTGCCACCGACAAGATGAGCGAGGTGGTGGGCGCCAGGTCGTCGACGTGGGTGGCCCACCGCGTCGGCCAGTCGTCGCAGCCGGGCGGATCGGTGAGGATGCTGCCGTCGCCCCGCTTCGATCGGCCGTCGCCGGGCAGGATGCCGCACGCCGGGGTGCCGCGGGAGATCCAGTCGATCTGACGAGCGCGGCCGGCCTCCGCCATGGGGTGGCGGATCGCCCAGGCGCCGGAGTCGCCCACGATGAGCAGCCGGGGCCGACCCTCGACCACCGGCGGGATCGGGGTGTCGGCGACGCGGAGCTTGTTGCGACCGCCGCCGTGCTGGCCGACGGGCGCCACCGCGCCCTGGGTGGACCACACGAGGACCCACACCGCGAGGGCGACCGAGGCCGGGGTGGCGAGGCGGATGGTCCAGCCGTGGCCGAACCCGTGGCGGATCGGACGTTCCAGGAGCCAGTAGGAGGCCACGGCCAGGGCCAGGCTGAGACCCAGCCGCCCGAGCACGAGGCCGTGGTCGTACCACCCGGTGCGACCCGGGGTGAAGAAGGTGATCACCGGCCAGTGCCACAGGTAGAGGCCGTAGGAGATGACCCCGAGCCAGCGCAGGGGAGCGAAGGCCAGGACCCGGGCGACGGGGCCGGGGGTGGGGTGGGTGGCCGCCGCCAGCACCAGCACCGCAGCCAGGCCGCACAGCAGGAGCCCGCCGCGGTACAGGCGCTCGTCGGTGCCGGGCAGGTGGAGCCACGCCCAGCCCAGGGGGACCGCGGCCGCGATCGCCGCCACCTCGACCGCCACCCGGGCCCGGGCACCGGTGACCGTCCCGAAGCGCGCCGTGCCGAGGGCGAAGGCGGCGCCGAGGAGGATGGCCGCGGCGCGGGTGTCGGTGCCGAAGTAGACGCGGTTGGCGTCGCCCGGGCCGGCGTAGGCCACCTGGGCGGCCAGGACCGACAGCGCGCCGAGGCCCACGGTGATGGCGAGCATGCGGTTCAGGCCCCGTCGGACCTGGTCGGGGCCGGGCGGGCCCACCTCGCCGCCGACCCGGGCCCGGCGCCCGCCCCACCACACCAGGACCGCCGCCGCCACCAGGGGCCACACCACGTAGAACTGCTCCTCGATGGCGAGGCTCCAGGTGTGCTCGAGCGGCGACGGGCGGGCGGCCTGGTCCCAGTAGTCGGTCCCCGCCAGCACCGACCGCCAGTTCGCGAGGTAGGCCAAGGTGGCGTAGGCATCGCCGCGGAGCTGGTCGAAGGTGGTGTTCGACGCCCACCGCCGGGCCGCCAGGGCCACCACCGTGAGCACCAGCAGCATGGCAGGGACGAGCCGGCGGGCTCGACGGACCCAGAAGGTCCGGAGGTCGATGCGTCCCCGGGCCCGCCACTCCGCCACCAGCAGGCTGGTGATCAGGAACCCGGACAAGGTGAAGAACAGGTCGACGCCCAGGTAGCCACCGGTGGTGAGCCCCAGGTGGAAGGCGACCACGGCCGCCACGGCCGCCCCGCGCAGCCCGTCGAGGGCCGGGAGGTGGGGGATGCGGACGCGCGCCGACGACGCGTCGGAGGAAGGGGGGGAGGGGGAGCGCAAGGGGAAGGGTCCTCGTGGCGGCCGGACGGGCCGCGCGGGGTGGGGCGAGCGGGCGAAGCGGGTTGCCTACCCCGGGCGGCCGCTGCTTATCGTCAGGGGGACGACCATGGTGGCCCGTTCCGGGGGCCCGGTCAGGTCGGGCGGACGTTGGTGCGGGTGCGGCGCTTGACGGCGGCCAGCTCGATGCGTTCGGGGCGGTCCCGGTAGAAGCCGTCGAGCGGGTAGCAGCCCGAGACCATGCCGTGGCGGGGGGCGGTGGTGCAGTCGCTGAAGGTGCGGCAGACGGCCCGGCGGTCGAGGGGCCGCCCCGCGAGGGAGTCGGCGGGGAGCGTCGGGTACGAGAGCGCCATGCGCCCCAGTCCGATCGCCGTGGCGTCGCCCCGACGGACCACGGCCTGGGCCACGTGCGCCACGTGGTCCTGGAGGTAGGAGTAGCCGCTCCCGACCACGGCGATGTCGGGGTGCTCGTGGGCCAGCTCGGCGGTGACCGTGAGCATCCGGCCCACGTCGACCAGCGGATCGTGGGGTGGCGCGTAGCCGTCGGACGGGGGGAAGTAGGCGGGCCGCTGGATGTGGGGGTTGGCGTACGGGCTGCCGGCGGTGACGCACACCAGGCCGATGCCCAGCTCACCGAAGCGTCGGAGCACGGCGTGGACCTCGCTCAGCTCGGGCCGGCCGGCGTCGTCGGCCCCGAAGGGCCGGGGTCGGTCGGGCGCCTCGACGGGCTGACCGCGGCCGTCCGGACCGGGTCCGTGGACCCACGTGTCGTAGGCGGAGAGGCGGACGCCGACGGCGAGCTCGGGTCGGGCGGCGCGGATGGCCTCGACCACCACCGACAGGAAGTGCAGCCGGCGGTCGAGCGCACCGCCGTAGCGACCGGCGCGGCCGCGCGCGCCGAGCAGCTCGTGGAGCAGGTAGCCGTGGCAGTGCTTGACGTCGACGAAGGCGAACCCGGCATCCGCGGCGATGCGGGCGGCGGCGACGTAGCGGTCGGCGAGGTGGTCGAGCTCGTCGTCGCTCAGCAGCGCGGTGTCGGTCGCTCCGACCCGCTCGTCGAGGATCGGGTGTCGCACGGCGGTTCGGGGCGCCGGGGTGCCGGTGGGGCGCGACCAGCGCCCGGAGTGGGTGAGCTGGAGCCCGACGAGCAGGTCGTCGGTTCGCCCGTGGGCGGTGGCGTGGGCCTCGAGGAGCGTGGCCCGCAGGTCGCCGAGCGCCGCCTCCGCACCGTCGACGATCGCCAGCTGGTGCGGGTTGGCCCGAGCGGACGGTTCGACCGCCACCGCCTCGCCGCCCCAGATCAGCTTGGCGCCGCTCTCGCCGAAGCGACGCCACCGGCGGTGGACCAGGTCGGTGGGCAGGCCCTCCGGCGTGGCGTCCCAGCCCTCCATCGGCAGGATCGACCAGCGGTTGCCCACGGCCATCGCCCCGGCGGAGCCGTCGACCACCGTGAGGGGCTGGGCCAGCGGGCCGCCGACCTCGACGGTGTCGTCCACGGGGAGGCCGATGCCGAGGTGGGCCGCCCGGTCGCGCAGGTCGGCCGGGGTCTTCAGGCGCTTGACCTGGACGATGTCGACCCCGGCGTCGGTGCCGTCGGCCGCGGGGGTGGGGTCGGGGGCGTCGTCGGTCACGAGATCGCCTCGAGGTCGTCGGCGATCAGGGCCAGCACGTCGCCGTCGGACCCGGGCCGGGTGGCGGCACCCGGGGGGACCGAGGGCGACGTGATCCAGCCCCGGCGGTGGAGGAACATCGCGGCATCGTGGCGGTAGGCGGGCACGGGCTTCCGGAACGAGAAGGCCCCGAGGTACTGGAGGCGGTCGTTCAGCTCGTGGAACGCGGGGTCGTCGGCCGCCCAGGCCGCGTCGCGCCGGGCGAAGTGGTCCGGGGCGAAGGCGGCGAGGCCGAGGAGGTAGTCGCTCCCCCAGCAGATCATGTCGATGGCGAGGTCGTTGCCGGTGAAGACGTGGAACTCGGGGCGCACGGCGTCGCGCAGCGCCAACCGCTCCCACTCCTGGGCCCGTGACAGCGACGAGTGCTTGGCGCCGATGCACGCGTCGAGCTCCAGCAGGCCGCGGTAGGCGTCGAGCGGGTAGATGCGGCCGTAGGGCACGAACTGGGCGCCCAGCTCGAACGCCACGAACCGCTCCACCTGGGTGGCGAACGAGCGGTGGGCCTCGACCCACGCCTCCGGCTCCAGCTCGTTGAGGCCGTGCGACGGGAAGACCACCGGCGTCCCGCCTGCCTCCTGCACCCTGGTCAACTCGGCCCGGTACCGGTCGGGGGAGAACCCGTCGCCGGGCTCGTCGGGCACGAACGCGCCGGCCAGGAACCGATCGCGACGGCCGGCGTGGCGGTGGGGGAGGGCGGCGAGCACCTCGGCGGTGGTGGCCAGCACGGCACCGCGCGTCTCGGGGCTCAGGAGCTGCACGAACCCGGTGTCCATGTTCACCGCCGGGGTGAGGCCGGCGTCGACCGTGCGTTCCAGGAGCGAGCGGAACGACGGCCAGTCGACCGTGCCGTCGGCCAGGTGCGGCAGCAGGACCGCGGCGCACCCCCAGGGCGCTCGGCCGCGGCGGAGCGGCGGCCGCTCGGCGCGGTGGGGGGTGTCGGGCGTCGACATGGGCGCAGTCTCCCCCAACCGTGCTCCCCCTGCAAACGTTTGCAGCCGGGGCTAGGGTGCCGTCCGTGGCCGCTGCCGACCGTCCGCCGACCCTGCACGACGTGGCTCGGCGCGCCGGCGTGCACCCGGCCACCGTGTCCCGCGCGCTGAGCAAGCCCGACATGGTCGCGGCGCAGACGCGGTCGATCGTGCTCGATGCCGTCGCCGCGGTCGGGTTCGTGCCCAACCGGTCGGCCCGCCAACTGGTGAGCGGCCGCACCGACGCCATCGGCGTGATCGTCCCCGACATCACCAACCCCTACTTCGCCGCCATCGTGCAGGCGATCCAGGGCGATGCGCGCCGCGACGACCTCGCCGTGCTGATCGCCGACACCGGCGCCGACCCCGACGAGGAGCGACGGGCGCTCGCCACGCTCAGCCGGCAGGTCGACGGGATCGTGGCGGTCACCCCCATCACCGACCTGGCCGCCGCGACGCGGCCGGTCGTGCAGGTGAACCGCCAACGGCGCGGGGTGGTGAGCGTGGTGGTGGACCAAGAGGCGATCGTGGTCCTGGCCATCGACCACCTGGCCGCGCTGGGCCACACCGCCATCGCCGTGGTGCGCGGCCCGGCCGCCTACTGGTCGGCGTCCCGGCGCGACCACGCGATCGCTCGGCTGACGGCGTCCGCATCCGGCGCGGCCGTGCGGATCGACCTGCTCCCGCCGTCGGCCGCCACCTTCGAGGGTGGCCGGGCGGCGTACGAGGGGGTCGCCCGATCCGGGGCCACCGCCGCCGTGGCGTTCAACGACCTCCAGGCCGCCGGCCTGTTGGTGGCCGCCCACGAGGCCGGGCGCTCGGTGCCCGACTCGCTGTCGGTGGTCGGATCCGACGGGCTGGCCCTCGCCACCATGACCTCGCCGCCGCTGACCACCGTCGCCGCGCCGCTCGAGGACCTGGGGCGCACCGCGCGGCAGCGGCTCGCCGACCTCTTGGCCCAGGGACCCGGTCCGACGCTGACCACGCTCCGGCCACACCTGGTGGTCCGAGCCACCACCGCGCCGCCCACCCGACCCGACCGCAACCGTCACGCACCAGGGGAGAGCCCGACATGACCCGCACACCCGATCGGCCGCCGCCGTCACCGGCCCGCTTCCTCATGGACCGTCGCCGGTTCCTGCTCACGTCGTCGGGGGCCCTGCTGGGCGTGGGGCTCGCCGCGTGCACCGGCGACTCCGGCTCGTCGAAGCCCACGACCACCACGGCGGTCGGTGGAGGCGGGGGCGGGCCCACCTCCCCGGGTGCGGCCGGGCTCATCGACGAGGACGCGTTCCAGGCGCGCATCGACGAGTACCTGGTGCACGCCACCGCCGGCGACGGCGTGGGGGGCACGGTGGGCGCCGCCGCCCACCTCATCCGGGCGAAGCGGGACCCCGACTACACGTGGGACCCCGGCGCGGTCACGGTCGAGGAGTTCGCCGACGAGTTCGAGAAGATCGACCAGTGGCTCGACACCCGGGACTTCGACCTGATGTACCTGTTCTGGCTGCTGGAGCTCGGGGCGGGCGACACCGACACCACCCGCCTGGCCCCGGAGCTCCTCACCGCCATCGAGCAGCGCTTCGTCGACAACCGCTACCGCTACGACGACCCGCTCCCCGACGATCGGCTCGACAACCTGTGGTTCTGGTCCGAGAACCACGTCATCATCAACCTCACGCTCGAGCACCTGGCCGGGTCCCGCCTGGCGGACCGGACCTTCACCGTCACCGGGATGACCGGTGCCGAGCACGCCGAGCGGGCCCGCGCCGACATCCTGGAGTGGGTCCACGAGCGCCTCGAGCTCGGGTTCTTCGAGTGGCACTCCAACGTCTACATGCTCAAGAACATCACGCCGCTCACCATGCTCGCCGAGCTGGCCGACGATCCCGAGGTCGCCGCGGCCGCGGCGATCGGCCTCGACCTGTGCCTGCTCGACATGGCCGGCCACAACCACAACGGCTGCTACACGGCGCCGCGGGGGCGGACCTACAAGAAGGACAAGATGTCGTCGACCGACGAGGCGACGTGGGACACCGCCAAGCTCCTCTTCGACGACACCGAGGCCGCCTACCAGGACGGCGCCGACGCCGGCGCCACCTACCTGTGCGCCGCCACCCGGTACCGGGCGCCGCAGCTCCTCGTCGACATGGCCACCGCCGCAGGGCCGAGCGTGGTGCGCGAGCGCCACGGCGTGCACTTCGACTACCACCAGCCGCTCACCGAGAACCCTGAGGCCCCGTACGGCAAGGACTTCGCCGATCCCGAGAACCTCACGTTCTGGTGGAGCCTCGGGGCGGTGGGCATGTGGCCCCTCGCCGCCACGGGCGTGGCCGCGGCCGACGAGTTCCGGCTCTGGGAGACCGAGCTGTTCGAGCAGGTCAGCCTCATCGCCGCCATCAACGACTACGACCCCGACAAGCTCCGGGCCTGGATCCACCCCCGCTCCGCGGTGATCAACTTCGGCTTCCTCGCCGAGGCCCACACCTACGCCTACCGCAACGACAAGGTCTCGCTCGCCACCGTCATCGACCACCGGGCCGGGGAGATGCGCGACCAGGCGCACGCCTGGCAGGCGGCCATCGACGAGCACGCGATGGTCTTCACCAACCACCCGGTGACCGAGCTCGAAGAAAGCACCGAGTGGCGCGACGACGGTCGACCCGGGTACTGGACCGGCGAGGCGTGCATGCCCCGCAGCGCCCAGCACGAGCGCACCGCGGTGCACCTCTACGTGCCGGCCTGGGACGAGAGCACCGACCCCCTGGTGTGGGGCGTGTACGAGTACCGCCCCTTCACCCACGCCTACGTGCCCCAGGACCACTTCGACGAGGTCCGCCAGCAGGGCACCTGGACCGTGGCCGCCAAGGACGGTGCCTACATCGCCCTGTGGTCGTGGCGGACGCCCACCTGGAAGGTCTACGACCCCGCCGTCAACGCCACCCGGGACATGGTGAAGCCGTTCGACCTGGTGGCCGAAGGCGGTCCGGACAACGTGTGGATCGTCGAGGTCGGCACCAGCGAGGACGACGGCGACCTCGATGCGTTCCTGGCCGCGCTCACCGCGCAGGACCCGGAGGTGTCCCGAGGCGACGACGGCTTCGCGGTGTCGTGGACCTCGCCCTCGTCGGGCACCGTCGAGTTCTCCACCACCGGCGCGTTCGTGGTCGGCGGCGAGGAGCAGCCGATCGCCGACTTCCCCCGCCACGACTCCCCGTGGGGCACCATCGACCACCTCGCCACCGCCTACGAGCTCGAGGGCGAGGGATCTGCGTGGGCCGTCGACGCCGACGGCTGGACCCGGACGGTGTCGTGACCGTCGACTTCGCCGTGGTCGGCGCCGACCACCTCCACCTCTTCACGCTCGTCGAGGGGCTCGTCGCCGCCGGGGCCCACCCGGTGGCCCACGTCCGGTCGGGCGACCTGATCGGCGGGTACGAGGGCTGGCAGGCCGCATCGGAGGCCCGGGCGCTCCCCGAGGTGCTGGCCGACGACGCCATCGACCTGGTGGTCACCGTCGGCATCCCGGCCGATCGGGCCGGGGTGGCGGTCGCCGCCCTCGAAGCGGGCAAGGCGGTGCTCAGCGCCAAGCCCGGGGTGACGAGCCGGACCGACCTGGCGCGCCTCCGCGCCCTGGTGGCCGACCGGCCCGGTCGGCCGTGGACGGTCCTGTTCAGCGAGCGGCTCGAGAACCGCGCCATCGCCCGGGCCGTGGCCATGGCCCGCTCCGGTGTGGTGGGTCGCCTCGTCTCCGTCACCGGGGCCGGCCCGCACGCGCTGCACCCGGACCTCCGCCCCGAGTGGTTCTGGGACCCGGCCCGGAGCGGCGGGATCCTCGTCGACCTGGCGTCGCACCAGGTCGACCAGTTCCTGGCCCTCTGCGGTGACCCGGCGGCCGGCGAGCACGCCGGCGTGACGGTGGCCGCCTCGCGGGTCGGCAACGTGGCCTGCGCCGACCGCCCGGCCATGCAGGACGTGGGATCGATGACCCTGGTCGGGAACGGCGCGGTGGGCGAGCACCGCGTCGACCTGTTGTCGCCCCCGGGGCTGCCCACGTGGGGCGACGTCCGGCTCACCGTCGTCGGCACCGAGGGCACCCTCGAGGTGCGGGCCAACATCGACGTGGCCGGCGAGCCGGGCGGCGAGCACCTGATCGTCACCGACGCCGAGGGGGTCCGCCGGGTCGACGTCTCGGGCGACCCGCTCCCCTGGGCCGAGCACCTCCTGGCCGACCTCGCCGACGACGGCGAGCGCCTGTTCACCCAGGCCCACGTCCTGGCCGTCTGCGACCTCGCCCTCCAGGCCCAGGAGCAGGCGACGCCGTGGGGTGCGCCGTGAGCGAGGCGACCGGCGCACCGGGGAACGCGGCCGACCTGCGGGTGGGCGTGGTCGGCATGGGCATCGGCCACCTGCACCTCCTGTGCTGGCTCGGGGTGCAGGGCGCATCGGCCGTGGCCATCGTGGAGACCGACCCCGAGCGCCGCGACGGCGCGGCGCAGGCCTGGGGCCTCCCCGCCGTCGAGACCCTGGAGGAGCTCTTCGCCCTCGGCGTCGACATCGTCGACCTCTGCACCCCGCCGGCCGGCCACGAGGAGCAGGTGCTGCGGTGCCTCGCCGCCGGCATCCACGTGATCTGCGAGAAGCCGCTCGTGGGCTCGGTGGCGGCGTGCGATCGCCTCGCGGTGGCCGCCGCCGAGGCCGAGGCCCGCACCGGTGCCCGGCTCATGCCGATCCAGCAGTACCGCTTCGGCGACGGTGCCGCCCGGGCCCGCGCGCTGGTGGAGGCCGGCATCACCGGTCGCCTCTTCACCGCGTCGGCCGCGACCTGGTGGCGGCGCGATCGGGACCACTACGACGAGTCACCGTGGCGCGGCACGTGGGAGCGCGCGCTCGGCGGCACCGTGGTCAACCACGCCATCCACATCCACGACCTCCTGACCTGGATCGGCGGTCCCCTGGTGGAGATCCGGGCCGAGATGGCCACCCGCGTCAACGACACCGAGACCGAGGACTGCGCGGTGGCCATCGGCCGCTCCGCCGATGGCGGGCTCGTCACCCTGAACGCCACCACCGGAGCCGCCACCGAGTCGTCCCGCCTCGTGTGGCACTTCGAGCACGTCACCATCGAGTCGTCCACCGAGGCCTACGACCCGGCCAAGGGGCCCTGGCGGTTCTCCTTCCGCTCCCCCGAGGCCGAGCAACGGGCCACCGCCGTCTGGGACGGCATGCAGCCGGTGCCGACCCTCTACAGCGGCCAGTTCCAGGCGTTCGTCGACGCCCTGCCCCACGGACCCCTGCCGGTCACGCTCGCCGATGCCGCCGCCACGCTCGAACTGGTGACCGCCTTCTACACGTCGGCCCGCACCGGTGCGCCCCAGGCCCTCCCCCTCACGGCGGACCACCCCGCGCGCCACGGCTGGGGGCCGTTCCCCGACTGAACCGGGGGTCTCGAGGCCCGTCGGCCTCGCGCGTCCGGTGCGTCCGCGGTGCGGGTGGTGCCGTCAGGGGCGGCGACCGAAGCGGCGCTCGAGGTAGGCGACGGCCGCGTCCCAGGACTCCGGCTCGCCCCCCGACCACATCAGCAGATCGGGGTCGGACCACGCCGTCGACCCCAGGCGCTCCCGGCTCATGGCGGCGAACATCGAGCGCGTCATGGCCAGCGGGGCCTTCGGCATCGCCAGCAGCTCCTCGAGCAGGTCGGCGTGGCGCTCGTCGAGCTCGTCCCGCCCGACGAGGCGCTGGACCAGGCCGCACGCCTTCGCCTCCTCGGCGGCCATGGTCCGCCCGGTCAGCACGAGGTCCCGCGCCAGCGGCAGGCCGATCTCGCGGGCCAAGCGCGGGTTGCCCGACCACGTGAGCGGGATGCCGATGGCCAGCTCGGGGATGCGGAACAGGGCGTCGTCGGCCGCGATGCGCAGGTCGCACGACGCCGCGAGCAGCACGGCGCCCCCGACGACGTGGCCGTGGAGCTTGGCCACCGTGACCTGCGGGATCGCCTCGAGCAGGTCGAGCAGCCGCTGCCAGGCCCCCGCGGCGTGGCGCCGGGCGGCCCAGTCACCGCCCTCGGCCCGACCCGAGCGGAGGTCGAACCCGGCCGAGAACGCCCGACCGGCACCTTCGATCGACACGATCCGCACCGCGGGATCGTCGCCCACCGCGGTGAGGTGCTCGTGGAGGAGCCGACGCACGTCGTCGTTCAACGCGTTCAGGCTCTCGGGCCGGTTCAGCGTGATCCGACACGTCCCGTGCTCGTCGATCGCGGCGGTCACCGGTTCCATCGCCGGAGTCTGGTGCGGCCATCCCGCGCCGCGGTGGACGCTCCGCTCGCTCCGCGACCTGCGCCCGCCGGGGTCGCTAGTTGCCGCCGGCCGACATGATGTCGGTGTTGATGCGCTCGACCCGCTGCCGGAGCTCGTCGAGCTCGGCGCGGACGGTCTGCAGGGATCGCGAGGTCTGCGGCCAGGCGCTCCGGAACTGGGCGGCCAGGCTGCCGTCCCACACGTCGGGCTCGCAGAGCCGGCGGCCCTGCTGGTCGAGCTGGTTGATCTGGTCCGTGAGGCCGCCGTTGATGATGGCGGACAGCGACGAGATCGCCGTGCGGGCGGCATCGGTGGAGAGGACTCGGGGCATGGGGGCTCCTGGTGGTCAATGGGTGAGAACCATCGAAAGTATCCGTGAAGACCTGAGCGGTCAACGCCGGCGGGACGGATCGGTCACCGCCACCTGCACGAAGCCCTCGGGCCGCCCCCCGGCCAGCCACCCGCGCCCGGGTCGGAGGGTGAACGGCGGCCGGCGGGGGAGCCGGGAGCCGGTGAGCTCGCCGTCGAGGTCGAGGTCGGGCACGAGGAGCAGCCCGCGGCGGTCGGCTCGCAGCTCGCGGGCCCAGTGGCCGTAGCCGGTCCGGAGGCGGTCGCTGCGCCCGGCGCCCACGACGTGGCGGTCCCGTCGACGGGCGCCCACCAGCGCGGTGAGGACCGGGTGCCGGTCGGGTGTCAGGTCGACGTCGTCGACCAGGATCAGCAGGCGCCCCGGCCGCCCGACCGACCTGCCGAGGTCGGTGTCGTCGGGGTGGCGGACCTCCAGGTCGGCGGCGTCGCGCCACGCTGCGGGGTCGACGGTGATCACCACCACGGCCGACCCCACCGCCAGGCCCGACCGGGCCAGCGTGGCCAGCGTGGTCGTGCGGCCCGACGCGGGTGGCCCGGCCACGATCGCCAGGCCGCCGGCGGGCAGGAGCAGGCGGGCCGCCACCAGGCCCTCGTCGGCGAGGCCGACCACCAGTTCGAGCCCGTCCACGCCGTCGCCCCGCTCGGTCGTGTCCGTCGAGTCGGTCGTGTCCGTCGAGTCGGTGGTGTGGGTCGGGTCGGCGTCGAGCAGGTCGGTGAGGTGCACGCGGGCGGGGAGCGCGGCCACCGGGTGGGGGCCGTCGTCGGCGGTCCCGGGCGGGGACGGCTGTCCGGCCAGGCGCGCCACCGCGGCGGCGAGGCCGTCGGCCGG
>JBBRFU010000082.1:0-16375 GCA_038241315.1 Acidimicrobiales bacterium | reverse complement strand
CGTCCGGGCTCGGCAGCGGAGGCCGACGTGGTGGCCGACGCGGCCCGGCGGGTGGGTGCGGCGTTCCGCGCCGAGGCCGTCGACGTGGCGGCGGGGCCGAACCTGGAGGCGCGTGCCCGCGCCGCCCGCTACGCGGCGCTGCCCGCCGGCGCGCTCACCGGTCACACCGCCGACGATCGGGCCGAGACCGTGCTCCTCCACCTGCTGCGCGGCGCCGGCCCCACCGGGCTGGCGGGGATCCGCCGCAGCGCCCGGCGGCCCCTCCTCGACCTGCGGCGCGCCGACACCGAGGCGCTGTGCGCGGCGGTGGGCCTGGTGCCGGTCGACGACCCGTCGAACCGCGACCCCGCCTTCCGGCGCAACCGGGTGCGCCACGAGCTCCTCCCGCTGCTGGCCGACATCGGCGATCGAGACCCGGTGCCGGTGCTCGTGCGCCAGGCCGACCTCTTCGCCGACCTCGACGACGCCGTCGACCGGCTGGCGGCCGGCGTCGACCCCACCTCGGCGACCGAGCTGCGCGACGCCCCGGCGGGCGTGGCCGGCGCCGCCGTGCGCGCCTGGCTGCTGGCCGAGGGGGTGGGCGACGGCTACCCGGCCGATGCCGCCACGGTGGCGCGGGTCCTGGCGGTGGCCCGCCACGACCGGGTGGCCACCGAGGTGCGGGGCGGGTGGCGGGTCTCCCGGTCCGGTGGGCGCCTGTCGGCCACCCCACCCGGCCCGTGGCAGGATGCTCGACATGGCTGACGACGTCGCCCCGTACGCCGGCGACCCCGACATCGGCAAGGTGATCGTCAGCGCCGCGCAGCTCGACGCCCGCATCACCGAGCTGGGGGCCACCATCACGGCCGACTACGACGGCCGGGCCCCGCTGCTGGTGGGCGTGCTCAAGGGCGCCTTCCTGTTCATGGCCGACCTCGCCCGCAAGATCGACCTGCCGGTGGAGTTCGACTTCATGGCCGTGTCGTCGTACGGCAACGCCACCAAGTCGAGCGGGGTGGTGCGCATCGTCAAGGACCTCGACCTGGACCTCACGGGCCGCCACGTCCTGATCGTCGAGGACATCATCGACAGCGGCCTCACCTTGGCCTACCTCCGCAAGAACCTCCTGGCCCGCGGGCCCGAGAGCGTCGAGGTCTGCGCCCTGCTGGTGCGCGAGGGCCTGCAGAAGACCACCATCGACCTGCGCTACGTGGGCTTCGCCATCCCGCCCGACTTCGTGGTCGGGTACGGCCTCGACGTGGCCGAGCGCTACCGGAACCTTCCCTTCATCGCGGCGTACACAGGAGCCGAGCAGTGATCCACGACGCAGATGACGACGACCTCGCCGCGGCCCCCGAGCCGGTGGACACCGCCCGGATCGAGAAGGCGGTGCGGGAGATCCTCGAGGCGATCGGGGAGGACCCCGAGCGCGACGGCCTGCTGGCCACGCCCGGACGGGTGGCGCGCATGTACGCCGAGATCTGCTCGGGGCTCCACGAGAACCCCGACGACCACCTCCGCACCACCTTCGAGGCCGACCACGACGAGATGGTGATGGTGCGCGACATCCCCCTCTACAGCCTGTGCGAGCACCACCTGGCCCCGTTCATCGGCAAGGCCCACGTGGCCTACATCCCCAACGACGACGGTCGGGTCATCGGGTTGTCGAAGTTCGCCCGGCTGATCGACGGCTACGCCCGCCGCCCCCAGGTGCAGGAGCGCCTCACCAGCCAGGTGGCCGACGCGCTGCAGGCCAGCCTCGACCCCAAGGGCGTCATGGTGGTCATCGAGGCCGAGCACCTCTGCATGTCGATGCGAGGCGTGCGGAAGGCCGGCTCCACCACCGTCACGTCGGCCGTGCGCGGCCTGTTCCGATCCAGCGTGGCCACCCGCGAGGAGGCCATGCGCTTCGTGCAGGGTCGCTAGTTCGTTTCCGCTGGTGAGCGCCGTCGCCGACGGCCGCTCGCGGCAGGCGGCCCGTCACTCGATTTGACGGGCCGGGTAACTTTGCGCCCGTGCATCCGTTGGTCATGGGGATCTTGAACGTCACCCCCGATTCGTTCTCCGACGGCGGACGGTTCTCCGACACGGCGGCCGCGGTCCGCCACGGCCTCGCCCTCGTGGCCGAGGGGGCCGACGTGGTCGACGTCGGAGGCGAGTCCAGCCGCCCCGGCGCCGAGCCCGTCCCGGAGGCCGAGGAGCTGGCCCGCGTGGTGCCGGTGATCGAGGCCCTGGCGGGATCGGTCCGCATCTCCATCGACACCACCAAGCCCGTCGTGGCCCGGGCCGCCATCGAGGCCGGCGCCACGCTCCTCAACGACATCACCGCATCCCTCCACGAGGTGGCGGCCGAGCACGGCGTCGGGTGGGTGGCCATGCACATGCAGGGCCGGCCCCGCACCATGCAGGCCGATCCTCGCTACGTCGACGTGGTCGCCGAGGTGGCCGACCACCTGGTGCGCCGGGCCCGGGCCGCCAGCGCCGCCGGGGTCACCGAGGTCTGGATCGACCCGGGCATCGGCTTCGGCAAGACCGCGGCGCACAACTGGGCGCTGTTGGCCGCCGTCGACCGCCTGGCCGACACCGGCTGGCCGGTGGTCATCGGCACCAGCCGCAAGGGCTTCCTCGGCGCCGTGCTGGCCACCGCTGACGGTGCCTCGGCGCCGGTCCCGGTGCACGACCGCCTCGAGGGCTCGGTGGCCACCGCGTGGCTGGCCGGGTCCGCCGGGGCCGGCATGGTCCGCGTGCACGACGTGGCCGCCACCGTCGGGGCGTTCCGCTCCCTGGCGGCCTGAGGACGACATGGACGATCGCGAGAGCAGAGACGAGATGGACGACGTGAACCAGGAGACGACGACGTGGCGGTGAAGGGGAAGTGGGCGCAGGGCATCGAGCCCCGCAACTTCCGGTGGGTGATGAAGGACGCGCTCGCCGTGTGCGAACGTCCCGGCGGCTACGGCAGCAACCACCGTCGGGTCCGGCGCCAGGAGGAGATCATCTGGGTGCGCGAGCAGGGCTTCTCGCCCGTGATCTCGATCGTGCCGTCGCCGGCCAACCTGCACAACTACGACGAGCTGGGGGTCACGTGGCAGCACCGCCCGTTCGGCAACCACGACGACTCGGCGTCGTACCTCGCCGCGTTCTTCCCGGAGCTCCGCGACCTGCTGGCTGGCTCCAACAAGGTGCTCATCCACGGCGAGGAGCTGGGCGACCGGCTGTCGGGGATCATCGCCGGCTACCTGGTCTGGTCCGGGCTGCTGCCCACCGGTCCGAAGGCCATCTCCCTCACCGAGCGGCTGGTCCAGCGCCAGCTCGGCCCGATGGGCCGGGAGCTGGTCACGGTGGCCCTCGCCCTCCCGCGGGCGTCGAGCTGAGGCGGGCGTGGCGGTGACCAGCGAGGAGCTCGGCGACCGGATCGAGCTGCGGGGCCTGCGCCTCGTGGGCATCTGCGGCGCCCTGCCCGAGGAGCGCGTCCGCGCCCAGCCGCTCGAGGTCGACCTCGACGTGGAGGTCGACCTCACCGCGGCCGGTGCCTCCGACTCGCTGCCCGACACCGTCGACTACGGGGCGCTGTGCGACGCCGTGGCCGCGGTGGTCGCCGGTGGCACCCCGCAGCTGCTGGAGCACCTGGCCGCCACCGTCGCCGACGCCGTCCTGGCGGTCGACGGGCGCATCGGCGCCGTCACCGTGGCGGTCCGCAAGCTCCGGCCACCGGTTCCCCACGCCCTGGCCACGTCTGGGGTCCGCGTCCGGCGGACGGCCCCGTGACCCGAGCGTTCCTGTCGCTCGGGTCGAACCTCGGTGACAGTCGGAAGTTCCTGCAGGAGGCGGTGCAGTCGCTGGGCCGTTCGGTGGCGGCGGTGTCGCCCGTGTACGAGACCGACCCCGTGGGTGGCCCCGAGCAGGAGCCGTTCTTCAACATCGTGGTGGAGCTCGACACCGACCTGCCGCCGCGCGAGCTGCTGGCGGTGTGCCACCGCCTGGAGTCCGGGGCGAACCGCGTCCGGCAGGAGCGATGGGGCCCCCGGACCCTCGACGTCGACATCGTCTGGATCGACGGCACCACCGTCGACGACCCCGACCTCCAGGTCCCGCACCCGCGCATGTCGCAGCGGCGCTTCGTCCTGGCCCCGCTGGCCGACCTCGCCCCCGAGCTGGTGGACCCCGACGTGCTCGACCGGTCCCACGGCCAGGTGCAGCGGGCCGGCTCGATCCCTGGCTGGGAGCCCGAGGGGTCGTGACGGTGGCGCCGCGGCTCCGGGTGATCGGGGCCGGGCGCGCCGGTGGTGCGCTGGCCTCGGCCCTGGCCGAGGTCGGGTGGGAGGTGGTCGGCCTGCTCGGGCGCGGCGACCACGTGGGTGACGCCCTGGCGGGCGCCGACCTCTGCGTCATCGCCACGCCGGACCACGCCATCGCCGGCGTCGCCGCGGCCGTGCGCCCGGAACCGGCCGACGGCCCACCCGGCGCCGTCCTCGCCCACCTGGCCGGGAGCCTCGGGCTCGGCGCCCTCGCCCCCCACCGGCGGGTGGCCGCCCTGCACCCCCTGGTCGCGCTGCCGTCGCCCGAGCTCGGTGCCCGGCGGCTGCTGGCCGGGCCGTGGTTCGCGGTGGCCGGTGAGCCGATCGTCCAGCGGGCCGTGAGCGACCTCGGCGGCCGGTGGTTCACGGTGGCCGACGCCGACCGGGCCACCTACCACGCCGCTGCCGCGGTGGCCTCGAACCACCTCGTGGCCCTGCTCGGCCAGGTGGAGCGGATCGCCGGTTCCATCGGGGTGCCGCCCGAGGCGTACCTCGACCTGGCCCGCGCCACCCTCGACAACGTGGCCGCCCTCGGCGCGGCGGCCGCCCTCACGGGGCCGGTGGCCCGCGGTGACTGGGACACGGTGGCCCGCCACCTCGCCGCCCTGGCCGAGGACGAGCGGGACGCCTACCGAGCCCTGGCCGCCGCGGCCCGCCGCCTGGTCGACGGCGACGGCCTGCCGGCCGACCTCTGAGCGCGCACCCCTGTCGCTCCGGCCCGGCAGGCCGGTAGGGCGTCCAGGCCGCCACGGTCTCGGTCACGTCGGGCGGGTCCGGGCGCATCGAGGGTGGTCAGGAGGCACGTGGAGGGACTGACGCTCCGTCAGGGGCGCGTGGCCCTCGTGCGATCGAGCCGGTACCGTCCTCGCGGGGAGCGGGATGGAGACCGAACGGGTGCACGAGGGATGGTCCGGGCCGGTCGACGGCGACGCATCGATCGCCGATCGACACGCTGACGACCTTGCCGCGCTCCACCGGGTGTCCACCCTCCCGCCGTCCGCCGCCGACGAGCGGCTCGGGCAGTGGCTCGATGCGGGCGTGGCCGCCGTCGGTGCGGCCCAGGGCGTGGTGCTCCTCGGCACCGGCGAGGAGCTGGTGGTGCGAGCCGCCACCGAGGCGCCGCTGGGCGGCGTCCTGCCGGACGACGAGGTGGTCGACCCCCGCGTCACCGAGGCGATGGCGCGGCGCCTGACCGTGGCCTCGCTCGGCGGCACCCGCCCGACGCCCGGCGACCTCGACCTGGGCCGGGGCTCGGTGGTGGCCAGCCCGTTGTGGGTGTCGGGCGAGATCCGCGGCGCGGTGGCCCTGGTGGCCGCGCCGGGCCACCCGCCGTTCTCGGCCTGGGCCCTCGCCCTGGTGGACCTCGTCACCGACGGGGTGGCGCGCGTGCTCGAGCACCAGGCCGACGAGCGCGAGCTGGTGGCGGTGCAGTCGGCGGCCGAGGCCATGATCGACCTGATCCCCGATCCCATCGTCCGGCTCGACCGCCACGGGTACCTGGTCGACGGCCCCACGGACGCCCCGTTCGATCCGTGCCGCGCCGTGCGGGGCCCCGACGAGCCCGTCGACCTCCAGGCGGTCGAACGGCTCGGCGAGGGCATCACCCAGGCCCTCGCCGACGGCGAGCTGCGCACGATCGTGCTCGCCACCGGCTCCGAGCCCTCGTCGCCTCGGGTGGAGGCCCGCGTGGTGCCCGCATCGGACGACGAGGTGCTCTGCATCGTCCGCGACATCACCGAGCGCCACCGGGCCGAGCAGGCCCTGGCCGACCAGGTGGCGTTCGAGGCGCTGGTGACGTCGATCTCGACCCGCCTGATCAGCTGCGCTGCCGATCAGCTCGACGACGCCATCGCCACCGGGCTGGGGGAGATCGCCGGCTTCTTCGGCGCCGACACCGCGTTCATCGACGAGCTGGCCGCCGACGGGGCCAGCCTGCACCTCTCGCACCTCTGGACCCGGCCGGGCCACGCCGGCAGCCGCCGGCGGGGCCAACGCGTCGACCTCGGTGGCTTCACCTGGCTGGCCAGCCGCTTCGAGCGCTCCGGGCACGTCTTCTCGCGGGGCCCGCGCCACCTGGCCCCGGACCCCGAGCCGTACCTGGGCACCGACCCCGACGACCTCGCCGTGCTGTGGGTCCGGCTCGGCTTCGGCGGCGACCTGGCCGGGGTGGTCGGCCTGACGTGGACGACGAAGGACCCACCGGCCGGCGACGAGGTGCTCGGGCTGGTGCGCTTCGCGGCCGACGCCTTCCACGGCGCGATCCGACGTCGGAGCGTCGCCCTGCTCGCCGAGGGCCAGGCGGAGGTGTTCGAGTCGATCGCCCGAGGCGAGCCGGTGGCCACCTCCCTGCTCGGGGTCCGCGACCTGCTGGCCCGCCACGCGCTGGGCGCCACCGTCCTGGTGGCCGCGGTGGACGACGGTCGGCTCGACCTGGTGACCGACGAGCCCGACGACCCGCTGGTGGCCTGGCTCGCCGGGCTCTCGCTCGGCCTCGACAATCCGTACGGCCAGGCGGCCGTCACCGGCGAGCCCGTGGTGGTGGCCGACGCCCGGTGGGACCCCCGGTTCGGTGGGCTGGCGGTGCCCGATCCCGGCCACCGGTCGGTGACCGTCCACCCCGTCCGGTCGTCGCGGGACGGTCGGACCCTGGCGGTGGTCGCCCACCTCGGCGACGGGTCCTCGGCCGCCACCCCGCGCCCGTCGGTCCTGGCCCCGGCGCTGTCCCTGATCGCCGTGGCGCTGGAACGGGCGGCCGACACCCGCCGGTTGGCCCACCAGGCCACCCACGACCCGCTGACCGGCGTCGGCAACCGCGCCGCGCTGCTGGATCGCCTCCACCTGGTGCTGGCCCGGGCCCGGCGCAGTGGCCGCGGCGTGGCCGTCCTGTACTGCGACCTCGACGGCTTCAAGGCGGTGAACGACGTCCACGGCCACGACCGCGGCGACCGGCTCCTCGTGGAGGTGGCCGATCGGATCCGTCGGGCCGTCCGGCCGAGCGACACGGTGTCGCGGACCGGAGGGGACGAGTTCGTGGTGGTGTGCGAGGACCTCGGCACCCCCGACCAGGCCGACACGATCGCCCAGCGGGTCCGCGACGCCGTGGAGGGCGCACCCGTCGTGCTCGGCGACGCCCGCCTCGACCTGGCGATCAGCGTGGGCGTCGCCCTCGCCGATCCGCTGCTCGACGATCCGGACCGCCTGCTGCGGACGGCCGACCTGGCCATGTACGAGAGCAAGCAGCGCAGCCAACGGGACCGCGGCGCCCCCGTCGTGCTGGCGCCGTGGTCGGGCGCCCGGGGCCGCCTCCGGCCGCCGGCGACGGGGCTCGAGGCCGAGCTGGTCGTGGCCATCGGCGACGATGCCCTCGACCTCTGGCACCAACCGCTGGTGGGGCGCGACGGCTCGCTCGCCGGGGTGGAGGCGCTGCTGCGCTGGCCCGGGGTCGACCTCGGCCCGGAGCGGGTGGTGGCCACCGCCGGCGAGCTGGGCCTGGCCTCGGCGCTCGGCCGGTGGGTGCGCCGGCGCGCCCTCGCCGACCGGCAGGGCTGGGACGTGCCCGCCTCGCTCGGGCGGCGGCCGCCGGTGCACGTGAACGTGGCCGGCGACGAGCTGGTGGGCCCGAGCTTCCTCGACGACCTGGTGCTCGACCTGCGCGAGGCCTCGGCCGGGCCGGGGGACCTGGTGGTCGAGGTGCGCGAGGCCGACCTCCTGGGCCCTGAGGCCCGTTCGGTCCTGGCCGAGCTGGCCGGGCTCGCCGTGCCCGTGGTGGTGGACGCCGTGGGCCAGGGCGGCCTGGCCCTGGCCGACCTCGCGACCCTCCCGGTGCAGGCGATCAAGCTCGGCCCGGACCTGGTCGCCCGGCTCGATGTCGACGGGGCCGGCGTGGAGGTGGCTCGGTCGCTCGTGCTGCTGGCCCACGGCCTGGCCTGGCACAGCCTGGCGGTGGGCGTCGAGACCGACCACCAGCGATCCGTCCTGTTCGGCTTCGGCGTCGACGCCGTGCAGGGCCGCGCCGTCGCCATGCCGGCAGAGGGCGCCGACTTCCAGGCCTGGCTGGTGGCGAGCGGCGAGGGCTGAGCGCGGCGAGGGCTGAGCGCGCCGGCCCTCTGGCCGACCGCGTCGGTCCGGTGGGTCGTCGTTGCCCGCCGCCGACCGGTCGTCGGCCGACGCCTCGGGTCAGACCGGGTCGGTGGCCGCCGTGTCGACCTTGTGCTCGGAGCCGTCGGCGGCCACGATCCGGTACTCACCGGTGGCGTCGTCCCAGACCCGCCTGGTGGCCGCCTGGCCGGCCTGGTGGGCGAGGTCGCGGACGGCACCGAGCCGGCGCTCCCGCCCCGTGGGGCCGAGCTTGAGGCTGGCGTACGACAGGCCACCGAGGGGGATGGGCAACCAGAACTGGACGAGGCGCCAGCTCAGCACGGCGACGGTGGCGGCGGCGGCGGAGGAGCCGAAGCCGATCAGGAGGCCGGGCAGGACGGTCTCGACCACGCCCAGCCCACCGGGGGTGATGGGGATGGCGGCCAGGACGCCGACGACCCCGTAGGCGACGATGAGGTTCACCGGGTTGACCGACTGGCCGAAGGCGAGCAGCAGCACCCAGAGCACGGCGGCGTCGAGCAGCCAGTTGGCCGCGGCCCACAGGGCGCCCCGGCGGATGAGGACGGGCTGGCGGGCGAGGTCGTGGAGCCGGTCGGCGAGCTGGTGGATGAACCGGGACGCCGTCTCCTCCTTGACGAAGGGGACGCGCCGCATGATGGCCCGCAGCACCCGTTCGGCCCGGTCCCGTCCCTCCATCAGCAGGTACACCAGGGCGCCGGCCGAGGCCAGGAGGAGCACGCCCACGATCGCGGCGGTCACGTAGATCGGGCTGAACCCGTTGAACGGGATGGAGATGAGCAGCGCCAGCCACAGGATGAGGTTCAACACGACGGCCGACCCGAGGCCCACCGTGGCGAGGGTGAACCCGGCCGCGGTGGGGGCCACCCCGGCCTCGGTGAAGAGCCGGTAGCCCAGCGTGCCGCCGGCCGCCGAGCCACCCGGGACCAGGTTGGTGACCGACCGGGTGGCGAGCTGGACGCGGAAGATGGTGAACAGCGACAGGTGGGGCTCGCGAGGGAGGGTGACCTTGGTGAGGACGGTGTAGGCCAGCAGCGAGGCGACCTCGAGGCCGAAGGCCAGGAGGAGGAAGAGCGGGTTCACGCTGGACAACAGGTCGGCGGACTCCCGGCCCTGGGCCAGCTGGGGCAGGACCAGGTAGTAGATGACGAAGAGCATCACCACCACGAACAGGGTCCGCTTGACGGTCCGGCGGGACGGGGAGAGCTCGCGCGCGGTCATGGCGCGCCTGGGGTGCGAGGCGATGGGGGACGGGACCGGGCGGACGTGATCCGCCCATTCTTCCCCGGCTGGACGGGTCCCCACGCTCATGGGGCCTGCGGACCCGCTGCCTGGGGCCCGCTTGGGCCCAGAAGGGGTGTCACCCCCCGCCGGTAGGGTGGCCTCGATGGTCGACGCCCCCCACCGCTCCCCGCTGATCGACGGCCTCAACCCCGTGCAGGCCGAGGCGGTCATCCACACCGAGGGCCCGCTGCTGGTGGTGGCCGGGGCCGGCTCGGGCAAGACCCGGGTGCTCACCCACCGCATCGCCTACCTGATCGAGCAGGGGGTCTCGCCGTTCGAGATCCTGGCCATCACCTTCACCAACAAGGCCGCCCAGGAGATGAAGGAGCGCGTCGGCGCGCTGATCGGGCCGGTGGCCGAGAAGATGTGGGTCTCCACCTTCCACGCTGCGTGCGTGCGGATCCTGCGGCGAGACGGCCACCGCCTGGGCTACCCCTCGTCGTTCACCATCTACGACCAGGCCGACGCCCAGCGCCTCACCGGCTACGTGATCCGAGACCTCAACCTCGACGCCAAGCGCTTCCCGCCACGCCAGGTGCACGCCATGATCTCGGCGGCCAAGAACGACGACGTCGGGCCGCAGGCCTACGCCGAGCGGGCCCAGGTGATCTTCGAGCGGAAGGTGGCCGACGTCTACGTCGAGTACCAGTCCCGCCTGCGCAAGGCCGGCGCCATGGACTTCGACGACCTCCTGCGCAACGCGGTCGAGCTGTTCCGCACCCACCCCGAGGCGCTCGACCACTACCGGCGCCGCTTCCAGCACGTGCTGGTCGACGAGTACCAGGACACCAACCGGGTCCAGAACGAGTTCGTCCTCCAGCTCGCCGGCGGCCACCACAACATCTGCGTGGTGGGCGACAGCGACCAGTGCCTGCTGCCCGGCACCCTCGTCCGCACCCCATCGGGAGACCGTCCGATCGAGGAGATCGCGGTGGGCGACGAGGTGCTCGGCGCAGCGGCTGGTGCGGCACTCGTGCCGGCCCGCGTCTCTGCGGTCATGCCCGGGCGCTACCAGGGCCGCGTGTATCGCGTCCGAGCCGGCAGTCAGGAGGTGGTGGGCACCCCCCACCACGTGGTGCTCGCCCAGCCCACCCTCGATCCCGGCCACCACGTCGTCTACCTCATGGAGCGGGCCGATCGCGGCTACCGCGTCGGCCGGACCACCAGCGTCCGGCAGCGCTCGTCGGGAGGCCCGGACCTCGGTCCTCGGGTGCGGATGAACCAGGAGCACGGTGACCGGGCCTGGATCCTCGGCGTCTACGCCACGCTCGAAGACGCGGCGTGGTGGGAGTCGTGGTTCGCGGCCCAGTACGGACTGCCCACGGCCTGCTTCCACGCCGTGGGTCGCGAGCTGGCCATGAGGGAGGAGGCGCTCGAGCGTCTGTTCAACGCGATCGACACCCGGTCCCGCGCCAAGGAGCTCCTGGAGGACCTCGACCTCCACCCCGACTTCCCGCACCTGGTGCCGCAGAACGGCGCCCGCCGCCAGACGCTGAACCTCACCATGTTCAGTGATCCCCGCTCCGGTTCGGTCGGCCACCACCGCATCCAGTGGTCGTCGAACCGGGCCGACGTGGCCGACCTCCTCCGCGACGCCGGGTTCTCGGTGCGGGCCGGCCGCAAGGGCGGGTTCCGGGTCGAGACGTTGCGGCGCGACTACCGCGAGGCGCTCGAGCTCGCCCGGGCCATGGCCCACGCCGGAGGGCTCCGCATCCGGCGGCGGGCCAACATCGCCGGTTCGGTCTGGGACTTCCTCCCACTCAGCCACCTCCGGCCCGGCATGCAGGTCCTCCTCGCCGGAGCCGACGGGGAGCTCGTCGCCACCCGCGTCGACTCCGTCGAGATCGCTCACCACGACGGGCCGGTCCACGACCTCGAGGTCACGCCCACCCACACCTACGTGGCGGGCAACGTGGTCGTGCACAACTCGATCTATCGGTTCCGCGGTGCTGACATCCGGAACATCCTCGAGTTCGAGGAGGCGTTTCCCGACGCCACCGTGGTGGTGCTCGAGCAGAACTACCGCTCCACCCAGACCATCCTCGACGCCGCCAACGCCGTCATCGGCAACAACCTGGGGCGCAAGCCCAAGGAGCTGTGGACCGACGAGGGCGACGGCCACGCCATCATCCGCTACCACGCCGACGACGAGGCCGACGAGGGCCAGTGGGTGGTGCACGAGATGTCGAAGCTCCACGACAGCGGGGACTACCGCTGGGGCGACATCGCCGTCTTCTACCGCACCAACGCCCAGAGCCGGGTGGTGGAGGAGCACCTCCTCCGCAGCGGCATCCCCTACAAGGTCATCGGCGGCACCCGCTTCTACGACCGGCGCGAGGTCAAGGACGCCCTGGCCTACGTGAAGGCGGTGGTGAACCCGGCCGACGAGGTGGCGGTGAAGCGGGTCCTCAACCAGCCCAAGCGGGGGATCGGCGAGTCCACGGTCGCCCGCCTCGACGGGTGGGCCGCCGGCCACGGCTTCACGTTCATGGAGGCGCTCCGTCGCGCCCCCGAGGCCGGCGTCACCGGTCGGGCGGTGAAGGGGATCGAGTCCTTCCTGGCGATCGTCGACGCCGCCGCCGAGAAGGTGGCCGACGGCCCCGGCCCGCTGCTCGAGGCCCTGCTCGACCGCAGCGGCTACGTGGCCGAGCTCCAGGAGGAGCACACCGTGGAGGCCGAGGGTCGGCTGGAGAACCTGGCCGAGCTGATCGGCTCGGCCCGCGAGATCGAGTCGGTCGACGACTTCCTGGAGCAGGTGGGCCTGGTGGCCGACGCCGACGCGGTGCCCGACGACGACTCCCAGGTGCTGCTGATGACGCTCCACTCGGCCAAGGGCCTGGAGTTCCCGGCGGTCTTCCTCGTCGGCCTGGAGGACGGGATCTTCCCCCACCTCCGCTCCCTCGGGGAGCCCCACGAGCTCGAGGAGGAGCGCCGGCTGGCGTACGTGGGTCTCACCCGCGCCCGCGAGCGCCTGTACCTCAGCCACGCGTGGAGCCGCACCATCTACGGCTCCACCCAGTACAACCCGCCCAGCCGCTTCCTCGACGAGATCCCGCAGCGGTTGGTGGAGTCCATCGAGGGCGCCCGCCGCACCTCGCGGTCCGGGTCCTGGGCGGACTCGGCCGGCACCACCTCGTCGGTGTCGAGCTGGGGCGACCGACCGAACCGGAGCAGCGGCATCTCCTCGGAGCGCCGCCAGGCCAACCGCGACCGCATCGTCGAGCAGGCCCTCTCGGCCGGACGAGCCGCGGGGTCGAGCGGCGCCGCCGCGCCGGCCACCCACGGGTTCAAGGTCGGCGACGACATCTCGCACGGCAAGTGGGGCGAGGGCGTGGTGATGGATCTCCGCGGCAGCGGCGACAAGACGGAGATCACGATCAACTTCCCGACGGTGGGCCAGAAGGTCCTCCTCCTCGCCTGGGCGCCGCTCAAGAAGGCCTGACCTCCCACCACGCTCCGCCCCCGCCCGCCAGGCGGTCGATCGTGGCCGGGCGGTGGTGGACTGAACCGGGTCGGCGGCGGTTCCTTAGGGTTGCGGCATGCGATTGCGCGATCGGTTCGATGTGGCCCGCGGCCGGGACCTCACCCTCGGGGTGCTGATGGAGCGCCTCGGCGCCATCCACGGCGACCGGCGGATGGTGGAGGAGGCCGACACCGGCTTCACCGCCACCTTCCGGGAGGCGGCCGAGCTGGTGGACCGGTGGGCCGGTGGCATCGCCGCCTGCAGCGAGCCGGGGGACCGGGTCGTGCTGGCCATGCCCAACGGGTACGAGCAGTTCCTCCTCACCCTGGCCGCGGCTCGCGCCGGCCGCCTCCCGGCGCCGGTCAACAGCCAGATGTCGGCCCTGGAGATCGACCACGTGGTGCACGACTCGGGCGCCAGCTTCGTGGTCCGCTCGGTCGCCGACGTCGAGGGGCACGCCCCCATCGGCTCCGCCGCCGAGGCGCAGCCCCGCGACGTGGCCGCGCTCTTCTACACGTCGGGCACCACCGGCAAGCCCAAGGGCGCGCAGCTCACCCACCACGGGCTCCTGGGCGGGATGTCGCTGGCCGCGCTCCTGCCGGGCGGCGGCGGTGCCGAGGTGGTGCTCGGCCTGCCGGTGGCGCACATCTTCGGCTTCACCGCCGTGGTGGGGGCGGCGTGCGGTGGGCTGCCCACCTACTTCTTCACCCGCTTCAACCCGCTCAAGGCGCTCGACGCCATCGAGCAGCGTCGGGCCTCGGTCTTCGTCGGGGTCCCCGCCATGTACCGGATGCTGCTGGAGGCCGGCGCCGAGGATCGAGACCTCCGCTCCATCCGCCTCTGGATCTCCGGCGCCGATGCCATGCCCACCGAGCTGTCCGCCCACTTCAAGGGCTTCGGGGCCACGGTCGACCTCCCGTTCGTCGGCCCGAGGGGCCAGGCCACCTTCGCCGAGGGCTACGGGATGGTGGAGACCGGCGGTGGGGTGGCGATCCGCATCTCCCCGCCGATGCTGCCCACGCACCTGGGCGGGTCGGTCGGGCTGCCGCTGCCCGGCAACTCGTTCCGCGTGGTCGACGAGGACGGCGACGAGGTGCCGGTGGGGGGCACGGGCGAGCTGCTGCTCCGGGGCCCGGGCGTGCTCAAGGGGTACCACGGCGCGCCGGAGGCCACCGCCGCCGCGCTCACCACCGACGGCTGGCTGCGCACCGGCGACCTGGCCCGTCGCGGCCCCCTGAAGATGATCAACTTCGAGGGCCGCATGAAGGACGTCATCAAGCGGGGCGGGTACTCCGTCTACGCGGTGGAGGTCGAGCAGGCGCTCGAGGAGCACCCCGACGTGCTCGAGGCCGCGGTCGTGCCGATCGCCGACGCTCGCGACGGCGAGGTGCCGGGCGCCGCGCTGCGCATCCGGCCAGGGGTCGACCTCGAGCGCCTCGACCTCGGTGCCTGGGCCACCGAGCGGATGTCGAGGTACAAGGTGCCGGTGCGGTTCCTGGCCGTCGACGACTTCCCCCGGACCGGCACCGACAAGATCCAGCGGCGCGAGGTGGTCGCCTGGTTCGCCGATGGCGCCTCGGGCCCGGCCCCCCGCACGGCCGACTGAGCGAGCCGGCCGGCCGGCCCGCTGTCGGCCCGGGGCCGGCCAGCCCGGGGGCGCCCGAAGGACCAGGGACGGTCGGGGGTCAACCGGAGGTCATGAGGCGGCCGCCCGTCAACCGGTGGTCAGGACCACCTTGCCGCGGAGGCGGCGGCTCAGGAGGTCGCGCAGGACGGCCCCGGCGTCGGCGAGGGGCCGCTCGGCGGGCGCCGAGGGGCGGAGGCGGCCGTCGCCGACGGCGTCGAGCACCTCGGCCAGCAGGGCGCCCTGGGCCCCGCCGTCGCCCATGGCCCAGGCGCCCCAGTCGACGCCCACCACCGAGCGGTTCTTGAGCAGCACCTGGTTGGCCGGGAGGCGGGGGATCGACCCGGCGGCGAACCCGATGACCAGGAGGCGACCGCCGACCCCGAGCGACCGCAGGGCGGCCTCGGTGTGGGCGCCGCCCACCGGATCGACCACCACGTCGACCCCGCCGCCGGACAGCTCCCGGGCGCGGGCCTTCAGGTCCTCGTCCTCGTAGGCGATGGTGCCCTCGGCCCCCATCGCCACGGCCGCGGCCAGCTTCTCCGGCGTGGACGCGGCGGCGATCGGCCGGGCGCCGAGGGCGCGCGCCACGTCGACGGCGGCCAGCCCGACGCCGCCCCCGGCGCCGAGCACCAGCACCGTCTCGCCGGCCGCCACGGTGGTGCGCCGGGTGAGGGCGAACCAGGCGGTGCAGTAGCTCTGCACCAGGGCCGCGGCGCGGGGCAGGTCGAGGTCGTGGGGCACCGGGGTCAGGGCGGTGGCGGGCGCGACCACGTGGGTGGCCCAAGCCCCCAGGCCCGCCGAGGAGAGCACCCGATCGCCGACCGCCACGCCGGTGACCCCGTCGCCCACCGCCACGACCGTGCCCGCCAGCTCGCTGCCCGGGGTGAAGGGCGGTGGCACCTTGATCTGGTAGGTCCCGGCCACGAGGAGGGCGTCCACGAAGTTCACGCCGGCGGCGGCCACCGCCACCACGGCCTGGCCCGGTCCCGGCGTGGGGTCGGGGGCCTCCTCGACGGTCAGGCCCTCGGGCGGTCCCCACGTCCGGCACACGACCTGTCGCATGGGCCGCACCCTACGGCGGGGTCGGGTCCGCCCGAACCGGCCCGGACCTTCGCTCGGGACCGGCCCGGACCTTCGCTCGGGACCGGTCGAGCCGCCCCACCGCCCACCGCCGCCGACCGGCGGGGCCGGCCCGGGCGTCAACCGGGAGCGGCCGTGGTGGTGCTGGCGGATCCGGGCGCGCTGGTCGAGGTGGTGGTGCTGGTGCGGGCCGCGGCGTTCAGGTCCACGTCGACGCGGCCGTCGACCACCGTCACCTCGAACTGCGGGAGCCCCTCGCCGTCGGCCGGTGCGGTGAGGTCGTCGTCGCACGCGGCTCGGAACAGCTCCTCGTCGGGCTGCCACTGCCAGGTGCAATCGCGCGCCTTGTCGACGGGGGCGGCCAGGAACGCGTACCACCCCTCCTCCGGGTCGTCGCCCAGGTGCTGGACGATGATGTCGCGGTCCTTGCGACCGGAGACGTCGCCGTAGATCACCGGGCCCCGGTCGGCGATCTCCGCGGCCAGCTTGCTGGCCTTCTGGCGGTCGAAGGTCTGGTCGCCGAGCTGG
>JBBRFU010000081.1:0-16428 GCA_038241315.1 Acidimicrobiales bacterium | reverse complement strand
GGGTCCACAAGCGGTTGCTCGACATCGTCGATCCCACGCCGAAGACGGTCGATTCGCTGCAGCGGCTCGACCTCCCGGCCGGTGTCGACATCGAGATCAAGATCCAGCAGGTCTGATCCCGGGCCCACGGGCCACCAGAGGTGGTCGACGAGGGGGCGCTCCGGCGCCCCTTCGTCGCGCCCGGCGCCAGCCGCCGCATGGGCCGGTCGCCTCCGCCGGCCGACGGCGTCCAGCCGAACCGTGACCCACGCAGCGATATCGAGCCGCCAGCGCCATCGAAGCGACCGATCGGCCGACGAACGTCCAACGTGGCCCGTCACGGCGACGGGCCGCCGCGGTCGTGACGAAGCAGGGACCGCGGATCCCGGCGCGCCCGCGGCGCGCCTGCCGGCGGAGGCCCGGTCGCTCCGCACGACCGGGCACCGCTCGCGAACGTCGACCACCCCGGCGGGGTGCTTTGCTGGTGGGGCCCGCCACCCGACCCCAGGAGCACCATGCCCGCCGCCGACGTCAACGGGATCACGATCGAGCACGAGGTGCACGGCCCGGTCGACGGGGAGCCGATGCTGCTCGTGATGGGCCTGGGCGCGCAGCTCCTGGCCTGGCCGCCGGCGTTCATCGAACGGCTCGTGGCCTCCGGGTTCCGGGTGGTCACCTTCGACAACCGCGATGTGGGCCGCTCGTCCCGCCACGATGCGCCCCCGCCCACCGTGGGTGACCTGGCCCGGTCCCTCGTGGCTCCGGCCCGGGTCCGCCCGCCATACCAGCTCGGCGACCTGGCCGACGACGCGGCCGGCCTCCTCGACCACCTCGGCATCGACCGCACCCACGTGGTCGGCGTGTCGATGGGCGGCATGATCGCCCAGGAGCTCACCATCGGCCACCCCCACCGGGTGGCCAGCCTCACGTCGATCATGTCGAACACCGGCGGGCGGCGGGTGGGGCGGATGTCGCCCACGTTGCTGCCGGCGTTCCTGCGCGTCCGGCGCAGCCCCGGCGGCCGTTCGGTCGAGTCGGCGCTGGTCCTGGGGCGCTTGATCGCCGGGCCGCACTTCGACGAGGACGTGGCCCGCGAGGCCTACCTCGCCGCCTCCGCGCGCGAGGGCGATCCCGAGGCCGCGGCCGCCGGGGTCGCCCGCCAGACCCTGGCGGTCACCGCCACCCGCGATCGCACCGCCGACCTCGGTCGGGTCACCGCGCCCACGCTGGTGGTCCACGGTCTCCTCGACCCGCTGGTGCGGCCCTCCGGCGGCATGGCAACGGCCCGGGCGATCGCCGGTTCGCGCCTCGTGATGTTCCCCGACATGGCCCACGACGTCCCCGACGTGCGGATCCCCGAGATCACCGACGCCATCATCGAGAACTGCAGCCGCGCCCCCGTCAGCGCCACGGAGCCGGACGCCCCGTCCACGGCCACCGCCGTCGCTGCCCCCGTCTGACGGTGCCCGATCGGGTGGGGGCGGTGCTGCTGGCGGCCGGCGGCGGCTCCCGGTTCGTCGGCCCGGTCCCCAAGCTGACGGCCGATGTGGGGGACGGCTCCACGCTGGCCGCGAGCGCCGCCCGGGTCGCGGTGGACGCCGCGATCGGTCCGGTGCTGGTGGTCGTGGGGCCCGTGGCCGCCGAACGGCTGGGCCTGCCCGACGGGGTGCAGGTCTCGACCAACGAGCGCTGGGCCGAGGGGCAGGCGACCTCGCTGGGGGTGGCCATCGGCTGGGCGGGTGACGCCGGGCTCGACGCCGTGGTGGTGGCCCTGGCCGACCAGCCCGGCCTCTCCGCCGGCGCCTGGCGGGCGGTGGCCGGCACCCGGTCCACCCCGATCGCGGTGGCCACCTACGACGGCCGTCGGGCCCACCCCGTGCGCCTGGCCGCCGAGGTCTGGGCGTCGCTGCCGACGTCGGGCGACGAAGGTGCCCGTCGCCTGCTCCGGGACCGGCCCGACCTCGTCACCGAGGTCCCGTGCCCGGGCGACCCGGTCGACATCGACACCGCCGCGGACCTCGCCGCCTGGCGGGCCCGCATCGTCCCCGACCCCTGACCGCACGCGACGTCGACGGGGTTCGCCCCCCCCGACGTCGACCACCCGGGGCCCCGAGGCCGTGGGGCCGTGGGGGCCGCGTCGCACGGCCGATCGGTTCTGGTGTCGGGGCGTTCCGTCGGCGTGACGGTCGGACACGGGAAGCGTGGTGTCGGGCGGTGGGTCGCTCCTGGTGTCGGGGCGTTCCGCTGACGCATCGGTCGGGCACGGGACGCGCGCCGGACACGGGAAGCGCGTGGGACGTGAAGCGCCGGGTGGTCCCGCCGGACCGGGCGTCAGCTGCCGAGTGGGTCAGCCGGCGAGGGGGAGGCGGGCCTTGCGGCCCCGGGTGGCCAGCACCAGGGCGGCGCCGGCGCCGGCAGCCGCGGTGGCCGCGGCGATGCCGCCGAGGTAGGCCACCTTGCGGCCCGAGAGGGTGGCGCGGATGGCGCCGCGCTCGCCCGCCGCCCCGAGGGAGGCGATCACCTCGCCCACCAGGCCGGCGGGCGGGGCGACGCGCTCGGTGCGGAGGTGCTGCATGGCCCGCAGGAGCTTGCGGTACTGGGCCAGCTCGGCCTGGCAGCGCAGGCAGCGCTCCACGTGGCGGCGCTCGCCGCGGTCGAGCCGAGCGTCGCCGTCGACGACGCCGGCCAGCGACTCGGTGATCGCCTCACACTGCATGAGCGTGCTCCTCGACGTCGTCGCGGTCGTCCTCGCCGGGCAGCGGGAAGACCTGGGTGCGCAGCTTGCGGCGCGCCCGGTGCAGGCGCACCTTGGCGGCCGACTCGGAGATGCCCAGCTCGTCGGCGATCTCGGCGTGGTTGAGGTCGTAGATGTCGCGCAGCACGACCACCGCCCGGAGGCGGGGCGGCAGGTCGGCGATGGCGAGCTCCAGGCGATCGCGCAGCAGGGCGGCATCGGCAGCCATGACCGGGTCGTGGTCGGGGTGGGTGTCGGGCACGGCTACCTCCTCGTCGAGCTCGTCGTGGCGGTGTCGGCGCCGCCGACCGAGGTGGGTGGAGGCGCAGTTGGCGGTGATGCGGTAGAGCCAGGTGGAGAACTGGGCGTCGCCGCGGAACTTGCGGATGGAGCGGAAGGCCCGCAGGTAGGCCTCCTGGACCACGTCGCGGGCGTCGTCGTCGTCGGAGACCAGGCGGCGCGCCAAGGTGAAGGTGTCGGCGTGGGTGCGCCGCACCAGCTCCTCGAACGCCTCGTGGTCCCCGTGTCGAGCCGCCTCCACCAGTTGGTCGAGGTCGGCCGTGGCCGGGTTGCGGTAGGCCATCGCAGGATCGGACCCGGCGACCGCGGTGAGGGTTACCTCGCCCTCCGTGGCATCGAGGCGGCCGCCGACGCCCGGGTCGCTCAGCGCCCGGGCCTCGTCGGCCCGGTGGTCCGCCG
This sequence comes from Acidimicrobiales bacterium, assembly GCA_038241315.1. Lineage (GTDB taxonomy): Bacteria > Actinomycetota > Acidimicrobiia > Acidimicrobiales > Iamiaceae > Aquihabitans. The sequence continues at coordinate 13,016 of JBBRFU010000081.1, read as the reverse complement.
TCGGCTCGGCGGGTGTCGGCGGCGCGGGGGGGACGTGGTCGCTCACCCCACCAGGCTGCCACGGGTGACCCGCCACGAGGGGATCGGCCCCGGGCGAGGCCGCTTGGAGCATCGGCCCGGGGCGCGGCTAGGGTTGCTCGCCGAGCAAGAACCCCGAGGGCAGTAGCTCAACTGGCAGAGCACCGGTCTCCAAAACCGAAGGTTGTGGGTTCGAGTCCCTCCTGCCCTGCTCTTCACTCTGACGACGACGAACGCGCCGAGGCTGGCCGATGGCGATGAACCGAGAGACCAAGCGGCTGATGCAGCGGCAGGGGCAGCTGTCCGAGGACGGCACGCCCAAGGCGACGCGCCGCCAGGCGCCGTCTCCCAACGCGCCCCGCGAACCGCGCACCAAGCCCCGCCAGTTCTTCCGCGAGGTGAACGCCGAGCTCCGCAAGGTGGCGTGGCCGACGCGCTCGGAGACCATCAACCTCTCCATCATCGTCTTGATCTTCCTGGTCGTGATGACCGCCCTGATCGCCGGCTTCGACTTCGTCTTCTCGAAGGCCGTGCTGTTCATCGTCGACCAGTGATGCTCCCAGCCGCTCCGACGGCTACCTCTTCGCCCACCACGGTGCCCCTTTCATGAGCTTGAACGATCCCTCCACGCCCGCCTCCGACGAGGCCGCCGGCACCGCCGACCCGGTCGACGCGGTCGACCCCGTCGAAGAACCCGACGCGCCGGCTGTCGCCGACGACGCCCCGGTCGACGACGCGCCGGTCGACGACGCGCCCGCAGCCGGAGACCCCGCTGCCGACGCGCCCGCCGCCGAGGCCGACGGCCCGGTGGTCGACCCCGAGACGGGCGAGATCCTCCAGCCCGCCGTCGATGCCGAGGACCTCCTCGAGGAGGTCAAGCCCGAGAGCCCGGCCGACCGCCCCGGCAAGTGGTTCGTGGTCCACACCCAGTCGGGCTACGAGAAGAAGGTCAAGCAGAACCTCGAGGCCCGCACCTCCTCCATGAACATGGAGGGGCGCATCCACGAGGTCGTCATCCCCCTGGAAGACGTCGTCGAGTTCAAGAACGGCAAGAAGGTCGTCGTCCAGAAGAAGGTGTTCCCGGGCTACCTCCTGGTGCGCTGCCACCTCGACGACGACTCCTGGTACGTCATCCGCAACACCCCCGGCGTCACCGGCTTCGTCGGCCAGGGCACCAAGCCCTCGCCGCTGCGTCGCCGCGAGGTCGAGACCTTCCTCACCGTCAAGGTCGAGGGCGAAGAGGCACCGGTCCGCAAGGGTCGGCCCCGCCTCGAGTACGAGCTCCACGAGACCGTCCGGGTCAAAGAGGGCCCGTTCGCCGACTTCAGCGGCGAGATCGTCGAGATCAACGAGGACCAGCTCAAGGTCAAGGTCCTCGTCAACATCTTCGGGCGAGAGACCCCGGTGGAGCTCGAGTTCTCCCAGGTCGCCAAGCTCTAGGCACCTCTGCCCTTTGGCACGGCGCAGGGCCTGAGCCCTACGCTGTCCTGTCCACACGTTTTCTTTAGGAGTAGGTCACCATGGCCAAGAAAAAGGTCGCGGCCGTCGTCAAGATCCAGATCCCCGCGGGGCAGGCCACGCCCGCCCCACCCGTCGGTACCGCGCTCGGTCCGCACGGCGTGGCGATCATGGACTTCTGCAAGGCCTACAACGCCCAGACCGAGGCCCAGCGCGGCACGATCATCCCGGTCGAGATCACGGTGTTCGAGGATCGCTCCTTCACCTTCGTGACCAAGACCCCGCCGGCCCCCGTGCTGCTGCGTGAGGCTGCGGGCATCGACAAGGCGTCGCAGAACCCCGGCAAGGAGGTGGCCGGCTCGGTCACCGCCGCCCAGATCGAGGAGATCGCCAAGATCAAGCTCCCCGACCTGAACGCCATCGACCTCGACGGCGCCAAGCGCCAGATCGAGGGCACGGCCCGCTCGATGGGCCTCACCGTCAAGTAGCACCCCGGCCGCAGCCGCGGCCGGACCACCAGGCTCGATCGGGACCACCTCGCCCGTCGGCCGTACCAACGAGGGAGCCAGTGATGGCAGCAGGCAAGAAGTACTCCGACGCCAAGAAGCGCTACGACAACGACGCCGCCCACGGCATCGTGGAAGCGTTGGCCCTGGTCAAGAGCCTGGCCCCGGCCAAGTTCGACGAGACCATCGAGCTGGTCGTGCGCCTCGGCGTCGACCCCCGCAAGGCCGACCAGATGGTCCGCGGCACCGTGGCCCTCCCGGCCGGCACCGGCAAGGACGTGCGCATCGCCGTCTTCGCCACCGGCGACGCGGCGGCCGCCGCCCGTGAGGCCGGCGCCGACATCGTCGGCTCCGACGACCTCGCCGCCGAGGTCGAGGGCGGCATGCTCGACTTCGACCTGGCCATCGCCACCCCCGACCAGATGCCCGTCGTCGGCCGGCTGGGCCGGGTGCTCGGCCCCCGTGGCCTGATGCCCAACCCCAAGACCGGCACCGTCACCACCGACGTGGCCCGCGCCGTCACCGAGTTCAAGGGCGGCAAGGTCGAGTACCGCACCGACCGCTACGGCAACGTGCACGTGCCGCTGGGCAAGGCGAGCTTCGAGCCGCAGGCCCTCGAGGACAACTTCCGCGCCGTGCTCGACGAGATCCAGCGGGTGAAGCCGGCCTCGGCCAAGGGCCGCTACCTCAAGAAGATCTCGGTGTCGTCCACCATGGGCCCCGGCGTCAAGATCGACGCCAACCGCCTGCGGCCCGACCTCACCGTCTGAGCGCCGGGCACGGACCGGCCCCGGCCGGTTCGTGCCCGCATCGCCTCCGCGGCTACCGTCGCCCCGGCAACAACTGCATACGCCGAAGACCTCCGGTGCGCCTCGCGGCGCTGAATGGGCCCCCGGGCCCGCCAGATGAGGCGGACGACTTCCACGTCTGGCTCTGAGGGTGTTCGCGCATGCGGACGCCCTTTTCGCATTCCGAAGCAGAACCCAACCAGACAAAGGAGGTGCCCACATGGAGAACCCGAGACCAGAGAAGGTCGCGGTGGTCGACGAGGTCCGAGCGAAGTTCGAGGCCGCTGACGCCGCCGTGCTCACCGAGTACCGGGGGCTCAACGTGGCGGCCACGGCCCAGCTCCGCAGCGCACTGCGCGCCGCGGGCGGCGAGTACAAGGTCTACAAGAACACCCTGGTCCGCTTCGCGGCCCGCGATCTCGGCCTCGAGATCGACGACCTGCTCACCGGCCCCACGGCCATCGCCTTCGTCCAGGGTGACCCCGTCACCGTGGCCAAGGCGCTCCGCGACTTCGCCAAGGTCAACCCGGCCCTGGTGATCAAGGGCGGCCTCCTCGGCGACCAGACCCTCACCGAGGAAGGCGTGCGGGCCCTGGCCGACGTCGAGCCTCGCGAGGTGCTCCTCGCCAAGTTCGCCGGCCTGCTCGCGGCCCCGATGCAGCAGTTCGCCGGCTTGCTGGCCGCGCTGCCCCGCGACTTCGCCTACGGCCTCAAGGCCCTCATCGACCAGGGTGGCGCCCCCGGCGCCCCCGCCGACGCCCCTGCGCCGGCCGACGAGGCCCCCGCCGCCGACGACACCCCCGCTGCCGAGGCCGATGCCCCGGCGGACGAGACCCCCGCTGCCGAGGCTGACGCCCCGGCGGACGAGACCCCGGCTGCCGAGGCTGACGCCCCGGCTGCCGACACCGAACCCGATCCGGCCGTTGCTTCGGCCGACACCGCACAGGAGAGCTGAACATGGCCACCCAAGAAGAGATCCTCGATTCCATCGCCAACCTCTCGGTCCTGGAGCTCTCCGAGCTCCTCAAGGCCTTCGAGGAGAAGTTCGGCGTGACCGCCGCGGCCCCCGTGGCCGTGGCCGCCGCTGGTGGCGGCGCCGCCGCTGCCGAAGAGGTCGAAGAGCAGGACGAGTTCGACGTCGTGCTCATCGCCGCCGGCGAGAAGAAGATCAACGTCATCAAGGAGGTGCGTGCCCTCACCAGCCTCGGTCTCAAGGAGGCCAAGGACCTGGTGGACAACGCCCCCAAGCCCATCCTCGAGAAGGCTTCCAAGGACGACGCCAACAAGGCCAAGGACGCCCTCGAGGCGGCCGGCGCCACCGTCGAGCTCAAGTAGCACCGGGCGGGCCCACGGCCCGCCCACCGGTGTCCGATGCGGCCGCCGTCCCTCCGGGGGCGGCGGCCGCCTCGCGTCCCGGCACGGGACGTGACGGGGGGCGTGACTGGTCGTCGCTGGTCGTGACGGGTCGTGACGGGTCGTGTCGGCCCGGGTCGGGTCCGGTCGGGTCAGATCCTCACGACCGGATCAGGTCGGGGTGAGTGAGAAGCTGACGTCGCTGCCGTCGAGGGTGGCGGCCACCGGCTGGTTCGCGTCGGTGTAGGTGATCGAGGTGGCCAGCACGCTCGATTCGAGGTGGGCCTGGTGCGCCTCCACCATCGCCCGCTGGGTCGGCGGGAGCGACAGGGTGAGGGCGATGCGGTCGGTGACGTCGAGGCCGCCGTCGCGCCGCGCCTGCTGCACGAGCCGGACCAGGTCGCGGGTGGTGCCCTCGGCGTGCAGCTCCGGCGTGACGGTGGTGTCGAGCGCCACCACCAGCCCGGTGTCGATGGTGCGGCCCTCGGGATCGACGGAGCGAACGGGGGCCGCGGCCACGTCGTCGCTCGCCTGGAGGACGAGCTCGTACTCGCCGTCGTGGAGCGGGTGGCCACCCACCACCACGGCGCCGTCGGCGGCGCGGGTCCAGTCGCCGGCCTTGGCCGCCTTGATGACCGCCTGCACCTCCTTGCCGAGCCGCGGCCCGAGGGCGCGGGGGTTCGGCTTCACCACCTCGGTGCCGTAGGCGGTGCGGTCCGCCGAGAGGGGGACGTCCTTGACGTTGAGCTCCTGGGCCACCAGCGCGGTGAACGGGGCCAGGGCCTCGGCCCGGGCACCGGCGATGGCGAGCGAGCGGAGGGGTAGGCGGCTGCGGAGCTTGTGGTCCTCGCGGAGCCCGAGGGCGGTGGAGCACACGGCGCGGACCTCGTCCATGGCCCGCACCAGCTCGGGGTCGGCGGGGAGGGCCGTGGCGTCGGGCCAGTCGGTGAGGTGGACCGAGCGCTCGTCGGTGAGCCCGGTGTGGATCTCCTCGGCCAGCATCGGCAGCAGCGGGGCGACCACCTTCGAGACGGTGACCAGCACCGTGTAGAGGGTGTCGAAGGCGTCGGCCTTGTCGGCCGCGGTGCCGTCGCTGGCGGCATCGACCGCGCCGGGTGCCCAGAAGCGCTCACGGCTGCGGCGGATGTACCAGGTGTTGAGGGCATCGAGGTAGGCGGTGACCTGGTTGCACACGCCGGCGAGGTCGTAGGCGTCGTAGGACGCGGTGGTGACCTCCACCAGCGACCGGGTCTTGGCGAGGAGGTAGCGGTCGAGGTCGCCCGTGGCGTCGGTGCGGAACCGGGCCCGGTACCCGTCGGCGTTGGCGTAGAGCGTGAAGAAGTGGAAGGCGTTCCAGACCGGGTTGAGCACCAGCCGGACCACGTCGGCGATGCCCGACCCGTCGGCGGCGATCTTGAGGTCGCCGCCGCGCAGGATCGGCGACGACATGAGGTACCAGCGCAGCGCGTCGGACCCGATGGTCTCCATGACCTCTTCGGGATCGGGGTAGTTGCGCAGCTTCTTGGAGAGCTTGCGACCGTCGGCGTCGAGGACCACCCCGTGGCAGCTCACGTTGCGGAACGCGGGCTGGTCGAACAGGGCCACCGAGAGCACGTGGAGCGTGTAGAACCAGCCGCGCGTCTGGGCGATGTACTCGACGATGTAGTCGGCCGGGGCGTGGGTCTCGAACCACTCCTTGTTCTCGAACGGGTAGTGCACCTGGGCGAAGGGCATGGAGCCCGACTCGAACCAGCAGTCGAGCACCTCGGTGACGCGGCGCATCGTGCTGCGGCCGCTGGGGTCGTCGGGGTTCGGACGGGTGAGGTCGTCGACGAAGGGCCGGTGGAGATCGGTGGGCCGCACGCCGAAGTCGGCCTCGAGCTCGTCGAGCGAGCCGTAGACGTCGATCCGCGGGAAGGCGGGGTCGTCGCTCTCCCACACGGGGATGGGCGCGCCCCAGAAGCGGTTGCGGCTGATCGACCAGTCGCGGGCGCCGGCCAGCCACTTGCCGAAGGCGCCGTCCTGCACGTGGTCGGGGATCCAGTTGATCTCCTGGTTGGTCTCCAGGAGGCGCTCGGTGAGGTCGGTGACCCGGACGTACCAGGACTGCATGGCCCGGTGGATGATCGGCGTGTCGGTGCGCCAGCAGTGGGGGTAGTTGTGGTCGTAGGTCTCGTGGCGGAGCACCCGTCCGGCCCCCTTGAGGTGGCGGATGATGTCGGGGTTGGCCTCGAAGACGTTGACGCCGGCCCACTCGGGCACCTCGTCGGTGAACCGGCCCTTCTCGTCGACCGGCACCACCAGCGTGATGCCGGCGGCCTCGCACACCCGCTGGTCGTCCTCGCCGAACCCGGGGGCGAGGTGGACCACGCCGGTGCCCTCGGCGGTGTCGAGGAAGTCGCCGGCCAGGACCCGGAAGCTGTCGGGGTTGTCGGCGAAGAAGGGGAACAGGGGGGCGTAGGTGCGGCCGACGAGGTCGGTGCCCTTCAGGGTGGCGACGGTGGCGGCCTCGCCGAGCTCCGGGCCGTAGTGGGCCAGCGTCTCCTGGCCGAGCACGTAGAAGGCGCCGTCGTGCTCGACGACCGCGTAGTCGAGGTCGGGACCGACGGCGAGGGCCAGGTTGGACGGCAGGGTCCACGGGGTGGTGGTCCAGGCCAGGACCTTGAGCGGCCCCGGGTCGCCCTCGACCGGGTCGAGGTCGAAGGCGACGGTGAGCGCCGGGTCCTGGCGCGGCCGGGTGGCGTCGTCGAGGCGGATCTCGAAGTTGGACAGCGGGGTCTCGGCGCCCCAGCTGTAGGGCATCACCCGGTACGCCTGGTAGATCAGGCCCTTGTCCCAGAGCCGCTTGAAGGCCCACATGACGCTCTCCATGTAGGGGAGGTCCATGGTCTTGTAGTCGTCCTCGAAGTCGACCCACCGGGCCTGGCGGTCGACGTAGCGCTCCCACTCGGCCGTGTAGCGCAGCACCGAGGTCCGGCAGTAGTCGTTGAACCGCTCGATCCCGTACTCGGTGATGGCCTTGTGCCCGGCGATGCCGAGTTCCTTCTCGGCCGCCATCTCGGCCGGGAGCCCGTGGGTGTCCCACCCGAACCGGCGGGCCACGCGGTGGCCCCGCATGGTCTGGTAGCGGGGCACCACGTCCTTGACGTAGCCGGTGAGGAGGTGGCCGTAGTGGGGGAGCCCGTTGGCGAACGGGGGGCCGTCGTAGAAGACGTACTCGTCGTCGGCCGGCCGGCCCTCCACCGAGGCCTCGAAGGTGCGGTCGGCGGCCCAGCGCTCGAGGATCGACCGCTCGATCGCCGGGTAGTCGGCGCGGCTGGGGACCTTCGGGTACGGGGACTGACCGGCGGTGCTCACGATCGTCGAGCCTACCGATCACCCCCAACCCGCCCTCAGCCCGAAACCGTCGCCGCGCCGGGCCCCGGGCCGGCCGGCGCCGGGCGGTCGTGGCGGGCCCGGGCCGGCGCGAGGATGGGCCGGTGCGCCACGCCCGGTTCGACGTCGCCAGCCTCGCCATCGAGCAGGTGACCCTGCCGCTGCGGGCCGGCTACCTGCTCGTGGCCGAGACCGACGACAGCGACCACCCCCAGTGGGAGTGCCTGGCGTACGCCCTGGAGCCGGCGCCGCTCGCCCAGGGCCGCTACCGGATCGACCTCACGACGCTCGATGGCCGGTACCTCCACGGGGAGGCCGCCCTCGTCCGGTCGGTCGACGGCGCCCACGTGCTGCGGGGCACGGGCCCCCTCGAGGGCATCACGGCCGACGACCTCGCCTGACGGGGGCCGTCAGACGAGGCTGACCACCAGCGCGGGGACCGAGACCACCAGGACCAGGGCGGCGATCGCCCAGCCCCACAGCGACATGCCGACCGCCGACCAGGTCCGGGCCAGCCGCTCCGGCGTGAAGGGCAGGAGGAGCGGGTGGCGCTCGTCGTCGGGCTGGGCCTGGCCGATCACCGTGCTGGCGAGGCGAGCGAGCCGGATGGTCCCCCGGACCCGGCCGGCCGGTGCCGCTCCGGCCCCGCGGCTGCCCCGGCGGGAGAGCTCGCCGGCCAGGGTCTGCAGCTCGGCGCTGTGGCGGACCCGGCCCACGAGGTCCTGGGCCTGCCGGGCGGCCTCGCGCGGGTGGCCGGCCGCGTGGGCGAGCGCGCCCGTCCGGCGGGCGACGTAGAGCGGCGCGACGATCGCCGGGAGGCAGCAGAGGACGACCAGCAGGAGGCCCGCGGGGTGGTCGCGCCACGCGGCGAGCCCGACCACGAGCGCGAGGACGCCGGTGCCGGCGACCAGGCCGGCCAGGACGCGGGCGAGCGTGCGGGCCCGCCGTGCGTAGCGGGCCAGGCGGCTGCCGTCGCCCGCGGCCAGCTCGGCCTCGAGGGCGACCACGTCCGGCGGGACGGCGTCGCCGCCGGCCGAGCCACCGACGATGGGCCCGCTCGGGTCGGGGAGGGGCGGGGGGTTGCTGATCGGGCCGTTCACCGCCCTGTCTTACCCCCGACCGGCAGGAGCGACCCGCGGGCGATCAGGCCGGGGTGCGGGCCCTCCGGCTCCCGAGGTCGTGCCACGCCGCCACCAACCGGTCGATGCCCTCGTCGACGTGCGCGGCGGGCCGGTCGACGCACAGGCGCACGTGCGGGTCGGCGCCCCCGCCCACCCGGTGCGCGGCGCCCGGGGTGACGTGGACACCGTGCCGGCGGGCGAGGGCCACGAAGGGCGTGGCGTCGGTGAGGGGGAGGGCGGGCCACAGGGCCGAGCTGCCTCCCGGCCGCTCCACCTGCCAGTCGGGGAGCTCCTCGCCGATCCGGGCCAGTGCGGCGTCGACGGAGGCCTCGAGCCCGGCCCGCCGTCGGGCTGCCACCGCGTCGAGGTCGGGCAGGAGCTGCAGCGCGAGGAGCTGGGACGGGACCGACGGGCCGAGGTCGTTGGCCACCCGCACCCGCGCCAGGCGCTCGGCCACCACCCCGGACGCCCGCAGCCAACCGATCCGCAGGGCCGCCCACGCCACCTTGCTGAGCGACTCGACGGTCACCACCGGTGCGATGCGGCAGAGGGCGTCGAAGCCGGGGGGCCGGGCCCCGGAGAAGGTCAGGTCGGCGAGCGTGTTGTCCTCCAGGACCACCGTGTCGCCGTGGTGGTCCAGCACCGTGGCGAGGGCGCGGCGACGGCCCGCGCCGACGAGGCGGCCGGTGGGGTTGGCGACGCCGGTCTGCAGGTAGAGCAGCGCCGGTCGCTCGCGGGCGAGCAGCGCGGCCAGCGCCTCCGGCACCGGCCCGCCACCGTCGCTGGCCACGGCCACCGGACGGCCGTGGCGGTGGTCGATCACGTCGAGGATCCCCGGGTACGACGGGTCCTCCAGCGCCACGGCGGCGCCGGGGGAGACCAGGGCGTCGATGGCGAGGGCGATGGCGTGGTGGGCGCCGTGGGTCACCTGGATCTGCCCCGGTTCGGTGAGGCGGCCCCGCTCGGTGTGGCGCCGGGCCAGCGCCTCGCGGAGGGGCGCCATGCCGTGCGGCTCGAGCTGGCCGCGTGCGGCGAGCAGGTCCTCGGTGCGGATCGACATGGGCGGCAGGTGGGTGCCGTCGGTGGGCACCACGGCCGCCAGGTCGATGCCGGCGCCGCGGTTCACGAAGTGGTCGCCGACCCGCACGCCGGTGGTGGCCAGCTCGGCGCCGCCGGCGACCTCGGTGCCCCGGCCCTGTCGGGAGGTGAGCAGGCCCTCGGCCCGCAGCTCGTCGAGGGCCACGGTGACCGTGCTGCGGCTGACCGAGAGCAGGGCGGCGAGCTGGCGCTCCGGTGGGAGGCGGGTGCCCCCGGCGAGGACGCCGCCGGTGATGGCCGCCCGCAGCGCGTGGGCCAGGCGGCGGGCCAGCCCGCCGTGGCCGTCGGCGCTCCAGTGGCCGAGGAGCCCGACCAGGCGGTCGTGGTCGAGGGCGGGCGCCATTGGCCCGTCGATTGGCCTGGTGGACATGGTGCCAATACTGCCCGATTGGCCCGGGTGTCGGCAGGCCGGACAGCGGCACCATGGGTCCATGTTCGCCCCCTGGTGCCCGACCTGCGGCCAGCGCACGCTCCTCGGCCCCCGCCGGGTCGTCTCGGTCGAGGCCGGGCCGACCGGCCCGCAGGTCGTCCTCCGCTGCTTCTGCGATGCCCTCCTCGTCTGGTCCGAGGCCGCCGAGGGGGCATCGCCCCCGTCACCCGACGCCCGGGCCGGGGCGGGGTGCACCGGTCGAGGGCCCGGGGGGACGGCGGCCGCCGGGGCGATCCCGGCCCGTCGTTCCGACCGGCGCCGCCTCCCGGCGCGCCCCGCCGGGGTGGCGTAGGCGCGGGACCACGCCCCGGGGCGTTCAGGGCCGGCCGCGGCCCAGGACGTAGCAGGCGATGGCGGCCGCGGCGGCCACGTTCAGCGAGTCGACGCCGCCGTGGACGGGGATGCGGACCCGTCGACCCACCCGGGCCATCGTCTCGTCGGTGAGGCCGGGCCCCTCGGCCCCGAGCACGAGCGCCACCCGCTCCTCCGGGCCCAGCACCACGTCGTCGATGGGCTCGGCCGCCGGGTCGGGGGTGAGGGCGAGCAGGGAGAACCCCGCGTCGGTCACCACGTCGAGGCCGCCCGGGAACCGATCGGCGTAGGCGTAGGGGAGGGCGAACACCTCGCCCATCGCCACCCTCGACGCCCGGCGGTAGAGCGGGTCGCAGCACGACGGGTCGAGGATCAGCGCGTCGGCGCCCAGGCCCACCGCGCTCCGGGCGATCACCCCCAGGTTGGTGGGGTTGTTGAGGTTCTCGAGCACCACCACCCGGGTGGCGCCGGCCAGCACCTCGGCGGGCGAGGGCACGGGCCGCCGGTCGAACGCCGCGATGCAGCCCCGGTGCATGGCCATGCCGGTGATGCGGAGCACCAGTGCGGGACCGGCGGCGTACACGGGCACGTCGGGGAGCCCGGCGGGCAGGGGGGCGGCGCGGGTGGCATCGACGAGCAGGGACCGGAGCCGGTAGCCGGCGCGGAGGGCCCGCTCCACGACGATGTCGCCCTCGGCCACGAAGAGGCCCGCCAGGTCGCCGCCGGCCGACTCCCGGCGGCGGCGGAGGTCGGCGTCGCGCAGGCCGATGAACTCGGCGATGCGCTCGTCGGCCGGGTCGTCGACGGGGATCCAGGCGGCAGGTGCGGGCACGACGGCGAGTCTGCCCGTCGGACCGGGGCCCGCCGCCAGCCGGCCCCGGGCCACCCGGCCGCGGGGCCACCGGGCGGGCCACGCGCGCCGGTGCCCGGCCCTACGCTCCCGCCATGATCCGACTCAGCGTGCTGTACCCGAAGACCGAGGGCGCCACCTTCGACCACGACTACTACCGCGACCACCACGTGCCCCTGGCCGTGGCCGCCTGGGGCGGGCCGCCCGTCGAGGTCGACAAGGGCATCGACGGCCCCTACGAGGCCGCCGTCCACTTCACCTTCGAGTCCGTCGAGGCGATCGGTGCGGCCATGGGCATGCCGGGCACCGCCGACGTGATGGCCGACGTCGCCAACTACACGACGATCGCCCCCGTCATGCAGACCAGCGAGATCGTGTGACGGATCCGTCGCCGGCCCGGCGGCCCGGCGACGGACCACCTGCCCACCGCCTGTCCGCCCGGCGACCGCCGGGCGACGGGCAGGTGAGCGGGCGGGGAAACCCTTGACCTGACGGGGCACCCGGTTTACCGTCACCCCCAATTCGACACCCAGGCGTGTGGTTCCCACGTCGAGGTTGGCATCGCGCTGCCGGTCCGCCTAGGATCGCCCGTTGCCGTGGTGTTGCTTGCCGTCCTTCAGAATTGGTTGATCGAAGTGGCGCGCCCCTCCACGAGCAGTTCACACCTGATCAACCAGTGCTGAGGAGCCGTCCTTGTCCTCCCTGCCCACCATTCGTGACCGGTACTCGTTCGCGAACCTCGACGATGTCCTGCCGCTCCCGGACCTGATCGCGATCCAGCGGGAGTCGTTCGACTGGTTCCTCGACCAGGGCCTCGCCGACACCTTCCGCGACATCAGCCCGATCAAGGACTTCACCGAGACGCTCCAGCTCGAGCTGGAGTTCGATCCGAACGACGAGGACCTCCGTCCCACGCCCAAGTTCTCCGTCGAGGAGTGCAAGGAGCGGGACATGACGTACTCGGCCCCCATCTTCGTGCGGGCCCGGTTCATCAACGCCAACACCGGCGAGATCAAAGAGCAGACGGTCTTCATGGGCGACTTCCCCAAGATGACCACCAAGGGCACGTTCGTCATCAACGGCACCGAGCGCGTCGTGGTGTCGCAGCTGGTGCGGTCGCCGGGCGTCATCTTCCAGCCCGGTGAGCGGTTCCGCCTGCGGAACCTGGCCAAGCACCAGCTCGTCACCGGCACCATCCACCCCTACCGCGGTGAGTGGATCGAGTTCGACGTCGAGCAGAAGCCCGGCAAGGACGTCACCGCCGGCACCCGCGTCGCCCGCAAGCGCCGCCTCGGCATCTTCGTGCTGCTGCGGGCCCTCGGCTACGACGAGGAGAACGCTCCCGGCTTCATCGACGCCTTCGTGCGCCACTTCGACTTCCTCGAGGGGCAGTGGGAGAAGGAGCGAGACGTCGCCACCACCCAGGACGAAGCCCTGGTGGAGATCTACAAGCGGGCCCGCCCCGGCGAGCCGCCGTCGGTGGAGTCGGCCAAGGCCTACTTCCGCAACGCCTTCTTCGAGTCGCGCCGCTACGACCTCAGCCGGGTCGGCCGCTACAAGCTCGATCGCAAGCTCGGCAACGAGATCGAGAAGATCTCCGAGCTGTTCCCGATGCTCGACCTCGACCGCCCGGAGCCCGGCCAGCCGGTGCTCAGCCGCTGCGAGGTCCTGGCGTCGATGACCTACCTCCTGCACCTCGTGCAGGCC
>JBBRFU010000080.1:0-16764 GCA_038241315.1 Acidimicrobiales bacterium | reverse complement strand
TCCCCCCCCGCGGGCCCGCCCCGGCCCGCCCCGCGGGCGGCCGGGGGGGGCCCCGGACCCCACCACCCCCCCCCTGCGGGGGGGGCCCCGACGACGTGCGGGGTGCCGGCGGGAGCCGGCGGGGCTCAGGCCTCGGGCTCGGCGGCCTCGTCGGCCACGGGCTCGTCGGCTGCGGGCTCGGCGGCGGCCTCGGCCACCGGCTCGGCCGCGGCGGGCTCCTCGGCCGCCGGGGCGGGCTCGGCGTCGGTCGCGGCGGGCTCCTCGGCGGCGGCATCGCCGTCGGGGGCCGGAGCGTCGGCGGGGGGGGCCTCGCCGTCGGCCGGGGCCTCGGTGCCGGCCTCGAGCGCCTCGGGGTGCTCGGCGTAGTACTCGGCCCAGGCCTCCTGGGCCTCGGACGAGTCACCGCCGATGTAGTTGCCCTCGTCGTCGTAGGCGTGCTCGCCGAAGTGCTCCTGGTACTCGGCGGACACCACGCCGCCCTCGGCAGCCTGCTTGATCGACAGGCTGATCCGGCGGCGCTGGAGGTCGAGGTCGATGATCTTCACCCACAGCTCCTCGCCGGGGGTGACGACCTGCTCGGGCAGGTCGACGTGGTGCGCCGACATCTCCGAGATGTGGACCAGGCCCTCGATGCCGTCGCCCACCTGGACGAACGAGCCGAAGGGCACCAGCTTGGTGACCCGGCCGTAGACCAGCTCGCCCACGCGGTGGCTGCCGGCGAACTCCTGCCACGGATCCTGCTGGGTGGCCTTGAGCGAGAGGCTGATGCGCTCCCGGTCCAGGTCGACCTCGAGCACCTGCACGGTGATCTCGTCGCCGACGGCCACGACGGAGCCGGGGTGGTCGACGTGCTTCCAGGACAGCTCGGACACGTGGACGAGGCCGTCCATGCCGCCGAGGTCCACGAAGGCACCGAAGTTGACCACGCTGGAGACCACGCCGGAGCGGATCTCGCCGGGCTTGAGGTTCTCCAGGAACTCCTCGCGCTGCTCCTTCTGCGTCTCCTCGAGCCAGGCCCGCCGGGACAGCACCACGTTGTTGCGGTTCTTGTCGAGCTCGATGATCTTGGCCTCGAGCGTGCGGCCCACGTAGGGGGCGAGGTCGCGCACCCGGCGGAGCTCCACCAGGGAGGCGGGGAGGAAGCCGCGGAGGCCGATGTCGAGGATCAGGCCGCCCTTGACGACCTCGATCACGGGGCCGGACACGACGCCGTCCTCTTCCTTCTTGCGCTCGATGTCGCCCCACGCCCGCTCGTACTGAGCGCGCTTCTTGGAGAGGACCAGACGACCGTCCTTGTCCTCCTTGGTGAGGACCAGGGCCTCGATCTCGTCGCCCAGCGACACGACCTCGGAGGGGTCGACGTCGTTGCGGATGCTCAGCTCACGGCTGGGGATCACGCCCTCGGACTTGTACCCGATGTCGAGCAGGACCTCGTCCTTGTCGACCTTGACGACCGTGCCCTCCACGATCTGGCCGTCCTCGACGGAGACGAGCGTCCCGGAGATGGCCTCCTCGAAGCTGACGTCGAGGTCGTTGGCGGTGATCTGGCGGGGGACGTACGCAGCCTCTTCGGGCTGCTGCTCGGGGGCGGTGATCGTCTGGTCGGACAAGGGAGGGTCTCTTCTCGGATGGGTGGAGTAGGCGGCGCGCGCCGGAACGGAACGACGCGCAGGGAAAGGACGAAGGTACCACCACACCTCGACCGCGCTCCACCGCGGACGGCCCGGGCCCGCTCAGCCGGGCGCGCTCAGCCGGGCGCGGTCCCCGGGCGGCGGGCCACCAGGAGGAACTCCTCGTGGTCGAGGTCCGGCACCGCCCGGGCGTACTCCCCGGGCCGCACGGACCACAGCTGCTCCACCTCCAGGCCGGCCCGCCGGGCCAGGAGGCGCAGCTCGCGCGGCGTGAAGCACGTCGTCCAGAGGTCGACCTCGGCATCGCGGCCGGCCTCGTCCTTGATCACCGTGCGCTCGTGGTTGACGCCGCGCTCGGCGTCGAAGGACCCCCGCTCCGGATCGAGCCAGCGGACCTGGAAGTAGGCGCTGAAGGCGCTCAGCGCGGCCACCCCGCCCGGGGCCAGGGCCCGGGCGATGCCGTCGAGGACCTCGCCGTCCGGGTCGAGCGGCGGGCCCGCCGGCTCGCCCGCTCCCCCGTCGGCGAGGCCGAACGCGCCCTGGCAGAGGGAGATGGCGGCGTCGAACGTCCCGTCGAAGGCCAGCCGCCGGGCGTCGAGGCGCTCGAAGGTGACGCCGTCCGGTGCGTCGAGCCGGGCCAGGTCGACGAAGCGCTGGCTGATGTCGACGCCGTGGACCTCGATCCCCCGCCGGCCCAGGGCGTGGGCGTGGCGCCCCGGCCCGCACCCGATGTCGAGCACCCGCATCCCCGGCTCCAGGCCGAGCTCCTCGACCAGGAAGGCCACCTCCTGCTCGGTGCCCTTGGTGAAGGAGTAGCGGAGGTAGGCGGCGCCGAGGTGGTCGGCGAGGTCCTCGAACCAGTGGTCGCGTGGCGCCTCGGTCACCCGGGGAGCCTGCCAGATCGGACGACTCGGTCGATCAGCGGCGGCCGCGGGCGAACCAGCGGCCGCGCCCCTTCGTCGGTTCGGCCATCGCTGGCGCGGTGGCCAGCGAGCGCGACCCGCCGCCGCCGGCGGGCCCGCCGAGGTCGGTGCCGCCGGTGACCCAGTCGAGGGCCGGCACCATGCCGGCCTCGTCGGCCCGGTCGGCGCGGAGGGCCGCCACCTGCTCGGCGGTGAGCCGCATCGTCGGACCGGCGCCGGCCACGCCGAGGGCCTCGGCCCGCAGCGCGAGGTCAGCCGACCGCTCGTCCAGTTCCAGGGCCAGTTCGTACAGGTACACAGGTCACCTACGCCTCTCGACCCGTCTCGCCTCGGGTGCCCTCCCGATCGGCACGACGGGTCCGACCTTGAGCGGTCACCGGCCCGAGCCTCTCCGTCAGGGCTGCTCGCGCAGGACGAGCGAGGTGCGGCGGGGGCCGAAGGTCGACGCGGCCTCGTCGAGCCGGTAGCCCTGCGGGTGGGCGAACCCGACGAGGGCCGCCGGGTCCGACTCCCCCGTCTCGGCGAGCCAGCGGACGATCGAGCCCTTGAGGAGCTTGTTCCAGTGGGCCACGGTCCGTCCGCCGCGGTCGAGGAACACGATCGTGGTGCGCTGCTTCGGGGCCAGCCGCTCCCAGTCGAGCGCCGCCGCGTGCTCGTTCGGCAGCAGGTCCCACACCACCGCGCCTCGGGCCCGCTCGGCGAGGGCGTCGCTCAACGTCGGCCGCCACCAGGTGGACAGCTTGCCGAGCGGCGCCAGGCGGGCGCCCATCTTCAGCTTGTAGTCGGGGATGCGGTCGGCCGGCCCCACCAGGCCCCACAGCCCGGAGGCGATCAGCACGTCCCGGCGGAGCCGACGCTTCCCGGCCGGCGAGAGGGTGGCGGCGTCGAGCTCCTGGTAGAGCACCCCGGTGTAGCGGTCGATCGCCCGGCGCGTCGGGGCCGAGGCGGCGGGGTGGTCGGGCCCGAGGGCGTCGAGCACGGTGGCCCGGGCCTCGTCGAGGGCGGGCAGCGCCAGGGTGCCCGGCGCCCAGGGCGCTCCTCGACCCCCCGGGGCCTTGCCCTCCGAGGGCGGGAGGAGGACGAGGGTGCGCGCGGCCATGGGCGGCGACGCTACCGAGCCGCGCACCGGGCGCCGTACGCTCCCGGCATGGCCCGCACCGAGACCGATCCGCTCCCCACCGGCGAGGAGAAGGTCGCGGCGGTGCGGTCCATGTTCGACGCCATCGCGCCCCGGTACGACCTGGTGAACCGGGTCATGACCTTCCGCATGGACGTCGGCTGGCGGAAGCGGACCATCCGCGACCTCGGCCTGCCCCACGGCGCCGTCGTCTTGGACCTGGCGTGCGGGACGGGCGACTTCTGCAAGGGCCTCGCCGGGGCGGGCCTCCGCCCGATCGGTATGGACCTCTCCTTCGGCATGCTGGCCGCGGCCCGCACCGACGTGCCGCTCGTGCAGGGCGACGCCCTCCGCCTCCCCGTCCCCGACGGCTCGGTCGACGGCGTCACCTGCGGCTTCGCCCTCCGGAACTTCCGGGAGCTGGGCCCGTTCTTCGCCGAGCTGGCCCGGGTGGTCCGGCCCGCCGGTCGCATCGCCCTGCTCGAGGTGGCGGAGCCGGCCAACCCGGTCCTGCGGTGGGGCCACGGCGTCTACTTCGGCAAGGTGGTGCCCCGCATCGGCGGCCTCCTCTCCGATCCTGCCGCGTACCGGTACCTCCCCAAGTCGGTGGCCTACCTGCCCGAGCCGCCCGAGCTCCTCGCCATGCTCGCCGAGGCCGGCTTCGAGCGGATCGACCGCACGCTGCTCTCCACCGGCATCTCGCAGCTGATCACCGCCACGCGGGCATGAGCGCCGCTGCCGGGCTCGTCGCCCGCACGGCCCGCCTCGACCGCGACGTGGACCTCCTGGCGGTCGCCGGCGCCGACGGCGTCCTGTTCAGCCGCAGCCGCGTGGGCTTCGCCGGGCGCGGGGTGGCGTGCCGCGTCCCGCGAGGCGAGGTGGCGGCCGCCCTCGCCGCCATCGAGGTCGACGACCCCCTCCGCCAGCCCGGCACCGGGCCCGTGGCGTTCGGCGCCCTCCCGTTCCTCCCCGACGCGCCGGCGAGCCTCCTCGTCCCGGCGCTCCTCGTGGGCCGCGACCTCGACGGCACCCGGTGGGCCACCACCGTCGGACCGGTCGGGGCCTGCCCGGAGCCCCGGCAGCACCTCGACGACGTGCTCGACGCCACCGTGGCCGAAGGGCCCGACCCCGGCCCCGGGTCCTTCGAGGTGCGCTCGGCCCGGCCCCCGGCGGCGTGGACCGACGCGGTGGGCACGGCCACGGCCAAGATGCGCGCCGGCGGCCTGGACAAGGTGGTGCTGGCCCGGGAGGTGGTGGTCACCGCGGATGCGCCGATCCCCGTGGCCGCCGTGCTCACCCGCCTGTCCCAGGCCTACCCGGACTGCTTCCTCTACCTGGTGGAGGGGTTCTGCGGGGCCAGCCCCGAGCTGCTCGTGGGACGGTCGGGCGACGTGGTGCGGGCCCAGCCGATGGCCGGCACGGCGCCCCGTCGGGGCGACCCCGTCGCCGACGCCCGCCTGGCCGCGAGCCTCCTGGCGTCCCCCACCTACCGCCACGAGCACCAGGTCACGATCGACGCGGTCCACGATGGCCTGCTCGCGTTCTCGTCCTACGTGGACTACGAGCCCGAGCCCTCGGTCGTGGCCCTGGCCAACGTCCAGCACCTGGCCACCAGCGTCGAGGGCCGGCTCTCCCACCCGCCCGCCTCCATCCTGGAGCTGGTCGACGCCCTCCACCCCACCCCGGCGGTCTGCGGGCGGCCGCGCGACGCCGCGCTGGCGGTCATCGCCGAGCTCGAGGACCTCGACCGGGACCGCTACGCCGGCGCCGTCGGCTGGGTGGACGCTGCGGGCAACGGCCAGTGGGCCGTCAGCATCCGCGGCGCCGCCATCGACGGCAACGTCGCCCGCGTGATCGCCGGCAACGGGATCGTGGCCGACTCCGACCCCGCCACCGAGCTGGTGGAGACCCGCGCCAAGCTCCAGGCCATGCTCTCGGCGATCGTCCGGCCGTAGCGCACCGGCCGTCGGGCCTAGCCGGGGGGCGCGGGCGACCGGCCGGCGTCGGCCTCGGGGGCCGGGGCCTCCAAGGCGTCGGCGACGGCCGCGTGGAGCTCGTCGTGCACGCCGACGTTGGCCGCCCGGTCCGTGCGGACCCGCACGAGCCGGACCCCGCCGGCGTCGACGGCGGCCGCCACGGCCTGCCCGACCGCGGCGGCCCCGGCCGGCTCGATGGTGATGAGGCCGTGGGCGGCGGCGAGCGTCGGCAGGTCGACGGCGTGCGGCGTCCCGAAGAGCAGCTCGAAGCGCTCGGCGGGCAGCGCCCCCGCCTGCGGCAGGAAGGAGAAGATGCCCCCGCCGTCGTTGTCGACCACCACGATCGTCAGGTCGATCCCTCGGGCCGCGGCGCCGAGCAGGGCGTTGCTGTCGTGCAGGAACGCCACGTCGCCCACCAGCACGACGGTGGCCTCGCCCGTGCCGCGAGCGGCGAGCGCCACGCCCACGGCGGTGGACACCACGCCGTCGATCCCGTTGGCGCCGCGGTTGGCCAGGACGCGGACGCCCGGGGCGCGACCGCCGAACCACTCCACGTCCCGGATGGGCATGGACGACGACACGACGAGGGTGGCGCCCTCACGGAGGCCGGCGACCACGTCTCGGGCCACCCCCGGCTCGGTGGCCTCGAGGTGCGCGCGCAACGCCTCGTCGATCGCCGAGCCGGCCGCCGCCTCCGCCGCGGCCCAGCGCCCGGCCCAGGCCGGGCCGGCGGCACGGCCCACCAGACGGGCCAGCGCGGTGGCCACCGACGTGGGGTCGGCGTGGAGGACCAGCTCGGCCGTGCGATCGGGGTCGTACCACCGTCCGGCACCGTCGACGGCCACCTGGCGAGCGCCGCTGGTGGCCAACCAGGCCGCCACCACCTTCGACGCCGGCGGCGCCCCCAGCCGCAGGACCACGTCGGGGCGCAGCGACGCGGCCGTGGGCGCGTGCCGCAGGATCGCGTCGCCGTGGGCGACCACCGCCGCGTGGCTCAGCCGGCACCCCGACCGCGGGTCCGCCACCACGGGCCAGCCGGTCGCGTCGGCGAGGGCCAGGACGGCCCCGGGGACGCCGCACCCCGCGCCGGCCACGATCACGCCCCGGTCGGCGTCGAGCACCTCGGTGAGCTGCGCGGTGCCGGCCCGGTCCACGGTGGTGCGCCGCCCGGCCGCGGCGTGCCACGGCCGCCCGCCGGGCCGACCCTCCGGGACCGGCCCGGGCGGGCCCACCAGCGGCTCGCGGAAGGCCAGGTTGAGGTGGACCGGGCCGGGCCCGGCGGCGCCGACGGTGGCCTCGATCACGGCGCGGGCCGCGAGGGATCGCCAGGTGCCGGCGGCGGCCGCGGCCGGCGGGCCCGGCTCGGCGAACCACCGGACCGAGCGCCCGAAGAGGTGGGTCTGGTCGACGGTCTGCGCGGCGCCGACGTCGAAGAGCTCCGGGGGCCGGTCGGCCGTCACCACGAGGAGCGGCACCCCGGCCTGGTGGGCTTCCACCACCGCCGGGTGGAGCTCGACCGCGGCGGTGCCGCTCGTGGTGAGGAGCACGGCCGGTCGGCCCGACGACAGGCCGAGGCCCAGCGCCAGGAACGAGGCGGCCCGCTCGTCGTGGTGGACGTGGACCCGCAGCTCGTCCCGATCGGCCAGCGCCAGCGCCATCGGCGTGGAACGCGACCCGGGGGCCACCACCGCGTCGGTGGTGCCGGCCCGCACCCACTCGTCGACCACCGTGGCGCAGAACGCGGCGTTCCGCGCTGCGGTCTCGGCCGGGAGCAGGGTCTCGTCGGTCACGTCGCCCATCTGAGCACCTCGGGCCACCCCCCACGCACATCGCCTCCCGGCGATCCGCGGCCGTGCGACGATGCGGAGGTGACGAGCGCGGCGGACCCCGGGGAGCAGCCGGGGCTGCACGCGGTGACGGCAGGCGACGCGGGGCCGTCGGTGGTGCTCGTCCACGGGTTCACCCAGACGTCCGCCAGCTGGGGCCCGGTCGCCGCGGACCTGGCCCGGGACCATCGGGTCGTCGCCGTGGACGCCCCGGGCCACGGGGGCTCGGGCCCGCTGCGGGCCGACCTCACCAGGGGTGCCGCCCTCCTCGGCGATCGCGGCGGCCGAGCCGTCTACGTCGGCTACTCCATGGGCGGCCGCCTGGCCCTCCGCCTGGCCCTCGACCGGCCCGACCTGGTCGACGGCCTGGTGCTCCTCGGGGCGACCGCGGGGATCGACCGGCCGGAGGACCGCCGCGCCCGCCGCGCCGACGACGAGCGCCTGGCCCGGCAGGTCGAGGCCGACGGGGTGGCGGCGTTCCTCGACCGCTGGCTGGCCCAACCGCTCTTCGCCGACCTGGTCCCCCACCCGGCCGACCTCGCGGCCCGGCGGGCCAACGGCGCGCCCGACCTGGCCTCGTCGCTCCGCCTGGCGGGCACCGGCACCATGGACCCCCCGTGGTGGGACGAACTGCACGCGCTGACGCCGCCCACGCTGGTCGTCGCCGGTGAGCGCGACCAGAAGTTCACGGCGCTGGGTCGGCGCCTCGTCGACGCCATCGGCCCCCCGGCCCGTTTCGCCGCCCTGGCGGGCTGCGGCCACGCCGCCCACCTCCAACAGCCCGAGGCCTTCGCCGACCTCGTGCGCCGGTTCGTGGCCGCGCTCCCCCGCCCGGCTCCCTGAGCGAGGTCGGTCAGGCCGACAGGGCGAGGCCGAGGGTGAGCAGGGCGCCGAAGGCGAGCTGGACGCGGCCGGTGGCGCCGAGGACGGGCACCAGGTCGGCGCCCCGGGCCCCGGCGAGGACGTCGGTGACCGGGCGGGCCGCCAGGAGGACGGCGAACAGGGACATGGCGCCGGCCGGCCGGCCGCCGAGGCCGCACACCAGGGGCACGGTCACGAAGGCCACGACGAGGAGCCCGGTGTAGAGGAAGCGGGTGCGGCGATCACCGAGGCGCACCGCCAGCGTCCGCTTGCCCGAGGCCGTGTCGCCGGGGATGTCGCGGAGGTTGTTGATCACGAGCAGCGCGGTGGCCAGCAGCCCGACCGGCACCGACGCGGCGAGGGCCAGGCCGGTGAGCGAGCCGGTCTGCACGTAGGTGGACCCGGCGGTGGCCACCACCCCGAAGAACACGAACACGAAGGCCTCGCCGAGCCCGGCGTAGCCGTAGGGCCGGGGACCGCCCGTGTAGAACCACCCGGCCGCGATGGCCAGCGCGCCCACCACGAACAGCTCGGGGCCCACCGCCAGCGCCAGGGCGGCGCCCACCACCCCGGCCACCCCGAACGCGGCGAGGGCCGCCCGCTTCACGGCCCCGGGCGACGCCAGGCCCTGGCCCACCAGGCGGACCGGGCCCACGCGACGATCGTCGGCGTCGGTGCCGCGGATGCCGTCGCTGTAGTCGTTGGCGTAGTTGGTGGCCACCTGGAGGGCGAGCGCCACGACCATCGCCGCCACCGCACGCCACCAGATCAACCCGCCGGACACCTCGCCCACGGCGCATGCGGTGCCCACCGCGACCGGCACCACCGCAGCGGGGAGGGTCCGGGGCCGGGCGCCGGCCACCCAGGGGTTCACGACGGTCGCTCCATGGCCCGAGTCTGGCCGGGTCCCGCCGGCCGCCCCGAATGCTGCCAGGCTGGCCCGGTGCGCGAGCTGGTGGCGATCGACCTGGCCGGGGGGCCGGCCTTCGTGCGGGCCGTGCGGCAGGCGTGGGACGACGGCGACGCGATCCTGCCGATCGACCAGCGCCTCCCCGCCCCGGCCCGCCGCGACCTCCTCGCCGCCGCCCGCCCCCACGTGCTGGTCGCCGCGTCGGGATCGCCCGACCGTCCGGGCCCCCACGACGCGGGGGCGCGACATCGCCTCCACCCGGGAGCGCCACCGGTCGACGAGGGCGACGCGCTGGTGGTGGCCACCAGCGGCACCACCGGGGCGCCGAAGCTGGTGGTGCACGCCCGATCCGCCATCGAGGCCCACGCCCGGGCCGTCCACGCCTTCTTGTCGGTGGACCCCGATCGAGACCGGTGGCTGGCCTGCCTGCCGCTCGCCCACCTCGGCGGCCTCGGCGTGGTCCTCCGCTCGATCCTCACCGACACGCCGCTCGACGTCCGACCGGCCTTCGATGCCGCCGAGGTGGCCGACGCGCCGGCCCGGCTGGGCACCACGCTCGTGTCGCTGGTGCCCACCGCGCTGGACCGGGTGGACGCCACGGCCTTCCGGTGGGTGGTGCTCGGTGGGTCGGCCGACCCCGTGCCGCGCCCGGCCAACGTGGTCCACACCTACGGGTCGACCGAGACCGGCGGCGGGGTCGTCTACGGCGGGGTCCCGCTGGACGGGGTCGAGGTGCGGGTGGCCGCGGACGGCGCGATCGCGGTGCGGGGGCCCGTGCTGGCTCGGGGGCGGCGTTCCCCCGACGGATCCGTGGCGCCCCTGGTGGACGGCGATGGCTGGTTGGCCACCGGCGACCGGGGCGCCTGGGCCGCCGACGGCCGCCTCGAGGTGCACGGCCGGGCCGACGACCTCATCGTGACCGGCGGCGAGAACGTGTGGCCCGCGCCCGTGGAGGCCACGCTCGGGCGGCACCCCTCGGTGGCCGAGGTGGCGGTGGTCGGCCGCCCGGACCCCGAGTGGGGTCAGCGGGTGGTGGCCGTGGTCGTCCCCACCGACCCGGCGGCACCGCCCTCGCTCGAGGACCTCCGCCGCCACGTCCGCGCCGAGCTGGCCGCCTCCGCCGCCCCGCGCCAGTTGGTGCTGGTGACCTCGCTGCCCCGCACGGCCCTCGGCAAGATCCGCCGGGGCGAGCTGGCCGGCTGACCCCGGTCCGGGGCGCGGCTCCAGAGGCTGGCGAGCCGGCGGGCTCAGCGCGGGTTGGCGATGTAGTCGTGCAGGACCTGGGTCTCGTGCTCGAGCGCAGAGATGCGGTCCTTCACCACGTCGCCGATGCTCACCACCCCGGCCAGCACGCCGTCGACGAGCACGGGCACGTGGCGGATCCGGCGATCGGTCATCGTGCTCATCAGCTCCTCGACGGTGGTGTCGGGCTGGCAGCTGACGACCTCCGTGGTCATCCACCGGTGGACCGGTTCGCCTAGGGCGTCGACCCCGTGGCTCGCGAGCGCCCGGACCACGTCCCGCTCGGAGAGGACCCCGGCGATGGTGGTGCCGTCGTCGGAGACGACCACCGCGCCGATCTGGTGCTCGGCCAGCACCTCGAGGGCCTGGGCGGTGCTGACCTCCGGGGGCACGGTGACCACGTCGCTGCCCTTGGTCTGCAACAGGATGCTCACCTGCATGGACGCGTCCTCCTCGTCTCGGGGTCCTCCCATCGAACCACAGTTCCGACGCCGGGTGACGGAGGTCACCTGGTTGGCGGATGATCGCCACCGGATCGACACGGCAGCCCGGGGTCAGACCGGGGCGGCGGTGGGCACGAGCTCGGGCCCGGTCAGGGGCACCCCGTCCGCCTCGACGACGGGCGAGCCGGCCACGGGGCGCAACCACACCGCGCTCCCCTGTTCGATGCTGAGCGCCCGTGCCTCGGAGCGGGTGAGCACCGCCTGGACCGACTCGTCGGCCGTCTGCACCTCGAGCCGGACCTCGAACCCCACGCGGACCGAGCGCACCACGGTGCCCGCCACCGCGACCGCCCTCGCCCCCACCTCCGGGCCCGGATCGGTGGAGAGGACCTCGAGGTCGTGGGGGCGCACCAGGCGACCGCCCAGGGCGGTGACCGGGCCGAGGAAGCTCATGACGAAGCGGTTCGCCGGCTCGTCGTAGAGCTCGTCGGGCGAGCCGACCTGCTCGATGCGGCCGTCGTTGATCACCACGATCTCGTCGGCGACCTCCAGGGCCTCCTCCTGGTCGTGCGTGACGAACACCGTCGTCACGTGCACCTCGTCGTGGAGCCGCCGCAGCCAGTCGCGGAGCTCTTTGCGCACCTTGGCGTCGAGGGCGCCGAAGGGCTCGTCGAGCAGCAGGACCGAGGGTTCCACGGCGAGGGCCCGGGCGAGCGCCATGCGCTGGCGCTGGCCGCCGGAGAGCTGGGCCGGCAACCGATCGGCGAACTGCTCCAGGTGCACGAGCTCGAGCAGCTCCTGCACGCGCCGGCGCACCTCCGCCTTGGGCCGTTTGCGGATCTCGAGCCCGAAGGCCACGTTGCGGGCCACGCTGAGGTGCTTGAACGCGGCGTAGTGCTGGAAGACGAAGCCGACGTTGCGCTTCTGGGGCGCCAGGTCCGTGGCGTCGCGGCCCTCGATCTCGATGCGGCCGTGGTCGGCCTGCTCCAGCCCGGCGATGATCCGCAAGAGGGTGGACTTGCCGCCGCCGCTCGGCCCGAGGAGCGCCGTGAGCTGCCCGGTGGGGATGCTGACGGAGACGTCGTCGAGCGCCACGAAGTCGCCGAAGCGCTTGTCGACGTGTTCGATCTCGATGCTCATGGGCGGTCCTCCTGGGGACGGATGATCGACACGACGACGATGGCCGCCACCGCCACCAGGGCCAGGAGGAACGCCATCGCGTAGGCGCCCCCCTTGTCGAAGTTGAGGTACTTCTCCTCCACCACGAGGGTGGCGGTGCGGGTCTCGCCGAGCAGGTTGCCGGAGACGATCTTCACCGCACCGAACTCCCCGAGCGACCGGGCGAGGCTGAGGACCACGCCGTAGACCACGGCCCAGCGGATGGCCGGGAAGGTGATGCGCCGGAACGTCTGCCAGGCGCTGGCACCGAGGCTCTTGGCGGCCAGCTCCTGCTCGACGCCGATCTCCTCGAGCACGGGCACCACCTCGCGGATGACGAGCGGCAGGGCCACGAACGTGGTGGCCATGATGATGCCGGGCGTGGCGAAGATGACCTGGAAGCCGGCGTCCTCGAGGCCTGGGCCGAACCAGCCGTCACGACCGCCGTAGACCAGCACGAGGGCCAGGCCGACCACCACGGGCGACACCGACAGGGGGAGGTCGATCAGTGCGCTCAGTGCCCGACGGCCCGGGAAGCGGTAGCGCACGAGCAGCAGCGAGATGCCCACGCCGAAGAGGGTGTTGAGCACCACCGCCGTCACCGCCACGACGACCGTGAGCCGGAGGGCGTGGATCACGTCGGGGTCCTTAAGGAGGGTCTCCAGCGAGGTGAACCCCTCGTCGAAGGTGTTCTGGACCACCAGGGCGAGCGGCCAGGCCACCAGGCCCACCAGGTAGACGGTGACGACGAGCCGGTACAGGTACGTGGTGGGCGTGCGGCGCGACCGCCGATGCCGTGGCGAGCGACTCCGGCCGGGCACCGGTCCGTCGCTCGGGGCCGGGTGCGGCGTCGAGCGTGGCGGTTCGGTCACGATCGGTTCAGCCACGGCGCACCAACCAGCGCTGGGTGACGTCGAGCGCCACGATCACCGCCAGGGAGATCGCCAGCAGGACCGTGGCCACCGCGGCGGCGCCGGCCAGGTTGTCGTTCTCGATGCTGCTCAGCACGCGCACGGACGTGACCTCGGTCTTCATC
Source organism: Acidimicrobiales bacterium (assembly GCA_038241315.1). Taxonomy (GTDB): domain Bacteria; phylum Actinomycetota; class Acidimicrobiia; order Acidimicrobiales; family Iamiaceae; genus Aquihabitans. The sequence continues at coordinate 3,641 of JBBRFU010000080.1, read as the reverse complement.
GGCAGGTTGCCCGACAGCAGCACCAGCGAGCCGTACTCGCTGACCGCCCGGGCGAACGACAGCGCCGCACCGGCGGCGATCGCCGGGGTGAGGCTCGGGAGCACGATGCGGCGGAAGGTGGTGAGGCGGCTGGCCCCGAGGGAGGCGGCCGCCTCCTCCACGTCGCGGTCGAGCTCCGAGAGCACCGGCTGCACGGTGCGCACCACGAACGGCAGCGTGACGAAGAGGAACGCCAGGAACACCGCCGACGGCTGGTTGGCCACGTCGATGCCGACCGGGCTGGTGGGCCCGTAGAGGGACAGGAGCACGAGGCCCGCCACGATGGTGGGCAGGGCGAACGGGATGTCGATGAGCACCTCGAGCGCCCGCTTGCCCACGAAGTCGTCGCGGACGAGCACCCAGGCGATGAGCGTGCCCATCACCACGTTCACCGCGGTCACGAGCAGGGCCTGGCGCACGGTCAGCTGGATCGCCGCCGAGGTCTGCTCGTTGGTGACCGTGGTCCAGAACCCGCTCCAGCCGTTCTCGGTGGAGGTGACCACCACCGCGGCCATGGGGATGAGCACCAGCAGGCTGAACCAGACCATCGCCACGCCCAGGCCGAGGCCCGACACGGCCGTGAGGCCACCCGACCGACCCGACCGACGCCGGAGCGCCGGCCGGACCGCGGGTGCCGCAGCGACCGTCACTCGGCCTTGCCCGAGGCGGTGATGATCTCGGTGATGATCCCGGTCTCCTCGTCGAAGAACGTGTCCGACAAGCTCGACCAGTCGCCGAAGTCGTCGTCCACGGTGAGCAGGTTCTCCACCTCCGGGAACGGGTTCGACGGGTCGTTGGCCCCCTCGACCTCGCCGAAGTCGACGTCCTCGATGATCGGCCGGAAGCCGGTGCGTGCGAACTGGCGCTGACCGTCGGCGCTGAGGACGAAGTCCAGCCACTCCTGGGCCTTGGGGTCGGCGTCGATGAGCACGGCGCCCGGGTTCTCGATCAGCATCGTCGTCTCCGGGATGAGGTAGTCGAACTCCTCGCCGTTCTGGTGGGCGAGGATCGCCTCGTTCTCGTAGGCCATGAGCACGTCGCCCGTGCCGCCCAGGAAGGCGGTGGTGGCGTCGCGGCCGCTCCCCGGTAGGGCCACCACGTTCTCGAAGAACGCCGTGACGTACGCCTCGGCCTCGGCCTCGGTGCCACCGGCCTCGATGACCTGGCCCCAGGCCGCCAGCGCGTTCCAGCGGGCGGCACCCGACGAAGAGGGGTTGGGCGTCACGATCTCCACGCCCGGCTCGATCAGGTCGTCCCAGGTCTCGATGCCCTTGGGGTTGCCCGACCGCACGGCGAAGACCACCACCGAGGAGGACACGATGCCCTTGGTGGGCCCATCGTCCCAGTCCTCGGCCACCAGGCCTTCGTCGACCAGGCGGGTCACGTCGCTCGCCACCGAGAAGTGCACGTAGTCGGCCTCGAGGCCCGAGGCCACCGCCCGGCTCTGGTCGCCCGAAGCGCCGTAGGAGGTCTGGAACCGCACCCCGTCACCCTCGGGGGTCGCGTGCCACTCCTCGGCGATGGCCTTGTTCGCCGCCTCGGGGACGGCGAAGCCCACGATGTTCAAGGTGGTGCTGCCCCCGCCGGATCCACCTGACCCGCCGCTCCCGCCCGCCCCATCGCCGCCGTCATCGCTCCCGCAGGCCGCCAGGCCCAGGGCTCCGACCAGGGCGATGGCTACCACCGACCGCACACGCTTCGTCATCGAGCCGTCCTTCGTCACCGGGGCCGGGGAGTTCCCGGCAATCCCTATGGCAAAAGGGGACAATAGGATTGTCGACGAAGCCGGTCAAGTTGCTAGGGATCACCGCAGCCGACCCGGGCCCGGGCGCGCAGCGACCCCCGGCCGGAGCCGGGGGCCGCTTCATTCCGACCGGCCCGGGGGGATGCCGATCAGGAAGGGGGCCTAGCGCAAGCCGAGCTTGCGGGCGCAGGACGGCCAGGCGCCCCACCCCTGGGAGGCCCGGAGGCGCTCCCCCATGGCGATCTGGGTCTCGCGGGAGGCCTGGTGCGGGAGGCCCGAGCCACCCACCGCCTGCCACGACGACGCGGAGAACTGGAGGCCGCCGTAGTAGCCGTTGCCCGAGTTGATGGCCCAGTTGCCACCGGACTCGCACTGGGCCAGCTGATCCCACACGCTGCCGCCGGCGACGGCCGGGGCGACGGGAGCGGGCGCCGGCGCGGGGGGAGGCGGGGGCGGGGGCGGAGGAGGCGGCGGCGGAGGGGGCGGGGGCGGAGGCGCCGTGGTCGTGGTGGTGGTCGGGGGTGGCGGCGGCGGAGGCGGAGGAACGGCGCCATCGCCGGCCTTGGCCGACGAGGCGGCGGCGGTGAGGGTGGCGGCGGCTCCCACGGTGCGGAACGTGTCGACGGGGCCGACCTTGACCGCTCGGGCGGGGATCGCCTCGGTGACGTCGAGCGCGGCGACCCGCGGCTGCGGCGTGGCGGCCGGCTCGGCCGCCATGACCGGGGCGGCGACGGCGAGGCCGGCGAACGCCACGAGGCCGACCCGGAGGGGCCAGCGGGTGGCGCGCCCGGCAGGCGCGCCGGAGGGACTTGGCGGGTGGGCGGCGCTCGGGGCGCGCGACGAGGGGTGCGGCATTGCGGGGGCTCCTTCGAGGAGGACGGAGGCGAGGCCGGGGCAGGGTGCTGCGCATGCCGGTTCGCTCGGACCCGGTCAGTCTGTCACGGTTCCATCGCAATCGTAACCCAACCGTCACGTGAGAATCGTCACAATCGATTCAAGAGATGTACGACATCTCTGAGAGCGATGTGGCCGACCCGGCCGGCTCGACCCGGCCGGATGGGGCCCGATCCCGTGCCGGCCCGCCGCACCAGCTCCGACCCCGGGCCCGGCCGGGACCGGGCGAGCGGTCCCCCGGGCCCGTCAGCGAGGCCCTACCAACGCCTGCGGTGCAGCACCTCGGCGAGCGGCCGACGCGACCGTGCGGTCGACCGTCCCGGCTCGTCGGGCAGGGGGTGGCCCAGGGCGACGGTGGCCACCAGCCGCCAGTCGTCGGGCACGCCGAAGGCCTCGGCCACCGCGCGCTCGTGCTCGAACAAGCCGAAAAGGCAGCCACCGAGCCCCACGTCGACCGCGCCCAGCAGCAGGTGCTCCACCGCCGCGCCCGCGTCGACCCACCAGTAGGGCACGGGCCACGAGCCCGGCCCACGACCGAGGCCGGTGGCGGCCTTGTCGGCTTCGCCGTAGCGGTCGACGTAGGTGTCGGGCCGCACCGCCACCACCACCAGGACGGGGGCGGCCACCAGCCCGGGCCAGCGGAACGCGGACCGGCGCGGCTCGGGGAGCGTGTGGTCCCAGTACCGGGCGGTGGACGCCGGGTCGTCGAGCACGAGGAAGGCCGTCCCCTGGCTGTTGCCGGCCGACGGGGCCCGGCGGGCCAGGTCGCACAGGGCGGCCACCGTGTCGTGGGGGACGGCTCGGTCGCTGAAGGCGCGGACCATGCGCCGGCGGCGGACGGTGTCGACGAACTCCACGGGCGCGCCTCCGGGCGGGGGGGGGGGGGGGCGCCCCCCCCCCGGCGGCCGCCCGGTACAGGGCGGCGCCCCCCCCCCCCCCCCAACCGGCACTGGGGGCGCCCCGG
>JBBRFU010000079.1:0-16882 GCA_038241315.1 Acidimicrobiales bacterium | reverse complement strand
GCCCGGGGGCCGACGGCTCTCGCAAACCGGACTCGTCAGAGTCAGATCACGCGAACGTTCTGGGCTTCCTCGCCCTTGCGTCCGGGGGCCACGTCGAACTCGACGTTCTGCCCCTCGTCGAGGGACTTGTAGCCCTCGCCCTGGATGTTGGAGAAGTGAACGAACACGTCGTCCCCCTGCTCCCGGGAGATGAAGCCGAAGCCCTTCTCAGCGTTGAAGAACTTGACGGTACCAGTTGCCATTATGTGATCTCTTTCAAAATGGGACGACCCCTTCTTGGGCCGCCCTCGGTCACCACCCTAGGGTGTCCGGCGCCCTCGTGCTGCAAATCCACCGAGAAGGGTGAGCGGCCCGCACGGGCCCGAGCGCCGGAGGGTGCGGCCATGGGACACCCCGAAGAGGTCCGACGGGCGCTGCTCCAGGCCGGCGTGGCGCGCGGCGCGCTGGTCGCCCTGGCGCTGGATCCCACCGTCGGGGTGGGCGTGGCCTGGGCCGGCGGCGCCGCCTCGGCCCCGGCGGACCCGACCGACCCCGACGCCCTGGTGCGGGTCGTCGCCGGCCTCGAGGCCGACGTGCGGCCCCGCTGGGTGCTGTGGTCGTCCGACACGGCGTCCACCCTGGTGGCCGACGGGCTCCGGGTGGCCACCGCCTGGGACGTGTCCGCCGTGCACCGGTTGCTCGAGGGCGGCTGGCAGGCCGACGCCGGGCGGTGCTGGGCCGCCGTCCACGACCTCCCCGCCACCACCGTCCCCGCCCTGGCCCCGCCCGACCTGTTCAACCAGCCCGACCCGGCCGAGGCCGACCCGTCCGGCCCGCTCCGGCCCGACGGCCACCTCCGCCCCGAGTGGGTCGGCGGCGCGTGGGCGGCCGACGAGGACCACCTCCGCCGCTGGGCCGAGCTGGCCCTGCAGGCGGCCTCGGGCCAGCAGGCCCGGTTGGACGCGCTCGCCGGTCCCGATCGCCGGGTGCGGTGGGCCCGCACCGCCCGGTCCGAGTCCACCGCCGAGCTGCTGTGCGCCGAGCTCGCCCACGACGGCCTCCCGGTGGACCGGGAGGTGGCCGAGGCGATCGTGGCGGCGGTGGTCGGCGAACGACCCCGCACCGAGGCCGAGGCCGCCGAGCAGCGCGCCCGGCGCGACGCCGACGTGCTGCGCCACGCCCCGCCCGGCGGCCGCTTCGACCTGCGCAGCCCGGGCCAGGTCCGCTCGCTGCTCCGCTTCGTGGGCATCGAGGTGCCCGACACCCGGGCCTGGCGGCTGGAGGCCCTGCGAGACGCCCACCCGCTGGTGGAGGCGCTGCTGGCCTGGCGGAAGGCCGAGCGGGTGGCCAACACCTACGGGTACGCCTGGCTCGACGAGCACGTCGGGCCCGACGGCCGGCTCCGCGGCTCGTGGTCCGGCGCCGACGGCGGGGCCGGGCGGATGACCGCCTCGGCCGGGCTCCACAACCTGCCGGCCGACCTGCGCCCCGCGGTGGTGGCCGGGCCGGGCCACGTCTTCGTCCGGGCCGACCTGGGCCAGATCGAGCCGCGCGTGCTGGCCGCCGTCTCGGGCGATGCCGCGCTGGCCCGAGCCAGCCAGGAGCCGGACCTCTACGCCCCGGTGGCCGCCCAGCTCGGCGTCGACCGGGCCACCGCCAAGGTGGCCGTGCTGGGCGCCCTCTACGGCCAGACCACGGGCCACGGCGCCCAGGTCCTCCCTCGGCTCCGTGCGACGTACCCGGTGGCCATGGCCTACCTGGAGGCCGGTGATCGGACCGGCCAGGCCGGCGGCGACCTCCGCACGCACGGTGGTCGCCTGGTCCGCACCGGGTCGGTGCCGAGCGGCGAGCAGGACCGCTCCCGGGCCGCCGCCCAGGGCCGCTTCGGCCGCAACGCCCTCGTGCAGGGCGCCGCCGCCGAGCTGTTCAAGGTGTGGGCGGTGGTGGCGCGGGCCCGCACCGCGGACCTCGGGGCGCGCCTCGTCCTCTGCCTGCACGACGAGCTGCTGGTCCACGCCCCCGCGTCGGCGGGCGCCGAGGTGGCCGTCCTGGTCGACGAGGCGCTCCAGGAGGCCGCCCACCACTGGACCGACGACCGGTCGGTCCGCTTCCTGGCCGACACCTCGGTGATCGACCGCTGGTCCGACGCCAAGGGGTGACGGGCCGACGGACGTCACTTGGCCCCCGACCGGAGCCGGTGCACACTGATCGGGAGCGATGACTTCGGTGGCGCACCGGGGTCTCCGTACCGACGACCGATCCGCGCGGGCGGGTCGACCGGGTCGTCTCCGCCGCTCCCCAGCACCGCGAGGTCCCCTCCCATGGCCGCTCCGACGACGACGTCGACCCCGTCCGCCCCCTCGTCCCCCGGCGAGGCCCGGCCTGCGTCGTGGCTGCGCCGCCTCGGTCGGTTCTGCTACCGCCGCCACTGGCTGGTGGTCGGCTCCTGGATCGCCATGGTCCTCGTGCTCGGCGCCGGCAGCGCCGGCGTGGGCACCGGCTACTCCGACAGCTTCGGCGACTTCGAGAGCGAGGCCACCCGCGGCTTCGACCTGGTGGAGGAGGGCTTCGGGGGCGAGAGCACGGGCGAGGCCACGGCGTCGATCGTGTTCGAGGTGGCGCCCGAGGTGGAGGGCGGGGTGACGAACCCCGAGGTCGAGGCGGCCATGACCGAGCTCTTCGCCCGGATCGGCGAGCTCGGGCCGGGCGGCGCCCTCTCGGTCGACGACCCCTACGCCAACCCGCGCCAGGTGGCCGACCGGGGCGACCTCGCCGGACGCGTGGCCTACGCCACGGTGAACATGCCCGGCGACACGCAGTTCGCCGACGCCCAGGGGTACGCGGAGGCCATCCGCGAGGACCTGCCCCAGGTGGATGGCCTGCGGGTCCTGCTCGGCGGCGCGTTCTTCGGCGAGTTCGAGCCGCCGGAGTCCGAGGTCATCGGGGTGGGCTTCGCCATCGTCATCCTGATCCTGGCGTTCGGCTCGGTCCTGGCCATGGGCCTGCCCATCGGCATGGCCCTGGCGGGCATCCTCGCCGGCGTCTCGGTGGTGGGCGCGGTGTCGAACCTGATCACCATGCCCGACTTCACCACCACCATCGCCATCATGTTGGGCCTCGGCGTCGGCATCGACTACGCGCTGTTCATCGTCACCCGCTTCCGGGAGGACCTCCACAAGGGGATGCCGGGCGAGCAGGCCGCCGGGCACGCGCTCGACACCGCCGGGCGGGCCGTGGTGTTCGCCGGCATCACCGTGGTGATCTCCGTCCTCGGCATGCTCGTGATGGGCCTCGGGTTCATCCGCGGCATCGGGATCGGGGCCGCGATCGCCGTCGTGTTCACCCTCGCCGCCTCGATCACCTTGCTCCCCGCCCTGCTGGGCCTGGCGGGCGACCGCCTCGAGGTCACCCGTCGACGGGGCCTCATCGCGGCCGGTCTGGTGGCGATCGGGCTGGTGGGCACCGGCCTCGGGATCGACGCCCTGGCGATCGCCTTCGTCCTGGCCGCGGTGGTGCTGATCGCCGGGATCTTCGTCCCGGCCCTCAAGCAGCCCTTGGCGCCCCGCCAGCAGAAGCCGCCGCGTGAGACCTTCTGGTACCGCTACAGCCGGTTCGTCCAGCACCACTCGTGGCCCGCCGCCATCGGCGGGCTGCTCCTGCTCGTGGTCCTCGCCGTCCCGGTGCTCGGCATCCGCCTCGGCTTCTCCGACGAGGGCAACTACCCCACCGACTCCGACACGCGCCAGGCCTACGACCTGCTCGCCGAGGGGTTCGGGCCCGGGTTCAACGGCCAGCTCCTCCTGGCGGCGGAGGTGCCGGCGGGCACCACCACCGCCGAGCTGGCCGCCGTCACCGAGCTGCTGGGCCGCACCGACGGCATCGCGTCGGTGGCCGGCCCCGGCACCGAGGCCTCGCCGGAGGAGAACGCCGTCTTCCTCTCCGAGGACCAGACGATCGCCCGCTGGATCGCCGTGCCCGACTCGGCACCGCAGGACGAGGAGACCGATGCGCTCGTCCGCCACCTCCGAGGCGACGCGCTCGACGCCGCCACGGCCGGGCCCGGCCTCGACGTGCTGGTCACCAGCTTCGTCGCCACGGGCATCGACTTCTCCGACTACCTCGGCTCCCGCTACCCCCTCTTCTTCTCGGTGGTCCTGGGGCTGTCGTTCGTGCTGCTGATGACGGTCTTCCGATCGCTCCTGGTGCCGCTCAAGGCGGTCCTGGTCAACCTGTTGTCGATCGGCGCCGCCTACGGCATCGTCGTGGCCGTCTTCCAGTGGGGCTGGCTGTCCGACCTCGTCGGCGTCGACGGTGGCGCACCGATCGAGCCGTTCATCCCGATGATGCTGTTCGCCATCGTGTTCGGCCTGTCGATGGACTACGAAGTCTTCCTCCTGTCCCGCATGAAGGAGGAGTACGACCGCACGGGCAACAACGCCGAAGCGGTCGCCGACGGGCTCGCCGTCACGGCCCGGGTGATCACCGCGGCGGCGCTGATCATGGTGGTCGTGTTCGGGTCGTTCCTGCTCGAGAACGACCGGGTCGTGAAGATGATGGGCACGGGCCTGGCGGTCGCGGTGCTGCTCGACGCCACGATCGTCCGCATGCTGCTGGTCCCCGCCACCATGGAGCTCCTGGGCGACCGCAACTGGTGGATCTCCCGGTGGCTCGATCGCCTGCTGCCCACCGTGCACATCGAGGGGGTTCCGGACGACATCGACCTCCGCGACCCGCCCCCCGACGCGGACCGCGAGCACCGTCCGGAGCTGGCCGACATCGGGCGGTGACCCGCCCGACCCCGAGCGGGTCGGCGGCGCGTGCTAGCCCTGCGCCGTGACGGTGCTGCTCATCCTGGTCGGTCTCGCCGTGGTCGGCGCCGTCCTGACCGGGGCCCTGGCCTACCTGCGACGGCGCCTGGTGCGCGACCCGTTCGGGCCGGGTCGATCCCGCCGGGTGGCCGGCGCCCTCGGCCTCGGCGCCCTCGGGCTGGTCGTGGTCAGCCTGGTGGCGGCCAACGTGGGCCCCGACCCCCTCACCCGCCTCGCCGTCCCCGGCTACCTCGCCCTGGGCCTGCTCTTCTACCTGCTCCTCGCCCTCGCGGTGCTGGAGCTCCCCCGCTGGGCCCTGCACCGCTGGGCCCGGTCCCGCCCCGCCCCCGCCCCCCACGACCACGCCCACGACCACGACCACGACCACGACCACGACCACCCGGTCGATCCCGCCCGTCGGCAGACGATCAACCGGATCCTCGCCGGCACCGCCGGTGCCGCCGCTCTGGGGGTCACCGGCTTCGGGTTCGTCCAGGCCCGCCGGGTGCAGGTCAAGGCGGTCACCGTGCCGCTGGCCCGCCTCGATCCGGCCGCCGACGGCCTGCGGATCGCCGTGGTGTCCGACGTCCACCTCACCCGCGGGTTGCGCGAGCGGTCGTGGATGGCCGAGACGGTGGCCACGGTCAACGACGCCGGGGTCGACCTGGTGGCGGTGGTCGGCGACCTGGTCGACGGCAGCGTCGACCAGCTGGGCGCCGCGGCCGCCCCCCTGGGCGATCTCCGCGCCCCCCTGGGCACCTACTTCGTGACGGGCAACCACGAGTACTTCTCCGGCGCCGACGAGTGGGCCGCCTTCCTCCCCGGGCTGGGGGTGCGCGTGCTCCGCAACGAGCGGGTGGCGGTGACCCACAACGGCGTCACCATCGACGTGGCCGGCGTGGACGACGTCGCCGGCGAGCGCGACGGGGACGGGCCCGACCTGCCGAGCGCGCTGGCGGGACGCGACCCGGACCGGGCCGTCATCCTCCTCGCCCACCAGCCGGTGCTGGTGGACGACGCACGGGCCGCCGGCGTCGACCTCCAGATCTCGGGCCACACCCACGGCGGCCAGCTGTGGCCGATCCACTACCTGGTCCGGCTGCAGCAGGGCCACGTGGCCGGTCTGGACCAGCGGGGCGGCACCGTGCTCTACACCTCGCGGGGCGTCGGCAGCTGGGGGCCGCCCGTGCGGGTCGGCGCGCCGCCCGAGGTGAGCGTCCTGACGCTCCGCCGGGCCCCGTGACGGCCGTCACCCGTACGGACGGTCACGACCTGGTCACGCTGGGTTCACGGGCGCCGTCCGCTCGGGTAGAGGCTCCGGCGAAGGAGCGTCGCGTGTGTCCAAGATGTCCGTCCGGCTGAACCGGAGCCCCACTGCCCCGGCCACCGCTCGGGCCTGGCTCTCCGACGCCCTCCCCCGACCCGCCATGGACGGGCGACGAGCGGACGTCCTGGTCATGGCCAGCGAGCTGGTGGCCAACGTGCTCCAGCACACCGACTCCTGCCCCGTGCTCGCGCTCGAGCAGGAGCCCGGCGCCGTGCGGATCTCGGTGAGCGACGACGTGCACGGCGCGCCCGAGGTGGCCATCGCCCGACCGGCGGCGGTGGGCGGCAACGGCCTCCGCATCGTGGCGGCGTGGTCCGACCACTGGGGCGTCGACCGGCACCCGGCGGATGGCAAGACCGTCTGGTTCGTCGTGAACCACCCCGTCGCCCCCTGATCGGCCCCGGCCCCGGCCCCGGCCCCGGCGCCGACGGGACGGGCGGGTGGCTCAGCCCGGGGCCGACCCGGCACCGACCGGGCCGGCGCCCGCATCGGCTGCCCGCGCGGCGTCGCGCTGGGCGTCGAGGTGCTTCATGATCGGCGCGGCCGACAGCCCGTGCACCACCACCGACACGAGGATCACGAAGGCGACCAGGGCCCACAGCTCCTCGGGCGCCCCGAACTCGGTCTCGTTCAGGGCGTGGGCCAGGTAGTACACCGAGCCCACCCCGCGGATCCCGAAGAAGGCGATGGCCCAGCGCTCCTTGGGCGGCGTCCGGGTGCGCAGCAGGGCCAGCCACCCGGCGAGCGGGCGCAGCACGAGCACCACCAGCAGGCCCAGCAGCGCACCGGGCACGGTGAGCGGCGCCAGGGCACCGTCCATGACGGCGCCACCGAGCAGGACCAGCAGAGCGGCGCTCAGCAGGCGCTCGATGCTCTCGGCCGAGGCGTGCAGCACCTCGTGGTAGTCGTGGCCCCGCTCGTGGTTGCGCAGGACGCAGGCCGCCACGAACACCGAGAGGTAGCCGTAGCCGTGGGCCAGCTCGGCCGCGGCGTACACCAGCAAGGTGGTGGCCAGGGCCACGAACCCTTCGGTGGACTCGGACACCGTCCGGGTGGTGGGCAGGCGGAAGAGGACCCAACCCACGGCCCGGCCGCCGGCGATGCCCATCACGAGGCCGACGGTCAGCTTGACCACCACGTCCTCGACCACCCAGCCGCCGAGCCAGGTGCTCGCACCGGCCGTCCCGGCGGCCGCCATGGCGATGGCGAGGTTGGTGAACGGGAAGGCGAAGCTGTCGTTGAGGCCGGCCTCGGAGGTGAGGCTGAAGCGCACGTCGTCCTCGGACTCGCTGCCGGGCGGGCCCACCTGCACGTCACCGGCGAGGACCGGGTCGGTGGGGGCGAGCACCGCGCCGAGGAGGAGGGCGGCCGACGGCACCAGGCCGACCATCCACCAACCCAGCAGCGCGATGCCGACGATGGTGAGCGGCATGGCCACGGCGAGCAGGCGCCAGGTGGTGGCCCAGCTCCGCCAGCCGACCTCGCGGTCCAGCTTCAGCCCTGCGCCCATCAGCGAGACGATCACCACCAGCTCGGTCAGGCGCTCCACCAGGTCGCCCTCGGCGAGGGGGTCGGCGGGCGGGAGGGAGATGGGCGAGGCGAAGACCGCCATGCCGAGCGCCACGTAGATGATCGGGAACGACATCGGCCGACCGGCCAGCAGCAGGGGGAGCACCGAGGCGCCGAGCATGGCCGCGCCGATGAAGCCGATGGTCAAGATGTAGGGATCCACCGGCCGCCTCTACCCAGCGGGTCGACGTCGGCGCCACCGGCGCCTGTGTCAGCCGGCTCGTCAGCGGGCTCGTCAGCCGGCCGGAGCGGCCACCGGCGCCGGGCGACGCTGCAGCCACCACCGCGAGAGCTGGTGGGCCTGCCGGGTGGCCAGGGGCCCGAGGATGGCGGTCATCAGCACGTAGGCGGCCGCCAGCGCACCGAGCTCGGCGCCGTCGGGCCGCGACGCGCCCAGGGCGGCGATGACGATGGAGAACTCGCCCCTGGCCAGCAGCACGGTCCCGGCCCGCACCCGACCGGGGACGGCGACCCCGTCGCGTGCCGCGGCCAGCCAGGCGGTGGCGAACTTGGTGACGCTCGTGAGCACCACCAACACCACGGCCCACCCGGCCACCCCCGGCAGGGTGGCGGGATCGATGCGGTAGGCGAAGAAGAGGAAGAACGCGGCGGCGAACAGGTCGCGCAGCGGGCCCACCAGCGCGGCGGCCCGCGCCCGCACCGGGTCCGAGAGCGCCAGGCCCACCAGGAAGGCGCCGATGGCCGCCGAGACCTGGAGGCGGTGCGCCAGGCCGCCCACGAGGAGGGTCAGGCCGATGGTGGCCAGCACGAGCACCTCGTCGGACGCGGGCGCGAGCAGCCGGCTGAAGCGCTCGCCGTAGCGGAGCGACAGCAAGAAGATGGCGCCCACCGCCCCCAGGGCCACGGCCACCGACACCACGGTGGCCGAGAACCGACCACCGGTCAGGACCGCCGCCACCAACGGCAGGTACATCGCCATCGCCAGGTCCTCGAAGACGAGGAGGTTGAGGATCGAGGGCGTCTCCCGGTTGCCCATGCGGTTGAGGTCGGCGAGGACCTTGGACACGACGCCCGACGAGCTGATCCAGCAGACCCCGCCGAGGAGCAGCGCCACCTCGACCTCCCAGCCGAGGAGGAGGCCCACGCCGAACCCGGGCACGAACCCGCCGACGGCGTCGAGCAACCCCGGCACGGCGGTGGTCCGCATGCCGGTGGCCAGCTCACGGGGCGTGTACTCCAGCCCCAGGGTCAGCAGCAGCAGGAGGACGCCGATCTCGGCCGCGGTCTCCACCAGGCCGGTGTCGATGTCGAGGGGCACCACCCCGCCCTCGCCCACGACCAGCCCGGCGAGGAGGTAGAGGGGGATGACGCTGAGCGCCAGCCGGTCGGCGACGGCCGCCAGGACCGCGAGCACGGCCAGCACCAGGCCCAGGCCCACGAAGCTCAGCGGCACGTCGCTGCCGGACGCCGCCAGGACGCCCAGGACGGGTGCGCTCACCCCTGGAGCAGCTCGGCCAGCTGGGCCAGGCCGCTGACGGTGCCGACGGCCACCACCACCTCGCCCACCTGGAAGGCGTGCTCGGGCGTGGGGGCGGGGATGGTCTCGTCGCCGCGGACCACGGCCACGATGGACGCGCCGGTGCGGGTCCGGAAGGCGCCGTCGGCGATGGTCCGACCGAGGTAGCTGGAGCCGGCGCCGACCGTGAGCCACTCGATGGCCAGGCCCTCGATCTGCTGCTGGATCGAGGTGTACACCTCCTGCACCTGCGAGGCGCCGAGGAGCTCGGCGAGGGTGCGGGCGTCGTCGTTGTCGAGCTGCAGGACGGCGGTGGAGAGATCGGGGTCGTCGCGGTCGTAGACCACCAGCTCCCGACGGCCCGAGCGGTGGGCCACCACCCCGACCCGGGCACCCTCCGCCGTGTCGAACTCGAACCGCACGCCCACGCCGGGCAGCGGGGTCTCGGAGACTTCGGCCATGCCACGCACCCCCGTGCTGAGCAGCCCGTCCGGGCTGGCAGGGAGCGTACCGACCCGGCGGGGGCGCCCGGACCGCCCGGATCGGCGACCCGACGCCTACAGGGGCGTGGAGGACGCGACCTCGTGCTGGACCACGGCGGCCCGCACGATGTCGGCCGCCTGCTCCCCGGCGGGGCCGGAGCCCCGGAAGGCCTCGACGGCCGCCACCGACTCCCACTGCTCGAAGACGTTGATCCGATCGGGCTCGATCGGATCAGCCGACAGGTGGAAGTCGAGGCAGCCCTCGGTGCCGCGCGCCGTCTCGGTCAACGACCGGCACCCGGCGAGGTAGCGATCGCGCTCCGCCGAGGCCACGTGGATCGGTCCGGCGACGATGATCACGACGCCTCGACCGGCTCGGCGCCCACCATCCACGGCGTGCCGAAGCGGTCGACGCACATGCCGAACCGCGGCGACCAGAACACCTCCTCCATCGGCATCTGGACCTCGCCGCCGTCCGACAGCGCCGCGAAGACCCGCTCGGCCTCGTCGACGTCGGCCGCGCTGAAGCTCACGTACATCCCCTGGACCGGGCCGGTGCCCTCGGGGGCGTCGGATGCCATGAGCACGTGGCCGGGGAACGTGAGCGTGCCGTGCATCACCAGGTCGGCCTGCTCGGCCGGGATGCCCTCGGGGTCGGGCGCCTCCGACATGGCCCTGATCGACAGCTCGCCGCCGAAGATCTCCTGGTACCGGGAGAGGGCCTCCCGGCAGGTTCCGTCGAACATGAGGTACGGGTCGAAGGCCATGGTCGCTCCGGTGAGGCGGGACTGGGGTCGCGTGAGGTGACCCCACACTGCCCCCGAACTCATCGCTCATGCCACGGTCAGGGGCGAACCGCCGCCGGCCCTCGGCCGCCTACGGGTCGGTGACCTCGTCGATCTGCACGAGCGGGCTGCGCGGACCGATGTGGCCGGCGTACCAGCCGGGCCGTCCGGCGTAGACCCACTCGTCGGGGAGGAGCGCGGCGCCGGTGTGGCGGGGATCGTCCCACCGGGGCTCGTCGATCGACGTCGGCCACACCTTGAAGGTGAGCACGTGACCGGCCACCCGCGCGCACATCCGCCAGGGCAGGTCCACCACCTCCGGCGGGGCGGGGAGCTCGCCGGGCGCCGGCGCCGGCGGGAACCGCACCAACCCGGCCTCGCGGAGCTCGAACTGGCGGAAGACCCGGAGCCGGATCTCGCCGTCGGCCTCCCGGTCGCCGGTGTCCCACAGGTGCAGGTTGAAGATCCAGCGGGCCTGGAGGAAGACGTTGTTGGTCACGGTGATGGCCCGCGTCCGGCCGTCGTCGTTGCGGACGCGCAGGGCCAGGCCCCCCTGGGTGTTCTCGCCGAGCGAGGTCCAGGTGACGCACGCCGAGTGGTCGACGCCCGCCGGCACCGCGGGGTCGAACCACACCGCCCGGGCGTCGCCGTCCTTCGAGCTGGCGGCGAGCGTCGAGGCGGTGCCCGAGGTGCTCAGCGTGATGGTCCCGCCGTCGCTCGAGCTGAGCAGCAGCATCCGACGGATCGCGTCACCGGCCGAGGTCCGCACCGTCACGTCGGTGGGCACGGTGCCGTCGGCCGTGCCGCCGGGCCCCGGCCCGCCCCGCTCGCTGGCCTCCCGCCCCTCGAGGGTGGGCGATTCCTTCGCACAGGCGCTCACGCCCGCCACCACCAAGGTGGCGACGACGAGCAGGCGAGCGGCCCGACCGGCGACGCGGGACGCCGACCGCACGAGGGGCCGCGCCCGCCGGGGTGCGTGCCGCCTCACCTCGACCATCTGCGCCTGCCTCTCCGCGATCGGACGGGGACGAGTCTTGCAGGGGACGGCCCCGTGCCCCGCACGCCACGCCGGCCCGGACGCCTCCGGGCCGAGCCTCCGGCGGCGAACGCCGGTCGAGAGGGAGCCAGGGCCGGGACCGCCCGGCGCGATCGGCAACGGCTATCGAACGGATCGAGAGAACCTCTGGGTTCTTCGTACCATCCGGCGCCTGGTCGAGATACCGTCGCCGTGACGAGCGACACGTCGTCGGCGTCGACCAACCCCCCTGGTCATCGGGCCGGTCGCGCCGCCGAGCGTCCCGCGCCTCGCACCAGCGGAGCCCGGGTCCAGGACCACCAACCCCGAACGAGGAGCACCCGATGTCCGACATGGGAAGCGAGAGCGAGAACCCGGCGATCGACGCGCCGGAGGTGAAGCCCGGCCGGCCGAGGACGAACCAGGACTGGTGGCCGAACCAGCTGAACCTGCAGGTCCTCCACCAGCACGCCCGCAAGCCCGAGCCCCTGGGCGAGGACTTCGACTACGCCGCCGAGGTGGCCACCCTCGACGTCGAGGCGCTCAAGCAGGACGTCTTCGCCGTCATGACCGACTCGCAGGACTGGTGGCCCGCCGACTACGGCCACTACGGACCGCTGTTCATCCGCCTGTCGTGGCACGCGGCCGGCACGTACCGCATCGCCGACGGTCGCGGCGGCGCGGGCGACGGGTCCCAGCGCTTCGCCCCCCTCAACAGCTGGCCCGACAACGCCAACCTCGACAAGGCCCGCCGCCTGCTCTGGCCCGTCAAGCAGAAGTACGGCCGGAAGCTCTCCTGGGCCGACCTGCTGGTGCTCGCCGGCAACTGCGCGATCGAGTCGATGGGCCTCGAGACCTTCGGCTTCGCCTTCGGCCGGGAGGACGTCTCCGAGCCCGAGGAGGTCATCTGGGGCCCGGAGGACGCGTGGCTGGGCGACGAGCGCTACAGCGGCGACCGGGAGCTGTCCGGTCCCCTCGGCGCGGTCCAGATGGGGCTCATCTACGTCAACCCGGAGGGGCCCAACGGCCAGCCCGATCCGGCCGCGTCGGCCCGCGACATCCGCGAGACCTTCGCCCGCATGGCGATGAACGACGAGGAGACCGTGGCCCTGATCGCCGGTGGGCACACCTTCGGCAAGACCCACGGCGCCGGCGACCCCGACCTGGTGGGCCCCGAGCCCGAGGGCTGCCCGGTCCACTCCCAGGGTCTCGGGTGGATCAGCAGCTTCGGCACCGGCAAGGGCAAGGACACCATCACCAGCGGCTTGGAGGGGGCCTGGACCCCGACGCCGATCCAGTGGGACAACAGCTACTTCGAGACGCTCTTCGGCTACGAGTGGGAGCTCACCGAGAGCCCCGCGGGGGCCAAGCAGTGGCGGCCGAAGGACGGAGCCGCCGCCGATGCCGTGCCCGACGCCCACGACCCCGACGTGCGCCACGCACCGATGATGGCCACCACGGACCTCGCGCTGCGGGTCGACCCGATCTACGAGCCCATCTCCCGCCGCTTCATGGAGCACCCCGACCAGCTCGCCGACGCCTTCGCCCGGGCCTGGTACAAGCTCCTCCACCGTGACATGGGGCCCGTCTCGCGCCTCCTCGGCCCCTGGGTCCCGGAGCCGCAGCTGTGGCAGGACCCCGTCCCGGCCGTCGATCACGAGCTCGTCGGCGACCAGGACGTCGCCGACCTCAAGGAGACGCTGCTGTCGTCGGGCCTGTCCCGGCCCCAGCTGATCGCCACCGCGTGGGGCGCCGCCGCGAGCTACCGCCACACCGACAAGCGGGGCGGGGCCAACGGGGCGCGGCTGCGCCTGGCGCCGCAGAAGGACTGGGAGGTCAACGACCCGACCCAGCTGGCCGAGGTGCTGCCCGTGCTCGAGCGGATCAAGCAGGACTTCGACGGTGCGTCGTCCGGCACGAAGATCTCGCTCGCCGACCTGATCGTCCTCGGTGGTTGCGCCGCGATCGAGCAGGCGGCGCGGGACGCGGGGCACCAGGTCACGGTGCCGTTCGCGCCGGGCCGCACCGATGCCTCCCTGGAGCAGACCGACGTGGACTCGTTCGAGCCGCTCGAGCCGACCTCCGACGGGTTCCGCAACTACTTCCGGCCCGGCGAGAAGCTCTCCCCGGAGACCCTCCTGCTCGACCGGGCCAACCTGCTGTCGCTGACCGCCTCGGAGATGACCGTCCTGGTCGGCGGGATGCGGGCCCTCGACGCCAACCACGGCCAGTCGAAGGACGGCGTCCTCACCGACCGGCCCGGGACGCTCACCAACGACGTCCTGGTGAACCTGCTCGACATCGGCACCGAGTGGGCCACCTCCCCGCAGTCGGAGCACGTCTACGAGGGCCGCGATCGGGCCACGGGCGAGGTGCGGTGGACGGCCACCGCCGCCGACCTGGTGTTCGGCTCGCACTCCCAGCTCCGGGGGATCGCCGAGGTGTACGCCGCAGCCGACGGCCAGGACCTCTTCGTGCGTGACTTCGTGGCCGCGTGGGACAAGGTCATGAACCTGGATCGCTTCGACCTGGACTGATCGCCGGCCACCCGGCACCACGGCGGCGCACCACCGGCAGCGGGGCCCACGGCCCCGCTGCCGACGCGCGCGGCGCCGGGGGGCGCCGCCGACTTTGACGCGGCCGGGTGGTGGGGCAGACTCTCTCGCGAAATGGAACACGTTCCAGTTTTCCCGCGAGGTGGAGCCGCTCATGTCTGACGACGACCGCATCGAGCACACGCGCGAGCGCTACCGGCTCGAGCGCGAGAAGCGGCTCCGCGCCGACGGACAGGCGCAGTACGCCCAGCTCACCGACGACTACGCCGACTTCGACCACGACCCGTGGGCCGAGCCCGGCTTCACCCGAGACCCGGTGCAGGCGGAGGTCCAGGTGGTCATCGTCGGTGGCGGCTTCGCCGGGATGCTGGCCGCCAAGGGCCTCCGGGACCGGGGCATCACCGACTTCCGCATCGTCGACAAGGCCGGCGACTTCGGCGGCACCTGGTACTGGAACCGCTACCCGGGCTGCATGTGCGACGTCGAGTCGCTGATCTACCTCCCCCTCCTGGAGGAGACCGGCTACACGCCGACCATGCACTACGCGCCGGCCCAGGAGATCTTCGAGCACTGCCAGCGCATCGGCCGCACCTACGACCTGTACCGCCACGCCCTGTTCCAGACCGAGATGGACACCGCCACCTGGGACGAGGAGGTCTCGCGGTGGCGGATCACCACCTCCCGGGGTGACGAGCTGTCGGCGCGCTTCTTGATCACCGCCGGCGGCATCCTCCACAAGGCCAAGCTCCCCGCCATCGAGGGCATCAACGACTTCGCCGGCCGGGCCTTCCACACCGCCCGCTGGGACTACGGCTACACCGGCGGCAGCCCCACCGAGCCCATGGACCGGCTGGCCGACAAGCGGGTCGGCATCATCGGTACCGGCGCCACGGCGATCCAGGTCGTCCCGCAGCTGGCTCGGGCCGCGAAGGAGGTCTACGTCTTCCAGCGCACGCCGTCGCCCGTGGGCGTCCGGGCCAACAGCCCGATCGACCCGGCGTGGGCGAAGGCCCAGCCGCCCGGGTGGCAGCAGGAGCGGATGCGCAACTTCACCGAGGCCGTCACCGGCGGCCAGCCCGCGGTGAACCTGGTGGGCGACGGGGCCACCAGGCTGCTGTGGCACGACACCCAGCAGGAGGCCACCACGCCCGAGGCGGCCGCCGAGCTGGAGCGCCTCGACTTCGAGGTCATGCAGACGCTCCGCGACCGCATCGACGAGGTGGTCGAGGACCCGGCCACGGCCGAGAAGCTCAAGCCCTGGTACGGCAAGCACTGCAAGCGGCTCTGCTACCACGACGAGTACCTCCAGGCCTTCAACCTCCCCAACGTCCACCTCGTCGACACCGACGGCCAGGGCGTCCGCAAGGTCACCGCGGCCGGTCCGGTGGTGGACGGCGTCGAGTACCCGCTCGACCTCCTCGTGTACGCCTCGGGGTTCGAGGTGACCACCGGGCTGGTCAGCCGGTTGGGCTTCGACCCGGTGGGCCGCGGCGGCGTGAAGCTCAGCGAGCGCTGGCACGACGGCGCCCACACCCTCCACGGGATCCTCACCAACGGGTTCCCCAACCTCCTGGTCTGCCACTTCATCCAGGCCGGGTTCGGCCTGAACTTCCACCACTACCTCGACGAGCTGACCCGCCACCTGGTGGCCATCGTCGCGACCGCCGAGGAGGAGGGCATCACGTCCATCGAGGCCACCGAGGAGGCCGAGGAGGCCTGGCTCGCCCTGCTGTGGGAGGCCGGCAAGGGCTTCGGGCGCTACGCCGCCACCTGCACGCCGAGCTTCCACAACAGCGAGGGAGCGCGCACCATGGCGGCCGCCCGCAACGTGGTGATGCCCGGCAACCTCATGCGCTACGCCGAGCACCTCGAGCACTGGCGCGACGCCGGCGACTTCCCGGGCACCACCGTGGTCCGCGCTCCCCGCGCCGACCCGGTCGACCGCGCCGATCCCGTCGCCACCGCCAGCGCCGACTGAGCCACCGCCCGCCGGGCGGGGCTCGGCGACCGGCGCGGCCGTCCCTACGCTGGCGGGGTGGCGGTCGACCGGAGTCGCAAGGCCAGAGGGGCTCGCAAGCGCAAGCGGCGGATGGATCGCGTCGAGCACGACCTCAGCGACGCCCAGTGGGCCGCGCTCCAGGCCGCCTGGGGTGGCTGCGCCTACTGCGGGGCGACGGACCGGCCGCTGCAGCGCGACTGCGTGCTGGCGCTGTCCCGGGGCGGGCGGTACACGCTGGAGAACATCGCCCCGGCGTGCGGCCCCTGCAACGCCAGCAAGAGCAACGACGAGGTCACGGCGTGGCTGCGGCGCAAGCGGCTCGACGAGCGCGCCTTCCTCCTGCGCCACGTGGAGATCCGGGCCGCGCTGGCCCCGCCCTCCCCCACCGACCTCGGTGGCATCGATTGATGGCGGCGACCTCGCAGACCTTCTGCACCACGCTCGAAGCACGCCGGTGGGAACGACGTGGGCATCGTCGTCCCGCCCGACGTCGTTGCCGTTTTCGAGCGCGGAGCGCGCGTGCCGGTGGTCGTGACCATCGACGGCGGCTATTGGTACCGAACACGATCGCCTCGATGGGCGGGCGCTTCCTGCTCTCGTTCAATGCCCAGACCCGGAAGGCGACGGGCCGTGGCGCCGGCGACGCAGTCAAGGTCCGGCTCGATCTCGATGACGCGCCGAGGGTCGTCGAGCTTCGGCGTCGCTCAGCTACAGCCGCCAGCGAGCGCAGGCCGAGTCGATCACCGGGGCCAAGGCAGCCGACACCCGCGCCCGACGTGTGGCAAAGGTGGTCGAAGCCCCTTCGCACGTGACCACCGCGCGATGTGCAGGGTCTCAGCTCTCCTTCGGGGGTTGGGAGTCATCGCGGTCGTCGTGGCGGGCGCGG